>JAUIEA010000116.1 GCA_030429045.1 Bacteroidia bacterium | reverse complement strand
CCGTCTCCCCGTCCCAATGTCGCCCCGTCTCAAATTTCCGCCTTCCACTTTCCGCCTTCCCACTTATCTCTCTGTCTCACAGTCACATCGTCTCACGGTCTCACAGTCTCTCCCGCTTTCCCCTTGGCAGGCTTCATTCCCTTTCTTCACGGGCGACTAAAGTCACCCCTATAAAACACTTGCTGGCCGTCCCGGTCACGCTTCCACACAATCTCAAATTTCCGCCTTCCACCTTCCACCTTCCGCCTTTCTCTCCGTCTCACGGTCCCCAAAGTCTCCTCGTCCCAAATTTCCCCAATCCTCCATCTCTAGCACAAACCCCTTAACTTTGCACCTTCGTTTTGAAAAGTACGACCTCCATCCTTATGGCACAGCCCCGCTATCGCGAATTCAAACAACTCCACCTGCCGGATATCGATCAGGAGATCCAGTCCTTCTGGAATCAGGCGGATACCTTCAAAAAGTCTGTCGAACAACGAGACCCGGAGCAGTCCTATGTCTTCTATGAAGGGCCCCCCAGCGCCAACGGCAAGCCGGGCATTCACCACGTGATGGCGCGCACGGTCAAGGATCTCTTCTGCCGGTATAACACCCTCAAGGGCTTTCGGGTGGAACGCAAAGGCGGTTGGGATACACACGGACTGCCGGTCGAACTGCAGGTCGAAAAGGAACTGGGCATCACCAAAGAGGATATTGGCAAGTCGATCAGCGTAGATGACTACAATGCGGCCTGTCGCAGTACGGTGCTTCGATACAAGGACCTGTGGGATGATATTACCCGCAAGATGGGCTACTGGGTCGATCTGGACAATCCCTATATCACCTTTGACAACAATTACATTGAATCCTGCTGGCACCTGCTTCGGACCTTATATGACAAGCGGACCCAGGCCGGCGACTCTTACCTCTACAAAGGTTTTACCATACAACCCTTCAGTCCGGCAGCGGGTACGGGACTCAGTTCGCACGAGCTCAATCTGCCCGGCTGCTACAAGGAAGTGACGGATATTTCGGCCATTGCCATGTTCAAAGTCAGACGTAACGAGGCGTCTGCATTCCTCTTTGCAGATGAACAGGAAGATGTCCGCATTCTGGCCTGGACCACCACACCCTGGACCCTGCCCAGCAACGTCGCCCTCACGGTTGGTGCCCGGATCAACTATGTCAAGGTCAACACCGTGAGCCCGTACACCGGCACACCGATGAGTGTGATCCTGGCACAAGACCGTTTGTCTGCCTACTTTGATCCTGCAGGAGAAGGTCTGGCCATAGACGGATACAGCACCACGGATAAGATCCTTCCATATACCGTCCGGGAAACCTTCACCGGGAAAGACCTGGACGGATTGTTCTACCACCAGCTGATGCCCTTTGTCACCAGCCCCGATCTGGAAGAAAGAGGATTCCGGGTGATCACCGGTGATTTTGTCACCACCGAGGATGGCACCGGCGTGGTCCATACCGCTCCCTATTTTGGTGCCGATGACTTCCGGGCCTGCGTGGCCAACAATATCCCCTTCATTGGCATCCCCGACGAACACGGGGTGATCCAACCCCTGGTGGACCGTCAGGGAAAATTCGTGCCGGACATGGGCCTCTTCGCCGGGATGTTTGTCAAACCTGAATACTACCCGGACGAGGTCCGCAATCAGAAGGACTTCAAACCCACCGACCTGCTGATCGCCCTGCATCTGAAGGATGAAGACAAGGCCTTCAAGATCGAAAAGTACAAGCACAACTACCCCCATTGCTGGAGAACAGACAAGCCTGTTCTTTACTATCCCCTGGACTCCTGGTTTATCCGGGCATCTGCGGCAAAGGAACGGATGGCGGAATTGAACCGGACCATCAACTGGAAACCCGCCCACACCGGTACCGGACGATTTGGCGTATGGCTGGACAACCTCCAGGACTGGAACCTGTCCCGGACACGCTATTGGGGAATCCCATTGCCGATCTGGCGGACCACCGATGGGGACCTGGAAAAATGCATCGGCTCCATGGAAGAACTTTCCAGGGAGATCGACATGGCCAACAAGGTGCTGCATCTGGACCAAAGCCTCCCCAAGGATCTCCATCGTCCCTACATTGATGAGATCGTCCTGGTCAGCCATGACGGCCGGCCCATGAAGCGGGAGCTGGACCTCATCGATGTCTGGTTTGATTCCGGGTCCATGCCCTATGCCCAGTGGCACTATCCCTTCGAAAACCAGGAAGCCTTCCAGCGAAATTACCCCGCCGACTTCATCGCCGAGGGCGTCGACCAGACACGTGGATGGTTCTACACCCTGCATGCCATTGCCACCATGTGCTTTGACTCCGTGGCCTATAAAAATGTGGTTTCCAACGGGCTGGTCCTGGATAAGGATGGCAACAAAATGTCCAAATCCAAAGGGAACGTAGTGGATCCGTTTATCACCATCGCAGCACATGGTGCTGATGCGACACGGTGGTACATGATGGCCAACGCTGATCCCTGGGAAAACCTGAAGTTTGATGAAGGAGGCCTGGTCGAGGTCCGGAATAAATATTTTGGCACCCTCTTCAATACCTATAATTTCTTTGCCCTGTATGCCAACCTGGACGGATTTGTCATGTCCGACAAAGACCAGGTTCCACTCAGTGACCGCCCGGAACTGGACCGGTGGATCCTGTCCAAACTCTACAGCCTGGTCCACGATGTGCGCTCGCATTTCGATGACTACGAGCCGACCAAGGCCCTTCGAGCCCTGGAGAATTTTGTCGATCGGAATCTGAGCAACTGGTATGTTCGACTGGCCCGACGCAGGTTCTGGCGTGGAGAAATGAATACCGACAAGTTGTCGGCCTATCAGACCCTGTTCGAGTGCTTGCAGGTGGTCTCACAGCTCTCTGCACCTGCCGCACCCTTTTTCAGTGATTGGCTATATCGCAACCTCGTGGTCTCCCCGCAGGGACAGGACTCGACTGCTCCTGAAAGTGTCCACCTGACCGATCTGGTCCGGGAAGATGCCTCCCACATCGACCATGAACTGGAGACACGCATGGAATATGCACAACGGATCTGTTCCCTGGCACTCAGCATCCGGAAACGGGAAAAACTCCGGGTCCGCCTCCCCCTTCAGAAGATCCTGCTCCCCGTACTGGACAGTTCGTTTATCCGCCAGGTGGACGGTGCAAAAGACCTCATCCTGTCCGAGATCAATGTCAAGGAGATCGAATACATCACCGATGCAGATGGCTTGCTGATCAAGCAGGCGAAAGCGAATTTCAAGACCCTGGGAAAACGCCTGGGGAAACACATGAAAGCAGCGGCCGGACAGATCGCCACCTTCACGAATGACCAGATCAACAGTCTGGAAGCGGAGGGCAGTGTCCAGATCACGATCGAAGGTGAAGAATATGCGATCACCTCCGAAGATCTGGTCATCACCACGGAAGATCTACCCGGATGGAAGACCGCCAGTGAAGAGGGATTGACCGTGGCCCTTGATGTCAACCTGACGCCGGAGCTTCGTGCGGAAGGGATCGCCAGGGATCTGGTGAATCGCATTCAGAATCAGCGGAAGGAGCAGGATTTCGAAGTCACGGACCGCATCCGGATTTCGATTCAGCAACAAGCTGATCTGCAGCAGGCGATCGACCAGTTTGGCACCCATATTCAGCAGGAAACCCTGGCCGACAATATTTCGGTTGTTCCCGAGCTGCCCGATGGTGTTGAAGTGGAACTCAGTGATGAGGTGACGGCCCGGATTCAGGTCGAACGGGTGTGATCCCGATGTTGTTATCGAGCTTGAGGACCACTTACTGACCGGGACTGTTTCCAGTCCGGTCACTGCTCGTTTGCTGACCGTACAGGGGCATATCTGCAGGCCGGGTCTTCTTCCACCGCTTGTGGGTCCACAGCCAATGAGCCGGATAGGCCCGGATCTCCTCTTCCAGTGCCCGCGTGTGCTGCTCCGTGATCCAGCCATAGGGTGCTTGTGCAGAATGCTCTTCCAGGAGTTCAAAGCTCAATTCATAATAGCCGCGTCGGGACTTGGTGATCCGCCCGAATACCACGGGATAGCCATTTTCGACCGCAAACTTTTCTGCACCGAAAAAGACCGGCGTTTCCTGTCCCAAAAAGTCCATCCAGTAACATTTGCGTTCATTCGATGGCGTTTGATCGGTGGCAAACAGGAGGACTTCCGGATGGTCCGGGGCTTTTGAAAGATGCATTTTAATATCTCGTCTGGATAACATGCGCATCCCGTATCGCTCTCGCGAGGCCATCAGCTTTTTGTCCAGGAATGCATCCTTGAGTGGTGTGTACACGCCCTGGACCGTAAACGCCTGATTCATGCCCAACGCCACTGAGGTCAACTCCCAGTTGCCATAATGTCCCGCGGCGACAATGATGCGTGGATGTGTTTTACCCAGCTCGATCAACAGTTCGGGATTGACCACTTTCACCTTCTGCCGGACCTCCTCTTCGCTGATCGAAAACTGCTTGACCGATTCCATGATCAAGTCAGACAGATGCGTATAGAAATTGCGCTCGATCTCCCTGATCTCTGCGATCGGTTTTTCCGGAAATGATCGGGTCAGATTCTGGCGGACCACTTTTGTGCGATACCCCGCTACCCGATAGATGAAAAAACACAACAGGTCTGATATCCAGTATACCACAGGCATTGGTAACCAGGATAACGGCAGGATAAAGCCATACAGAAGAATCCGACTCAAATCAACTCTGTTTCAAAAACTGGATCAATAACGATCAAACACATATCCCCCCTTCTCTGCTCCCCAGACCTGTGTTCCTGCGGCATCAAAACCCTGGTCCCAACTGATGATCCGATCCCGGGAAATAGTCACCATGGAAGATGCGAAGCGAGCACCCCGAAGGCTGCTCTGGCAATCCTGCCCCTTCGTTGCACCGGTATATGATCCATCGACCAGGGTCAGATAAACTGCACACCCTTCCCGAAGATCGAGGTCCTCCGGCTCCCATTGATCAAAAAAGGGGGGATCCGCATACTTCCCGATGGAAGCCTCTTCGTCCGGGAGAAGATAGACCGCACTGCGAAACCTCCCGTCCAGCAGGGCTTCCACCTGGTAGATCCGCTGGCGATAGGGCTTGTCCATCCTGGATACCAGGGCCTGTTCCACATACAGCCAGTGTTGTCCCGGGTAGCGTTCCTGCCAGACGGGGGTCATCACCAGGGAGATCGCATAATAGTCGCTGTCCTGTTCGGCCTGAACGGTACTGGAAAAGGTACCCGTCATCCAGGAGACCAGTTCATCGATGGTCCCCGTTTGTGCAACCGCTGTGGACCCAACCACAAAGAACAGCACAGACAAAAGGGAATACTTCATCGGGCTAAGGTAGAGAAGAAGGGGAAGGTTGCGGAAGGATACCCCAAAGAATTGATGCCACCTGATCCTGATCCGTGTCTCCCGTTTCGGAAAACGGAGCGTCCCTTGCACCTGCGTCCGGATTTGTCGTCATTCATGACTGCACGGCAGGGTCAGGACTCAACCCTGCCGGGTTGCAGCTGCGCGTTTCAATCGATCATTGATCGCCCGGCCGATCCCCTTGTTCGGGACGGGCTCAGCGATCAGTTGGTCCAGCCCCAGGGCATCCAGTTCATGAAGGCCGGCATAGAGCCTGCGAGCGGCCGTATGCAGATCGCCATCCGGGGCAAGGACAAATTGTCGTTCCCCGGGAATTCCGGGACCGAGACTTGAAAAACGCAGCCACCCGATCCGATCGGCGGGATTTTCTGCAGACCCGCCCAGGGTCAGCGGAGTACGCGGCGCATAATGCCAGGGCAGCATCCCCGGGGCATCAGGTCTGTCTGCCGGGTTGACCTTTTTCACCTTTCCAATAATGGGTTCCAACTCCGCTCGGGTGACTCCACCAGCCCGATAGATCTTCCATTCATTTGCCTCTTTTCCGACAATGGTGGATTCGACCCCGACGCGACAGGGACCACCGTCCAGAATATAGGGAATACGATGGTTCAGCTGACTGAACACATGTGCAGCAGTAGTCGGGCTGATCCGTCCGAAAAGGTTGGCACTGGGCGCAGCAAGGGGAAAGTCACATCGTTTGATCAGGTCCAGCGTAAGGGGATGATCCGGCATACGCAGGGCCACTCGGGACAATCCGGCACAAACCAGGTCCGGAACAGCTGGAGACCGCTCCAGCAACAGGGTAAGCGGTCCGGGCCAGAATGCATCCATCAGGGCCTGGACCTGATCGTCCCAATCCAGGACCAGTGATCTGGCCTGTTCTGCATGAGCCACATGGATGATCAATGGATTGTACAGGGGGCGCTCCTTGGTCTCAAAAATCTTGACAACCGCCTGTTCATCCAGGGCATTCCCGGCCAGTCCATAAACCGTTTCCGTAGGAATAGCCACCAGCTCTCCCTGGCGAAGCCAGCTGGCCGCCTGATCGAGATCCGTTCCAATGGTGGTCTTCCATTCCATGGTGCGAAGGTACACGTTCAGGATTTTACCATCCGCCCCTTACGATCAGAAGTTGTCATCCTTGGATGAGTTTATCGCTTCCGGCTTTTTCAGCAGCAGGAAGCAATCAGCCGAGGGGATCAGGAAGACGAAGAATCGGCTTTAGCCGCATTCTTATCTGAAAATAAAAAGCGTTCCACAGGATGCGGTGAGACACCGCATCCATAGCAGGTTCAGGTGAGACACCCGAACCAACCCAATTTAATATTGGGATTTTCAAACCGACCTGGTGTAAACGCCTGGCTGTCCGGACGTACCACCTTGGGTGGTAGTCTGGATCCACCCCGAGATCTCGGGGCCACTTCTGTGGGATCGTCTGGGTTCAATGTTCAAGGAAATAAACGTTGAACCTTGAACAGAGGGCTGACTTGTCAGCCCTCCTTGAACGTTAAACGGCGAAACGTTTGCACCAAATTATTAAACCTCGGGTCAATTACCCCCCGGCATTTTAACTGCCGGAGGCAGTTAGCTGTACCCTTTCCTGAATAGGAAAAGTGTGCCACAGGATGCGGTGAGACGCCGCAGACATAAGGGGTTCAGGTCAGACACCCGAACCAACCCAATCTAATATTGGGATTTTCAAACCGAGTTGACTCTTATCAAATGCAGAGTGATCCGAAAAACAAAAAGCCGACTCATGAAAGATGAGCCGGCTTTTCAAATTTTATTTCAAACCAAGGATCAACGTTGCATGATCATGGTCTTGGATTGCTGACGCTTCGGTGTCCGGAGATAGGCAAAATAATTGCCTTTCGGCAGATTGGACGCATCAAAGGTGACCGTATAATTCCCCGGATCCATATAACGATCCACCAATACTTTCACCGTATAACCACCACTGTTCATCACACTCAGGTGAACCCGCTCACCCATGCTCATAAAGCTGATCTGGGTACTTCCGGTAAACGGATTCGGACTGTTGTCAAATGGATTATCGACAGGATCAGCATAATCCGGATCCAGCTCATACTCTTTGTTTTCACAACCCCTGATCAGTGGAATTTCTGAATAGGCATCATTCAGAAGGGCCTTTACATCGGCAGTCGGGACACCAAACCACTGGTTGAGCAATGACCCGTAAATGGACCGAAAATCATATTGCATGGCCACGCCTTCCGAATTGCTCACATCATCGGTAATGGTTGGATTTTGTCCGAAGATCCTGCTGTTCACACAGGAACCGAAGACAAATAAGGGGGCCGCGGATCCATGGTCCGTTCCATTGGCCCCGTTGGATTTGATCCGTCTTCCGAATTCGGAGAAGGTCATCCCCACCACCCGTTGATCCAGTTTCTGCGCGATCAGGTCCTGCTGGAAGAGTGCGATGGCTTCGGAAAGCCGATTGAGCAAGGTGGCATGCCCGCCGGAGGTGGTGTCGCTGACATCCACCTGGTTGGCGTGAGTGTCAAAACCGCCGATATTGGCGATGAACACTCTCGTTTTCAACCCGCCTGAAATCAACAGGGCGATCGTTTTCAGTTGACCGGCCAGATTATTATCAGAAGGGTATTCCACCATATTGGCGCCTGCTTCTGCGGCCTGCGTTATGACCTCAGAGTAGGCATTGGTCTGAGCGATGGAAGTGCGGACAAAAGAGAGCTCCTTTCCATAACACTGCGTCGGATCAGAGGTCACGTCATCATCCTCCAGCAAGGGCGACAATCCAAACGGATTGGTTACGGCCAACGAATAGTTGGATCCAATTCCCTGGCAGGTTTCCGAGACGGTCGATCCGATCGTGATCGCAAATGGATCCGGATATTGATTGTTGGGATATCCTTCCGGATAGCCATCCGTAATGCTGTCAAAGTGGCGACCCATCCAGCCGGTATTGATGACCTCGTTGGCGGCAGACGCACTTTGCCAGATATCCGTTGATCGAAAATGCGAGCGGTTCTGGTTGGGATAACCCACCCCTTGGAATACGGCCAGCTGGCCATCCTGATAGGCCTGGTGCAGACCCGTCATGACGGGATGCAAACCCGTCTTGTCTGTCAGTTTCAATGCGGATGTTTCCGGAATGAGAATATTTTCACGGGCCAGGAAGAGATTGCTGTACTGGTCGAGGGGCAAGACCATATTCAACCCGTCGTTACCCCCGTTCATCTGGATCAGGACCAGGACCTTGTCTGAATCCGGATCCATCCCCTTGAAGAGGTTGTGTTGGGTAAAGGCAGAGAGCTTGTTTCCATTCAAAAACAGAGGCAGCGTCACTGCTGCTGTAGAGGTATGCTGGAGAAATGTTCTTCTTTTCATCAGAGTTGATTTTTCAGGGATGATCAGCTGAGTTGATATTCGGGCATCTGCATCATGGTAGCGATCAGATTGCTCAACTTGTTGAGCACAGCCTTGGCCAATTCCTCATCGTTCGGATTAGCCAGATGATCACCATATTCAATGGTCCATTCGTATTCGGGCAATCCCGGCAACAGGACTTCCAGCAGGTAGGCTTTTTTATTTTCTGAAACGCCCCTTGGGAACAGTTGGAGTGACAGTTCATCGATCAATGCGATCGGATCAAAGGGATCATCCAGGGATGCTACCCATTCCAGCAAAGGAAGGGGTGCATACAGGTTCCCCAGTTTCAGACCCCGATTGGTCATGGTCTTGGCCACCGTTGCCCGGATGGGCAGGGTCACCGAATTCAACCATCCCTGATACCAGGAAGGCTCCTGATACCAGGCCTTCCAGCCCGCCACGCTGGGCGGTGCATAATAAGGCATCTGCAGGAGGGTGAAGTTGTTGAAGACCAGGCGCCACCACCGGTATTTGGTGTTCACATCATCTCCGGGGAACCAGCCTCCCTGCCGAAGCATGGTCATGACATAATCCACCGGATGTTTGATCATGGCGCCCCGGATACAGTCCTCGTAGAAATGCTCACTGCCCAGCAATTCAAAGAGCGGCCAGGAGATGTCATAATCATGCTGGATCAGTGTCTGAGCCATCGGCTCGATCACATTGGCCTCGATGTCCGCATCGATCTCGTAATAGACAAACCAGCGGTACAGCTTGCGACAGATATGCCGGGCACATTCATCCTGTTCGAAGATCACATCGATCGCATGACTGTATTCCTGGTCACCCATATTGGGGATGACCGCATTGTTGAACCGATGTGACAATTGCTTGCTGGACTTATCATGGCGTCCATCCGTATAATAGGATTCAACTGGTACACCTGGTGTCTGGGAATTGAATCCCCGATCACGCCACCCGGTGAAGACCCTGGCCAATGCCAGTACATCATCTTCCGTATAGTTGGTATAATCGCCAGGGCCGACCTGAGGGCCTTTGCCAATGGTAAAGAGTTCCATCACCTCCCGGGCGTAATTCTCATTGGGCTTTGCTGCAGTGCTCTGATTCCCGTTGAGGTATCGCAACATCGAAGGGTCGATAGTGATCTTCTTGGCTAGTTCCCTGAAATTTCCCAGGGCATTATCCCGCAAGAGTGAAATGTAGACGTATTGGAACTTGGGGTCATTCACCTCGATCCGGCCAGTGACAAAATGGTTGTGCCAGAAGAGGGTCATCTTTTCGCGAAGTCGCAATCCACCACCGAGCATGATCCCCACCGTCCAGGCATACAGGGAATTGATCCTGTACCCTTTCAGGTTGACAGAAGCATCATAGGGTGAATCGACCCAGGTATTCCCAATGGGCACATTGGGATCATCAGCAAAGTAGTAATTGATGGGAGGCGTTGGCAACGGGTCCTTCTTGAACAATTGGTTCAGCGTCCAGGACAAACCGTTCTGAACTGATTGATCAATCTCTCCCTGGGTGGGACCAAAGGTGGTCCGTCTCAGCAAGTGTGCCGCAGCGCTGCGGTCCCAGGTCCCGGTATACGGTGCCAACGTTCCACCTGCGGTTGCCGTTTGATTCCTTATCGTTGATTTGTTCGATGTTTTTCGCCCCGAAAAGAGGAGCTGCAACGTTGACCTTCGATCCATGATCCAGATTTGAGAATGAGGGAATGATCACACCCACCGGACGTATCCGGTATGGAGAACAACTCCATTTGGTTCAGATAAATTTAGGTATTTCAATTCATTGATGCAGCCTCTTTGAAAAGAGTTGCCTGCAGAAGGGCAAAAAGTGATGGTTCACCTTATCCGGCAATTACTAAATTTACCCCGCTATGTATCCAAATCTCAGTTACCTCGTCCATGCCCTTACGGGTTGGGGACCCGACAATTTCCTTTCGGTCATCCAGACATTTGGCCTTTTCCTCGCCATTGCCTTTCTGGTCAGTGCCCGGTTCCTGTCAATGGAATTGAAGCGAAAAGGAGAGGAAGGTCTCTTTCATCCCATCCCCGAAACCTCTACTATAGGGGCACCTCCTTCCTGGTCGGACGTGATCTGGAATGCAGTCTTTGGCTTTGCCATCGGATTCAAGGGGCTCTATGCCTGGCAACATGCCGCCGCTTTCCAGGACGATGCCGCCAGTGTCATCCTTTCCTCAAAAGGGAGTCTGCTCGGGGGGGTGATCGGTCTGGCCCTCTTCGGTGGCTGGAAGCTCTGGTTGCGGATGAATCCCAAATCGACCGGCGAAACGAAAACGGTCATGGTGTGGCCACATGATCGCGTCTGGGATATCGCCATGATCGCCGGTATCTCCGGCGTGGGTGGGTCCAAACTGTTTTCCATCCTGGAGGACCCAGCCGCCTTGATGGCTGACCCCATGGGCCAGATCTTTTCCGGATCGGGGCTGAACATCTTCGGTGGCCTCATCATGGGCTTTATCGGGGTGTACACCTATATCCGCTGGAAGAAGATTCCCGGCTTGCATATGCTGGATGCCACCGCCCCTGCCCTCATCGTCGGGTATGCCGTAGGCCGTATCGGCTGTCAACTTTCCGGAGATGGCGACTGGGGCATTCCCAATCCGCATCCGGTTCCGGAATGGTGGTTCCTCCCCGACTGGATCTGGCGCTTTGACTTCCCTCACAATGTCATCCACGAAGGCGTCGCCATCGACGGCTGTACCTGGAAATTTTGTGAGCGCTTGCCAGAAATGGTGTACCCTACGGCCTTTTACGAGACCATGCTGGGACTGCTGATCCTGGGCATTCTCTGGGCTATGCGCAAACGCCTCCGGTTTCCCGGCACCCTCTTTTTCCTCTACGTGATCCTGATCGCCATCGAGCGGTTCTTCATTGAAAAGATCCGGGTCAACCAGAAGTTTGATGTGCTGGGCTGGCAGGCCACCCAGGCCGAGGTCATCGCCGTGATCCTGTTTTTTGTTGGCCTCGGAGGCCTGATCTATTTCTGGAAACGCGGACAACAGCAGGCCAAAACGATCCATTCATGACCGGATTGGACTGGGGTATACTGCTGGCATTCCTGGCCATAACCCTGATCATTGGCTTGTGGTCCAGTCGACGTGCCGGCCAGAATGCGGAAGAGTTCTTTCTTTCCGGTCGGCAAATGCCCTGGTGGCTCCTGGGGATCTCCATCGTCGCAACGACCTTTTCAGCAGATACACCCAACCTGGTCACCAATATCGTTCGCCAGCATGGGGTCAGTGGCAACTGGCTGTGGTGGGCCTTCCTGCTCACCGGGATGCTTACCGTATTTGTGTACGCCCGCCTGTGGCGACGTTCCG
Organism: Bacteroidia bacterium; assembly: GCA_030429045.1. GTDB lineage: Bacteria > Bacteroidota > Bacteroidia > Chitinophagales > Saprospiraceae > JAGNXB01. The sequence continues at coordinate 128 of JAUIEA010000116.1, read as the reverse complement.
GCGTCCTCACTGACCTCGAGTTCTACGAGATCCGCTATGGCGGCCGGCCCGCCGCTTTCCTGCGTGGATTCCGGGCGGTCTATCTCGGAGTCGTCTTCAATGTCATCATCATGGCCACTGTGATGCTG
>JAUIEA010000115.1 GCA_030429045.1 Bacteroidia bacterium | reverse complement strand
TATAGAGAGAGGATTCGACCTCATAAACCTGGCTGATCCAGGAAAGGGCTATCAACTGAAGGAGCATAAAGAGGACCGGAAGGATGTGGGACTTCCAGCTGTTCTCTTCGACTTCAAAGATGTGATGGATAGCTTTCATGATGGTGTACTGTGACCTTCGTTTACGTCCCTCTACGGCTGGTCAATCCGGATTAATTCGGTGCGTGGGGGGCTTTATTGAGATATGTTTATCATAATTTCCGGTTACTTCGGCCAAATATCCTGCCTCGTTTTCCAATAACACCCAAATTAAGTGCCAAGGATGAGGATTGGAAGCAGAATGGTCCCATCTGCGAGCTTGCGGAGAAGATGGCCCGGTTATATTGCATGATCCTTTGGAGAATGGAGGATGGATCCAAATGGTGAAGGAGCTGAGCTTACCACATCAGGGACAGGAAGTGGAGGCGATCAAGAAGCGGAGATCCTTGGTATTTAAATATTTTACATTTGTAGCAGTGGTGTGGCTGAGTTTTTGCACTCGTAAGTCGATACCCAAAAAACCGGTTATGATCTGGCTCGCTTCCTTCCCGCGTTCTGGGAACACATTCTTTCGCAATGTGCTCTACGAAGTGTATGGCATAGCGTCCAGCACCTATCATCATGAGGCAAACTATCCTCTTGAACCGGATTATGCCGAATACCCGGTGATCAAAACACATTTGCTTCCCCACCAGCTGGATCCGTCCGATCCGTCCATCAAGAAGGTTTACATCGTCCGTGAAGGGCGGGATGCGCTGGTTTCCATTGCCCACCATCGCAAGGATATCGTCCAACCCGGTACAGACTTTGAGCTCAATCTTCTGGAAGCGATCCTGGCGATGGATGGCAGCTTCTTCGGGGGGTGGTCTGAGAATGTTCGCGCCTGGACAGCCGTGGCAGATATCGTCATCCGCTTTGAGGACCTGATCGCCGATCCGATCAAGGAAGTGGAGAAACTCCGGTCGATCATGGATCTGGGAGAACCCGATCTGGACAAATTGCCGACTTTTCAGGATCTGAAATTCGGCACTCCGCATTACGGCGCGAGTGTTGAAAAGGTAGATTCAGAAGAAGCTGCGCGCCTGGCCAAAAAGAATTTCCGACGAGGGCAGGCCGGGGCCTGGAAAGACGAGATGCCTCCGGAGATGGAGGCCCTTTTCTGGGATCTGCACGGTGAACAAATGGACCTGCTGGGATACCCGCGCGGTCCGATCGGAGAGGCCTGGGCCCGAAAAAAAGCGACCGGAGTGGTCGAGCCTTATCGCGTCCTCATTGAAGGGAATAAGATGACCGATCTGCATATGGATGGGATTCGCCGGTATACAGAAGAGTTGATCGGCGGATTACGAGCTTTTCAGCACCGGTTACCTGAAAAATGGCGTATCGATGTGCTGGTCAATGGCAAGATCTTTCCACTGGATCAGTATTACGGTAAGATCGTGGAACGCCGGGAAGCTGAAAAACGACAATTGGGCCTGTTCGCCCTGAAGAAGGGCTTTCTGGAGCAGTCCCTGCTGGCCTTGAAGGCGGTGATCCAGAAAACACTGCCGGAATCCTGGTACAATCGGTTGAGCCCGATCTATCGCGATCTGCCCATCCGCCGGATCCTGAGCTGGATCCGCGGCGGTACCATCAAGGAACAATACCGGAAAGTCTGGAAGGAGGCCGGCCGGAACCATCAGCTGATGCATGTTCCCCTGCCTCAGCATGCCTTTCTGGTGGAGCCATTCAAACTCCCCTTTGTGGTAACGGCACATGATTTGACCCATCACTTTTTTCCGGAGTATCACGAACAGGCCAATATCGAACTGGCCGAAAGCGGGATGCGTTTCATCCGTGAAAAAGCAAGCGGTGTCATCGCTGTTTCGGAATGCACACGTCAGGACCTGATCCGCGAATATGGCCTGCAACCAGATCGGATCCATACCATTTATGAAGCGGCCAATGGTGATCGCTTCAGACCCCAGCAGAATGAGCGGGAATGGACGGATATCCGGCAGCGATACGGTATTCCTGCAGGCACTTACCTGATCAGTCTGTCGACACTGGAACCCCGGAAGAACCTCCGGAATGTCATCCGGGCTTTTCTGTCCCTGGCTTCTGATACAAGGTATGAGGATGTCTATCTGGTGATCTGCGGGCGGAGAGGGTGGAAGTTGGAGGACCTTGCCGATGCATCTTCTCCGGGTTTTGATCGCATCATCTTTACCGGGCATGTCCTGGATGATGATCTGCCCCAGCTATATCGCCACGCCCTCGCATTATGTTATGTGGCGTACTATGAAGGATTTGGATTGCCTCCCCTGGAGGCCATGCGTTGTGGTACCCCGGTCATCTATGGCCAGAACAGTGCCATGCCTGAGGTGATCGCAGACGGCGGTTTGCCAGCGGAGCCTTCTGATCCTGCTCAGATTGCCCGGGCCATGGCCCGATTGGTCGACGAACCGGATCTGCGCAAGGCGTTGGGCCAGAAGGCCCTGGAGCGATCCTGGTACTTCTCTTGGTTGAAGACGGCCTTCCAGACCCTGAACGTCTACCAGGAGATCATTGAATCGAATCCGGTCGACCCTAACTGATCGAGCATGTCGTCCACTATGAAGCAACAGAAGCGTATCGCCATTCTGGCTGACCCGATCGACAATCAGAAGGGGGGCGTCCATGTTTATACCCGCGAGCTGGTCAAAGGACTGCTAGAAGACCCGGGTGATTTTGAGATCATCCTGATCCGCGAGAAGCGGGATCCACAGATGACCGGATTCCGGCAGATCGTGATCCCCAATATCCGGATCGGGTTTGGTTTGGCGGCCTTGCGGTTATTTCTGGTTGTTCCGATCGTGCTTTGGTGGAATCGGGTGGATGCCGTTGTCGAACCGGCCCATTTCGGCCCATTCAATCTTCCGCGAAGGATCAAACGGGTGACGGTCATTCACGACTTGACGCCCCTTCTATTTCCGCAGTATCACCGATTCCACAGCCAGTGGTTGCAACGGATGTTTTTAAAGCGGATATTACGAAAGGCTTCGCTGATCATTGCCAATTCGGCTTATACAGCCCGGGATATCCAGCGGGTATTTCCGTTTACCCGGGGTCGGGTGGCGCCTATTCTATTGGGTTATGACCCATCCATGCAACGGACGGAAGATACGGACATGCTTCGGTCCATGAACATATCCGAACCCTACTGGCTGGCAGTGGGTACGATCGAGCCTCGTAAAAACCTGGTTCGGTTGCTGGAGGCCTTTACGCTGTTTCGCAATGATCATCCACAGACGATGAAGTTGGTGATCGTCGGTGAGCGGGGATGGAAGGCAAGCCAGTTTTATAGCGCCCTGGAACGACATCCATATCGTGCCGACATTGTGCTGACAGGATTTGTTACCACGGACCAGCTGACGGTCCTGTACTCAATGGCCATGGCCCTGGTTTATCCTTCCGAATATGAAGGATTCGGCTTGCCGGTCCTGGAGGCATTTGCCTGCGGGTGTCCGGTGATCTGCTCGAACGTGTCCAGTTTGCCGGAGGTCGGAGGGGACGCGGCCTGGTATGCAGATCCAGAGGATGTCGAAAGCCTGGTCCGACAGATGCGGGCCATGGCTGCACTTCCGGACGAAGCAAGAAGTCACTTGCAAAGGTCCTGTCTGGTGCGTGCTCAGGCATTTGGATGGGATCTCCACGCACGGGAGTTCATCCGGAACCTGAAAGCATTGTGGGTGGATGAGCCGCAAAGCGATGGAGAGTCAATGCATTCTGTATCACCACACTAGGAGAAGGTGAAGAAGGAACAAACTATTTGATTTTACGTACAGTACATGATCATATAATACCATTGCCACCATGGAAAATGTAAATAAATGGCTGATTATCGGGTTCGGTGCGATCTGGACCATCCTGGTACTGATCAGTTATTGGGGCTTTCATCCGTATTATGGGCTGGTTGTCCAGGAATTACCCAATGTGAGTATCCTGGTCGTGCTGGGTTTGCTATCCGGTGGCGCCTGGTGGATGTTGAGATCCAGGAAAAAGCCACTTCGGGGCTGGATGATCTATGCCTTCGTTCTGGTTTTGGAAATGGTCATCTTTCTGATGTATTCCTCACGGGAAAAGATCTTCTCGGATAGTGCCGCTGCTCACGTACCCTACTTTCTGGGTTTTAACCTGTTTATCCAAACGGCTGTCGCCTACCTGTTCCTGGTCCAGATTGCGATCGGAGACAGTCTCATGCGGCTTTTCCCGGTGCGGATTCACAAGGATAATGCGGTGGTGATCAACCTCGCTATGGGGTTGAGTGTCACAGGCTTTATCCTGGTCATCCTTGGCCTGGTCGGTGGATTGAATACATGGGTTCTATGGGCCCTTACCCTGATTCCCCTGGCTTTTCGATATCGGATGATCATCGACTTCCTGAAGGGGATGTTTCTGGCACCGATCACAAAAGGGGTGACCTCCGGTTGGGGGATCATTCCCATCATGATGCTGTTGATCGCAATTGCCTTCAATCAGATCTCAGCCCTCAAAGCGTTTCCCATTGGATTCGATGCCGTCAGTCTGTACATGAACCGGTCGCATCTGATCGCCCAGTATGGTGCTCTGGTGCCGGGTGGACAGGCGGACGGGTGGCCGTTGTGGACCAGTTTGGGGGAGCTCATGTTCCAATCGGTAACGGTCTCCATCATGTTGTCACACAGTGCCATGCTGCTCTGCCTGTGGGTGTTCTACCGTCTTGCCCGAATGGTGCTCAACAAGCAAAGTTCATGGCTGGCAGTGGCGTTGTTCTATATCAACCCAGCATTTTCCTTTCATGCAGCCCATGACGCCAAGGTTGACCTTGGGTTCCTCTTCATTCTGTTATCTGCAGTATTGCTGCTCCTGGATCTGCGGAAATCGGCTCAGGGGGCCAGTGGCAGGGAATCGGGAACAGTGACAGAAGTGTCCCTGGACTGGATGCCCTGGGCTCTGGCCGGTTGGATGAGCGGCTATGCCTTCGGCATCAAGTATACGGCCATCATGTTCATGATCGGCTTGATGGCCATGTTATTTCGCTGGCAATGGGGCTGGCGAGGCGCAGCAGGACTGTTCTTTACAACCCTGGGCGGCTTGTTTTTAATGGGTATAGACCAGTTCGGATATATGGAGCTCGGCGACACCCCTCCTTCCACTTTTGCCTTGATCGGAATAGGGTTCGGACTTCCCCTCCTCGCCTGGGCCGGATTTCGATCCCCGAAGGGATTACCGGGATTGGGTATGGCCATCGGTGGATTCACCCTGGCCGCCCTGCTCTCGTTTTCGCCCTGGATGGTGAAGAATGCTTCAGAACATCAAACCCTCAGTATCAACAATCTACTGGTCGGACGAAATACCACAGCTCTCCTTGATCCCAATCTGGATGACAAGGGCGAAGAATCCATGGTGGAGTTCCAGAAGCGGGTACTCTACAGCTCCCTGAAAAATATGGGTGTCGAGTTGAATCCGGAACAACGACAGGTCGCAGATCAGATCCTGACCCAACGGATCACCGGAGAATCGGATACATCGACAGTTGAAGCCCAATCCCAGATGGCCCGTGACCAGATCATGGAAAGTGTACTGACACCGGAACAAAAACAGATCGCAGAAGCGTCCATCGGCCAGTTTGGCCTGGATTATTCTGCCATGGAGGAAGACATCTCCATGGGATGTGAATTGATCATTGAGAGCCTGAAACGACGAGGGATAACCTTGAGCAATGATCAGAAGGGCCTTGTCATTTCACTCTTGCGGGCAAACGATGTCATGGTGGAGGATATGACCGAGCGCCGGACTCGTCTGGCCGCCTTGCGCCAGGATATCTTCAATACGGTCCTGACCAGCGAGCAGTATGAGACCGCGACCGGCCAAAAACAGGGCGCCCTGGCCCAGGCCTTCGGAAAACATCCCGTGAAAGCCTCCTTTTTTGGCGGGACCAAACGAGAGGAGATCCGCCGGTACCTGGGATTTGAAGCTGGCGCCCCTCTGTACTTTTCCGTTCCCTATGATCTGACAATGAATACCAATATCCCGTTCTCGCGCTATCTGGATGTCTCTTTCCTTTTCCTGCTGCTTCTGCCTTTTTTCTTTTTTGGTCGCAATTTGTATCGCAACATTTCTGTTGGATTCGGCTTCCTGGGATTGTGGATAATTTCCGTGCTGTCCCTCTATCCGCAAGCTATCCGAATGGATCCGGCAGCCTTGCAGGAGCGTATTCTCAGCCAGATGGGACAACCATTGACCGGGCTGGCTGCTCTGCCGGGTATGCTCTTTATCCCATTGCAAACCATGCTCGTCCATACCGGAAATCAATTGAGTTCGATCTATCAATGGCTTGCTGACTGGAGTTTTCTCTATACGTTCGTTGCCGTCCTGGTCCTGTTTGCACTGGGTGCATGGCTGTTGCGTGAAAAACTGGCAGCCCTGCCAGAAGCACTGGGCAGTTTCTTTGTTTTTGCCCTGGCCTTCGGCGGGTTGTGGTTCTTCTTCAGTAATACGATCATCTGGTATGGGTTCATCCTGTTCATGATGGGCTTTCTCCTGATCACCTGGCTGACCGACCATCTTCCGGTCTGGTATCCCGATCTGCCGAAGAGCCTGTTGACCAGGTGGTGGCGTATCGCCGTGGGGACCTCCATGGTCTTCTGCTTATCCCTGTTTCTGGTAAGTGCGACCCAAAACCAGGCTGGAGCACGCCTGATCTTTCAATCCCCGTTCCTCCAGTTTGCCTCTTCTGGTATGACGGCTGAGGAGAGCCTGGGCTCGTTTCGCCCGTATATGGCGGAGGCGATCCAGAAAATGAATGAAGATCCATCCACCAAAATTTACCGGATCGGCACGCATCTGAACTATCATATCCTGCAAAACGACAAACGGGTTTTGGAGGATAATCAGTTGGGGATATATTCGGACCTCAGCAAGAAGATGTCAGACAAGAATGATTTCCTGAAAAGGCTGATAGACAACGGATTCAAATTTGTATTGTACAATGTCAACCTGGCGGGAACGGATCTGACACCAGAGCAGACCCTGGCAAAGAAGGCTGATGAAATGCTGATGCTCCTGTTTGACTCCCCACTGGCGACACCGATCTACACGGACAATTTTATTAAAGATCCGGCTGTCCCGACCACAAAGGTGGGGGATAAGGTCTGGCCAGGCAAACCCGGGTTGGGAGGGGAGACCACCGTCCCGGGAACGTTTATCCTGTTTGAATTGGCCACCCTTGCAGACCGTTGAAGATGATTGAATGATTGACCCGAAGGACATACTGGTTGTGATCCCGGCCTATAATGAAGGTACGGTCATCGCTGAAGTGGTTCGCCGCGTCAGGGATGAAGGCTATCCGCATGTCCTGGTGATCAATGATGGCTCGACTGACCAGACCCGTGAGCAGGCTGAGCAGGCCGGAGCCATTGTGGTATCGCATCTGGTCAATCGAGGGGCTGGAGCGGGAGCTCAAACGGGTATCGCCTATGCGCGCAAGCACCAGATCGCCTATATCGTGCAGATCGATGCAGATGGCCAACACTATCCGGAGGACATTCGTGATCTGAGTCAATTGATGGAGTCCGAGGAGGCGGATATCGTGATCGGCAGTCGATTCATGAATCCAAATAAGGACATCCCGGTCATTCGGGTGGTGTACAACAAATTGTCCAATGTCTTTACAAACTGGTTCTGTACCCGGTGGTATTCCGATACCCAGTCCGGCTTTCGGATGCTCAACCGCACTGCGATCGAAACGATCGACCTGCATATTGACGGATTCGGGTATTGCAGCGAGATGATCATCCTGGGTGAAAAACAGGGACTGAAGATTGCGGAAGTCCCTATACGGGTGGCTTATACTGCCTATTCCATGAGCAAGGGCCAGGACCTGTACATGGGCATCAATACGGCGATGAATATTCTCTGGAAATTAGTCTCACATCCCAAATAACGACATCATGCAACTCGAATTATATCAGATCATTGTCCCCCTTGTTTCCATCGTTTTCATCGGGAGTCTGTTGCAGCGTTTCTGGGCCGGGAAGTCAGGCTGGCAAGAGGCCATGGTGGGTGTTTTATTCTGGGTAGGGGTGATCTTCTTTGCCTTTTTCCCAGATTTCATTTCCCAGACCATTGCCGAGGTCTTTGGGATCAAGAGCAATATCAATGCAGTTATTTTCTTCTGTCTTGGATTGATCTTTTTCTTCCAGTACAAGCTTTTCCTGCTGTTCAAACAGCAACAATCCGCATTGACGACACTGACCAGAAAGCTCGCCCTGGATGACGATGAAAAGCGTCGGGAGCAGTGAAGATCCTCTTTGTCCTCGAACACTATTACCCTTATATCGGCGGGGCGGAACACCTCTTCTGGGAGTTGTCGCGGGCATTGATCGCCCGAGACCACCAGGTGACGGTGGTCACCACGAGATATCGACCAGACCTGCCCTCCGTGGAATTTATCGATGGTGTCAAGATCATCCGTGTGGATTGCCGAAATCGATATCTCTTTTCGTTTCTCAGTTTCCCAACCGTCCTGGCAGAAGCCAGAAATGCAGATCTGGTGCAAACGACCTCCTACAATGCGGCCTTTCCCGCTTTTTTTGCGGCGAAATGGCGACGTAAACCAGTTATGGTAACCTTTCATGAAGTATGGGCCTCCCTGTGGTGGACCTTGCCCCAGACTCCCCTGTGGTTGAAGGCGGCATACTGGATGTGGGAACAACTGCTTTTGCGATTACCCTTTGATCGTTTTATCGCGGTGTCCGACGCAACGGCCCACGCACTCCGTAGTGCCGGTGTCCGCTCTTCACGCATTGCCATGATCCACAACGGATTGGATTACAACAGGTTCGATGGGATCCAACACACACCTCCCGATCGGTTCACCGTGACCTATTTTGGTCGCTTGGGCACTTCAAAAGGCCTGGACCTCCTCCTGCCTGCCATGGAACAGTTTCTTCGGGAAGATCAGGAGGCTAGATTCAAATTGATCATTCCCAGGGTCCCTGAAGCCTTGTTTTCCTGGGTGATGGGTCAGGTGGATGGATGGGTTTCTCGTGAACGGGTCCGGCTCTTTCATGATCTACCCCGGGAAGAGTTGTATCAGGAAGTATCTACATCCAGCTGTATTGTGATTCCATCGTACAGTGAGGGATTTTGTTTTGTAGCGGCGGAAGCAGTCGGCTTGGGTGTGCCGATCCTGTCATCAGAAAGAACGGCATTGGCTGAAGTGGTGGGTGGCCCGATGATTCGAATCGAGCCCTTGACAGTTGATGGCATGGTCAAGGCCCTCCGACAGGCCCGAGAGCAGGAGTGGACGATAAAGCCCGTCCGGAAGTTTCATCTAACCGATTCGGTAGAGAAGTACCAGGAGCTGTTGCGGGAGATCTCCGGATGAAATAAGAAAAGCCCCTGACAAATCGATGATCTGTCAGGGGCTTTGATCAGCACCTGTTAGTGCGTCCATCCCCGGGCGAAGGGGTGGAGCCAAACGGGCAATTCAATCAGGTTCGTCTATCGCTTCTGGCGAGCCGCTTCATAGGCTGCAGCTTGCTCAGGCGTCAGGACATTTTCCATGATCTCCTTTTGCATGCTGGCACGCATGGTCTGGCGTGAGCCTTTATCCGTCTCAGAAGCGAAATCATACTTTCCAGTAATGCTTCGGATACTTGCAGTTTGCTCTTCAGAGAGCTCGATGCCCATAGATTGATATTTGCTCAGCAAACGATCAGCAGGATCGTCCTGACTGATCTGGCGTTCAGCTGGAGCAGCAGGTGCTTCGGCAGCAGAGGCTTCACCCTCCGCACCTTCAGTTGCAGGGGCAGAATCGGAACAGGCGGCAAAAACAAGGGCGATCACCATAAAGGTGAAATAAAACAGGGACCTTTTCATGAGTGTTTTGATTTAAGGATGTAAAGATACTGTATATCTAAGAGAACTTTTTGGTCTTTATAATGGATTGAACGGCAGGGATATAGATCTCCGTGCCATCCGGCGAGTGCAGGTTGGTATGAAGCTTGGCCGGATGGGAGCTCAAGATGTCAAACCGGCTTGTCGGGAAGTAATGCGCAATGTCTTCGACCGTAACACCACGAGGTGGCAGGTTGCTGATGAAGATCTTCTGCACCGCGGGAGGGAGTTTGTGATATCCTTCTGAATGATTCAGGAAATGGTCCCGAATGCCGGAAGCAACTTCCATCATATACAATAGACCATTGCCCCCCAGGAGCATTTCCAGGTTGTCGACATATCCCGGCAGATGGCCCTCATCCACCTGGTGCATCACACCCCGGACATAAATGTTCAGCGGGCCATAGTGATCAGATACAGCCCGGCAAGCAGCAGCGTCTGTGATATCCAGGATGCGAAAGTCAACAGCAGAATCGGGAAACCGGGTTGTAGCAATGTCGATAGCACCCCTGGCCACATCCACACCAATGACGGTGGGGAAGTGCGATGTGAAAAAAGCGGCGATCTCGCCTGTGCCACATCCGACGTCCAACAGGGGGAGACCGGCGGGCATATACTGCTGCATCAAGGGAAGATCAAGTACTGCTGATCGCTCGACAGGTACGTCCCAAAGCGCTTTTCCTCCGGATTGCTTCTGATAAGTTGCCCGATAGAACTCATCCCAATATTCGCCATAGGCAGCAGTACTCATCAGATAAGGGCTGGATTTATCGCACAGACCAGACTGTGCGCATCGGGATCTGCATGACCTTTCAGGTTCTTGTATTTCTCGATCATAGTTGCATCTCTCAAGGTTTGGATGACTTTCAGATAACGGTCACAGTCATTGAAGAAATCACCAGACAGGAGCATGTGATAGACGGTATAGGCAGATTCCATGTGTGCGAACTCCATACCAGCCGAACCGGAGAGCTCAGGAAAGTTGATGGCATTTGGATCATAAAAGGCTGAGATCAATTCCTCGATCACACGATATCCACCATCCAGGCTTTTATAGCCTTGTTCAATCTCTGCCTGGCTGCCATTCTCCAGGAGTGTCACAATACCAGGAGCTATCGCCTTGGCACTGTGAAGACTCAAAAAGATACCACTTGAAAATATGGGATCCAGAAACGCTGCTGCATCCCCTATGATGGCATGGGTGGGGCCAAATTTCTCTTCCGCATAATAGGAGAAATCACCCGTGCTGACGACATCCCAGCACATAGTGCCGTTCTGGATAACCTCCTGTACGAGTGGCGCATCACTGATCTCCTGCAGATAGAGTTCTTTTTGCCAGCTACGGGCGCCATGCTCTTTCATCAGCTTTTTCCGCTGTTCCTGGGCGAAGTCCATATTGATGGCCAGACCGATACTCAATCGATCATCCTTCAACGGGATCAACCAGATCCAACCGGACTTCTCTCCACCCACATGGACAATGGTGATATTTCCATTCGCCAGGGAAGGGGTCAATTGCACATCTGTCCAGTGTGCACTCAAGGCCAGACGGATATTCAGGGTTTCGAATCGCTTCTGGTTGCCCAGTTTTCGGCTCAAAAAACAATCCTGGCCGGTTGCATCAACAAGGAATCGTCCGGCGATCTCGATCTCTTTTGAACCCTGGTGCAAGGTTTTTACCAGAACACCTCCACCCGGTGCATGGAGGTCTACATCCATGACCTGCATTTCTTCTAGCGCTTCTACGCCTTCAGAACGAGCATGTTCCAGCATCATCTGATCAAACTCTGACCTTCTCACATGGAAGGATAGGCTGGATGGGCCATCTACGACTTTGTCAAAACACCAATGTGATGCCTGACTTCCATCCTTATTGGAAAACGTTACGCCCGGCTTCCGTGAAAATGTTTTCATTTTATCCAGGACTCCCAATTCCTCCAAAAGTGGATAACAGGAGGGGAGCAAGGATTCTCCGACATGTTCTCTGGGGAATTTCGCTTTCTCCAGGATCTGAACCTGCAGGCCTTGTCTGGCCAGATATATTGCCAGGCTGGAGCCGGTCGGGCCTCCGCCGATGATGATAACGTCCTTTTTCATGGGCTTAAAATTCAATTATTCATTAAACAATAGTAGTGCCATAAGGATCAAATATGAGATTTGGATCATATGTCACAGGCCCATCGCCTGGGCAATGATGGTTTTCTGCATTTCAGTAGTGCCGGAATAAAGCGTGCTGCTGAGCGCGTCCAGGGCTGATTGATCCGCATCCGCGTCCCGCACACCGGTCTCGTTGTAGATGCGGGCGATTCGCAAGGTTGCGCGCTGATACAATTCACTGACGGCCAGCTTGGCCATG
>JAUIEA010000114.1 GCA_030429045.1 Bacteroidia bacterium | reverse complement strand
TTATGTCGCTCTGGCAGGTTCCCGACTTCCAGACCCAGGATCTGATGACCACCTTCTATACCAAATGGCTGGAAGAAGGTTTGCCTGTTCCGGAGGCGTTCCAGGCGGCGCAACTTGAGATGCGGGACAAATATCAAAGCCCCTATTTCTGGGCAGGATTTGTGTTGATGGAGTAGCAGATTTACAACACTCAATGGCTGATCAAGCTGTGCCAGATGGTCCAGATAAGCCTTGCAGATGCCTACAAAAAGGGTTGGTTGAGTATACCTTTCAAGCGCAAGGGCTTGTGCAATACATAGAAATATGTAGATTAGCATACTATCCCAGAGGCGCATCATAACAGGACGTGTAAGGGATTACCATTCCTTCTCTACCAACAACAATACGATGACAGACAAAGGCACATCCAAGAAGGTCACCCGCGTAGGAGGTGACGAGGCAAACACCACATCTGGTAGCACCGGCTTCGTGGCCTCAGCAGAAAGCAAGGGCAAAGCCAGGAACCTTCGCATCTTTTCCATCCTCTCCTGGATCGCAGCGATCGGGATTGAGGTCTGGGCCATCATGATCCTTCGGAAACCACCCGTCGAAATGGGTTGGCTGATCGGCCTCATCATCGGCGCCCTGATCTTTGCCGTCATCGGTAATGTACTCTGGAAGAAGGCCAATCGCCTGGATCCTGCCTCCGAAAAGGACAAGACCCGCTTCTTTATCCAGAACCAGTTGGGGGTGATCATCAGTATTATCGCCTTCCTGCCCCTGGTCATCCTCATTTTCACCAACAAGGATCTCAGTGGAAAGCAGAAGGGAATTGTTGGCACGATTGCCGCCATTGCTCTGATCATTGCCGGTTCAACAGGTGTCGACCTCAACCCGGCTTCCATCGAGCAGTATACGGAGCAAACTGCACAGGTGGAGTCGTTGACAGGTGGTGTCAACCATGTCTACTGGACCAAATCCGGCAAGAGCTATCACCTCTTCTCCGATTGTTCCTACATCAACTCCGACCGGACCACTGAGATCTTCGAAGGCACCGTGGCGCAGGCCCGGGAGTTGAAGAATATCACTGATCTGTGCGATCGCTGCGAGCGGCGGGCAGTGAAGGAAAATGAAGTCACCCTACCCGAGCCGGCCGAAGAGCCTGTCCAGGAGACAGAATAGGGAATACCTGAGCCAGATTAAAGGCCAACGATACGAGACCGTGTCGTTGGCCTTTTCATTTTGGCTAACTAAGGCTTGTCGATCAAAAATTTTCCGATAATTACTTCGGTTTCATCCTCTGAAGTCATAAGAGAAAAGTAGTAAAGGCCGGGCTTGAGTTCGAGTCTGAATGTAGTGTCAAAAGAAGTAGACCCTTCTTCATTCGTCAGGATTTCTATGGGATAAGTAGCAATCGGTTGATTGATATCCTGATTGCTAAATACCTGTAAATTTATGCCTTGACCCATCAGACCTTCCACTTTTCCTTTGAAGGTAATTTTAGTCTTTCCTTTTTTAGATTTTAATCCTTTTGCATTGAATAGAGGTGCCTCCAGAGTGATATCTACCTCATCTCCTCTCATACCGGTCATTAAACTTTCCATGGATGGATTAACATTAAAGTCGCGAGGGTCAACTTCTGCCAAGAGTCCTTCGTTCTTTTCCAATTCTGGTTCGACTTCGGCTCGTAGCTCTCCGGACTCTGTTGGAATAACTTCTTCTGGAATAGATTTGGGGACAGGTGGGGGTGGAAATCCAACTTCTTGTTTTGGTAAAACAGGTTTTGGCTTTACGTCCGATTGCCACCAAATGAACCATGTGGCGACAATTAGGATCACTGTTAAACCTGTCCATTTCAACCACGGGAATTTTGGAGGTGGTTTTTCACCCAGTTGGCGGTTGCCTGTTGATTGATCATTGATGACTTCATCTATCACGGAAAGAAGCCGTTGTCTCCCTTCATCCTGGAAGTGGCCGTGCAACTGTCGTTGAAAGTTGACCTCCTTTCGCAACCCGGCATCAAGGGCCATTGCCTCCTCGAAAATTTTAACCTGCTCGGGTGTCAGGTTGCCGGTGATATAATCGTCAATACGGTCTTTGTGGTCCATATACAGGTAACATTCTCAATTGTAGAGTAATTCCTCAAACCCAGGCTGACTGCGCACCAAGTCAACAAGTCGCTCCTTGCATTGATGCTTCCGTCGTTTGGCATATCCTTCGCTGGCAAAACCCAAGCTGGCAGCGATCTCCACCATGGAAATGCCTTGAAAGAAGAGATCGAGCACTCTTTGGCAGTCATGACCTAGTTGTTTTCGGGCATTATCCAAGAGCTTTTTTCTATCTCGAACTTCGTAATCTATGGGTTCTTCAGCTATAGATTTGAGCTCATCAGATAAGGTGACATCCCGGCGGTATCTTTTTTGAAAAAGATTCCCGACCAGGTTTCGGCAGATACCCAGGAAATAGGTACTGAACTTACTGGTCAATTGGAAATCAGGTTTGCCAGCCTTATCGTAGATCACCATGAGGGCATCCTGAAAGACATCCTTGGCATCGTCATCTGAACCGCCACAATCACGGACCCATTTCCTGACGGCTGGAAAAAGATCAGTCCAAATCGAATCAACAGTTTTCCGGTCTCCTGTCCGAATTCCAGCTATTGGGTCAGTCAAGGTCATAGTAAGGTTCTACTCTCTAGTTGAACGAAATTATAACCTTCTCATGACAAAGACGAATATCCGGGATTTTATGGCCTCCTGCTATTCTCAATCTACTTTCTTAGGACTTGATTCCCAGCAGGAAAGTTAAAATGTGTAAAACCGATGTAACCATCTCCATTCTGGCCAAATACACCAGTAATCCAGGAGTCAGACTGTTGGAGTTCTTGGAAAAAACTGGAATAATGATGGCATTGAAGGAAATCGGTAGGAAGAATCTAGTTGTTTCATCCGATGTTAGGCTGTTTTCTAAGCGCGAATTGGAGGTGCTCATCCTTCTTGCCAATGGTATGACCAGTGATGAGGTTGCAAAGGAACTTTATATCGAACCGACTACAGTGAATACCCATCGACGGAAAATGATCAAACAACTATCTGCTCGGAATACGACACATATGGTTTATCTATCCTGTCGAATGGGCTGGATATGAGCTCTCTCACCTCCAATCCTTAGCGGAATCGAGGAACCGGAATGCGGCTGAATTCATTTTTTTCGTCATATAATGAATACACCTCCACAACTGGCCATGAATACTCAACTGAATCATGTTTGGCTCCCAGTACTCTTTATACTGTTTCTGGCATCATCATACAATGACAAGCTTAGCCGTAAAAGAGCTGGAGAAGTTCTTATTCGCGATCTGGGATATCCACTGGCTGAACCTGTCCGGGTATTATTGGAGGATAGAGCGATCAATTTTCACCAAACAGGACAGCGGCTTGAACAATTTCAATAGGCCGGCCTGTTGACCGTTGAATATTACCGACCGGAACCATCACGTGGTAGTGGCTGGCTACCCAAGGTGACCCTTGGAGGGAACGGTGTCCGGGCGACCCTGACCGGGGAAGGTTAAAAGTATGTCCTGTCAGATGTAGAGCATGATGGCGTGAAGCGATGGGTGTCTGTTCGCCAGGCTGACCTGGAATTTGGAGAGATCACTGGGATCCTGGAATTTGAAGCAGAGAACAGGGCCATTGTTGAATATACCTACAAGCGGACAAATATCACTCCTTTTGGTACGGTTCGAGGGGTCGAAGAGCAGGAAATGAAGGGCTCTGCTCACCTGTTGTGATATGATGATGGCTGGCGAGTGGATCAACAGGAAGCTACCTGAACGAGAGATGGAATGAGCGAATTGAGTTACCGATTTATTCCCTCTCTTTTTCATGTATTTGGGGATGGTCTTCACAAGGCCATCCCTTTCTTCACCCAGATTGATCCTGGATCATATCCAATCTTTAATTCCATAAAATGGACATGAAGGGGAGATTGAGTATGAATCAAATGGGTCGTGCAACCCTTTAAGCCTGGCCATCATTCGCCAGCGAATCCCATAAAGATCAAGTATTTACAGATCAGGTGTAACCTGGCAAGGGGTAACTCAAATAGATGGATATGGATATCTGTATGAGGCGTAATCAATTGCCTCAAGGATAAAAGTGATTATTCACCTTAGAAGATAGTAACCATGAAAGAGAGCAAAACACAACCAAATCATGTTGCTGGATTGAAGACCAGTAATGAAACGAAAGTGAAAAGGACATTTGATACGGCCACTGGTTTTCACTCGGCTTCAAGTTCAAATCAATGGATAGGACTTCTTTTTGTGATGCTGCTGCTACTTGGAAGTTCAACATTACTCGTGGCCCAGGCAAATCGCTACTTTGATCCTTTCCAGGGTGAGCCAGTCATGGAGGCGCTTCCAACCAGTTATCAGGAGTTCCTGGATGAAACCCTTGATAAAGCCTACCATAAGGGTATTACGTCTGAATTAGCGACTCTGGTAATTATCACTCAGGGAGCCAGCCCGGTGAATTTGGGGAATCTTAAGTACGCAGAACCGGTCACCATCTGGTTTCAAGGCAAGGTCGTTCAGGGTTATGATGGTGGTGCAGAATTTACAGATCCGCAATCTTCCATTCGAGCTGTGGTCATGGCCTTAAGGCAAGTTTCAGAAGACAATGGATTAGGGGGCCTAACACGAAATGATGCTACCATGATCCAGCTCCTTTTTGGTAAGGGGGGTGAATTAGAAAGTGCTGCATCCCGGGCTCAACAGACTTGGGAAAAGACTGGACAAAAATGGCCTATTCAAACAGAAATGGCAGTTGGCAGATCAGATTCTAGAACACCAAAAGAGCAGACTGTCTCTGCACAGCAAACCAGCCATTCCAGTAAAATAGACCAAAGTGCGCAAATGGAGATTCCCAAAGGAACAGTATTGGTGTCCATCGATGATCTTACTGAATTGAAAGAACGTGCAGAGCGTCCTGGATCTGATGGAAGTCGAACACCTGAATCAAATCCATCACAGCCTCATGATATGATTGTCAATACTGTATCAGACACTCTATCAGATAAATTAGTAGCGACTCCCAAAATTAAGGGGCGCCCAGTTGCTCAGTTTGTCATTGGTGGCGATTACGGGTATCTGCAAAGGTTGATTACGGAGGATGTGATTCATGAAAGGAAGGATACCGTACCGATGCAACAGTATGGAGGCCATGTCGGATTGCGCTTCAATGTCTTTCCAAAAAGCCCGGTCGGCCTGATGATCCAGGCACGGTGTGGAATAGGCTATAGAAATGCAGAGGGAATTGGAGAAGGTTATTATGCCAATGTAACCGGTGATTTAGGCCTCAAGCTATGGTTTGTGACCGTATATGGAGGTCTTACCCGGCAGTATAATAGTATGAACCATTCATCCAGGGTGATTGAGAAGACCTATACAAAGACCAGCACACATCTTGGACTCCAGATAAATCCGAGTCGTCGATTTGGATTATGGGTCCAGGTCAGCAATCCAGAACACTTGTACCAGCAGAAAAGACTGGATCAGGGCATTTATCTGATCGGAGCATCTCTTTATCTGTAAGCTGATACTTGTCCTGCGGCCATGATATGGCTGTGACTGACAACACGTTCATGTATTCCCTTGTAGTATAAAAATACAGCGTACTATGTAACCTTTGATGGCTCTCATCAAATTCATAGTGGTTAATTTAAAACAACACCAAATCATGAAAAAGTTAATTATCATTCTAATCATTTTATCTGTATTCAGTGGCCTTCAGGCCCAGTGCGATGCACGATATTTTCGCAAGTGTGCTGTAACTGAGATTGCTCCTGGTTTGACGGATTTTGCTGTGACCAAAGACAATGGTGACAAAAGTGGAACCTGGGAGGGGATTTTAGGTGGAAATAGGATTAGTGGTACATACAAGTTTGATCATTCTATAGGCCGGTTTGTGGCCAGTGTCAATACTCCAGAGCCGGTCAATGCGCAACTATTCAAACAACAAGTGGTAAAGGAGGAAACACGAATTGAGCAGTCAAGTAACACTGGACAAAACACGGGGCACAACCAGGAAATTGACAAGCTGAAAGAATCCAACAAACTTGCTCTGAAAAAGGCAGAGGTAGCAGAAGGGACAGGTCAAATGGCACTTGATCAATCTGGGAAAGCATTGTTGGAATTGGATGAATTGAACACCCAAATGTCCCTACTGAGAAAGCGCATAGAACAACTGGAGGCCCAACGACTAGAAGAAATGGAACAGGCTGTAAATACTTTCAATTCAACATCATCTCCAGTTCAGTCAAAACAGAATGTTACTGTAGGGACACATACTGGATATCGACCATTATCAACGTCGACAGTTCAATCAACGATATATATCGGAATGGGTCTAAGGCCCTTTAAGTTTAACCAGCAGGATGTTCAATTCAGCTATACGGATGAGTCTCCTTCAAAGGATTATATCTATAATGAATTCCGGATTAAAGAACGATCTAGAGCGTTGACCTTGCACGGTGGATTTGAGTATAAGTACCCATCAAACTGGCTGTGGAGAATTAATGGCGAAGTGTATTTCGGCCGGGCGAGAGGCGGGGGAGGCGAATTTGCTATAGGTTATCATGTAGAAGCGATGCCAGGATTGAGCATTCGGCCAGCATTGGGGCTTGGTTTCAGCCAGTCAACTGTGACTCTTGGTGATATTGAACAGAATGCCCTATATATCCAGGTTAATGATACCAAATTCTATAGTGAGTCAGTTCGTGTCAGTGTCTCAACACCCAGTTTGAGTTTGCGTCCCGAAGTAGTGATTAGCAAGGAGCTTTCGAATGATTTTGATCTGCGACTTGGGATGGGTTATCATATCAATATAGCCAGACTGGGGACCTACCTCCAGTTTAGTGGAGATGATGAGATTGGAAATTCAGTTTCTGATTCCAAGCAACTCGATGAGATCAATGGATACCTCGCTGTGAACTATGATCAGCTAGAAAAGTCGTTTGCCAGAAGCTCTGGATTTTTTGTGAATCTCTGTCTGGGATTCAAATTTTAATCATCTAATTATTTCTGACCGAATTCAAGTTATTAGATCACCAATTAAATCAAAAACCATGAAATCAGTATTCTTCATAGTGACACTAATTGTATTGAGCCATTCAGTATTTGGTCAATCCAAAAATACGCATTATTGGATGCAGACAAAAACGACTGATTGCAAAGATCACAAAATATCGCCTTCCATTCAAGTAGGTAATCAAACAGTAAATATTGGAGTCGCCTATACCTGGTCCAAAACGAAGTGTGATGAATTCACCGCAAAGAATGCTATTAAGGTGCCTAAACTTAAATCGGGCTACCATATCGCACCTGATGATAAACATTATTACAATACTGGTAAGGTAGTATACCAGATTGTCGGTAAATCTTGCGGGATCAAAACTTGGACTCCATCAGATTTTTGGATCATGATGCAAAATCATTCCTGAATCTATAATTCCTTCCCAAATATAATTAGGAGGAAATCCCATGTATCCTGTGATTTAATCAACTGAACTTATCATGACAATGCAACACTTTTTTCACAAGGTCTTACCTCTTCTGATCCTTCCCTTCCTGCTGATCACTTGCACCAAGGAAGAGCCAGTTTCTGTGGATACTGCCGTCTATGCAACCGGTTTGCCGGAGGAAATGCCGGAGGAATATGATACGCTTGCGACAGCAACCTTTCCACCAATGGGCAACCTGCCTGCTATGCATATCCTGGATATGCCACCAGCTGGCAACCAGGGTCAGCAGGGATCCTGCACTGCGTGGGCCGTGGCCTATGGAATGAAGGGATACCAGCGGAAGATCGGAACCGGCCTGCCCTATGTGTCCGGCGGTGTAGTCAATTCGACCGTCGTGGGTTCGCCGGCTTTTGTCTATAATCAGGTCAAGTCCGGAGGTAATTGCCTGAAAGGGACCCAGATCACTTCCGCTTTGAAATTACTTCGGGACAAAGGCGTGTGTCCAATGGAGAGCATGGGGTATTCAGATAGTGACTGCACCCTCCTGCCGGATGCTAACCAATTTGCCATCGCTGCACAGAACAGGATCTCGACCTATAAAAAGCTACCGGCAGAGGTCAGTAGTATCAAAGAGGCATTGTTTCATGGGATGCCCGTCGTGATCGGGGTGTACATCCGTGATGACTCGTTTGAGAACATGCCCCATTCCAATGATTTTGTTTGGAATACGAACAACTCTACTGGCGCCTCGATCCATCACGCCATGGTGATCTATGGGTATGATAATAGCCGCCAGGCTGTCAAGGTCCTGAATTCGTGGGGCAAGGGATGGGGATCAAATGGGTCCTTCTGGATGGGCTACAATGTCGTACCCCAACTGATCAACCAGGCCTATGTGACAGAAGATGCCGGATTGTATGCCTGTCCGAAGGTGATCTCACTTTCCGGTAATCTGCAGTTTGGTACGGTGACTGTGAAGCCTGTGCCAGCTCCCACCCGGGTGTTGACCATTACCAATCAAGGAACCTGTCCGATGACCATCCAAAGTGTTGGAACTCCAGCCCCTTTCAGTACCTCATTTGCCGGGCCAATAGTGATCGCTCCCAATGCGAAACTGGATATCACTGTCACCTTTGATCCCCAGAGTACCGGGATCTATGCCGGACAGGTGGCCGTACAATCGGATGCCACATCAGGCACAGCGACAATCAATCTATCCGGTACTGCGACTTCTGCCGGTACGGGCATATTGACCTTGAGCGACGACCTGGACTTTGGTGACATTGTGCTGGGTGAGCCGACTTCGGCAGGGATGACCGTGACCAATACTGGAACGGTAGCTCTCACCGTTACTCAGGTAACTTCAGGAAATTCGAATTTCGTATTGAACGGTTTGCCTGGATTGCCTAAGGTGCTTCAGCCCAATCAGTCTTTTTCCTGCAACGTCTATCTAACTGCTCAGAATGTGGGACTGCATAGCGGAAGTATCACAGTGCAATCGTCGGTCGGCAACAAGAGCATTCTGGTCGTTGGGAATGTCTCTCCTTCCCAGCAAAGTTGCCCCGCCACCTTTACAGATATCCGGGATGGGGAGGTCTATGCTGCGGTAGAATTTGCCGGCAAATGCTGGATGAAGGAGAACCTCCGCTTTGATTCACCGAATGCCGGTGATGATACGCCCTATCAGAACAACCCGGCGTTGTTGGCCACCTATGGGCGGTATTACACCTGGCCGGTCTTGATGAATGGTGAGGCTGCATCCAACCAGGATCCCAGTGGTGTGAAGGGACTGTGCCCACAGGGTTGGCATGTGCCGTCCAAGGCCGAGTGGCAGACACTCCTGGATTATTATGGTGGAGATACGTTCCTGGCTTATGCGAGCCTGATTGAAGGGGGGTCTTCCGGACTGGATTTCCAGTTGACCGGTAAATGGGCTCCGGGCATCCTCAGCTGGAATGGCCTGGGTGTGAAAGCCTGGTATTGGTCAGCCAGTCAATTTACGGGAGGTGAATATCGGACAGCAGAATTCAACAACTCGATCCAAAATCAATTCAGCACAGGGTCTGTCAGCGGCACCAATCGATTGCCTTGCCGTTGTGTACATGATTGAGGGTAAGACGAAGCTTTATTTTAATAAGGAGAACTTATTTCTAAAATCTATTCAATAAAATTGCAATGAAAGCATTTCAGTTGATTTTGATCGCAGGCAGTTTAATAGGGTTGATGACAGGTTGTCAACAAACGGCCATTGAAGGAACTGTTATAGATGAATTTGGTCAACCCCTCACTGGGGTGAGTGTCAAGGTCATAGGAACTCAATTTGAGGATCAAACAGATAATAGTGGCCAATATTCTGTGGGATATGTGCCTGGTGAATTTACGGTCCATATTTCCAAGTCTGGGTATTCTGATACAACCTTTTCTGTCAATATTGCAACTGAATCATTACTACCTATTCAGACCTACCCAATTTACAAGATGCCGGAAGAAAAGGGTATATTCTTTATCGATAAGGAAGGGTATCAACCTCTGACCAGGTTGGATATTCAGAAGAGCCAGTATAGCAGTGGCGATTATTGGAATTATGAGACAATTACTTCTTATTTTACAACATTTTTAGATGTAGATGTTGTCGCTATACAAGTGTCAGAAAAGCCATTAGTTTTTATGGATACTGATCTTGTCAACCAAGTTTTGTTTCGATGTCTAAGAAATGAGGAAGAAGAGGACGTGATTCTTGAAGTGTCCTCTAAACTGGCATCATTTGGCAGTCAGGCTCAGGCGAATACCCCTGCCGAGACGTATCAGATCTTTAAAGATGGAGCCGCTGTGCGATTCGTAGACCTTGATCCTGGAAATTACATCTTCGTAGATTATTCAGAGAGAGGAGGCATTGATCACACAAAGCCCGGGTATGCTTTTCAGGTTGTGGATTGACGATTCAGGGGCCAAATCCGAAGAAGTAAGTAGTTACGCCGGACGATAATTTTGGATAGAATGTATCCATATTCCAAGGCCCTGGGGGTAAAAGACTTTTTAGACTTTTTGCGTCATATTAAAGGGTCCTGGAGTATCCCGCTCAACGATGATTTTATCGAAGTGACTGGCCATACGGAAGATGACGCAGTCAGTTGTGTGCACAAGAATCGGGACGGTAATGTAAACGAGTAGCGGAATTCAACATCGATGAAGACTGCACCATAAAATTCCATCAAAGGATTGGTAGTGCATTGCCCATTATTGACTATATCCTGATCGGATGTTCCTTCAAGGAAATGGTTTTTCAGGGAACCGGTAGATATGACTCCCAAAGGTTTGTCCGGCTGGTGCGTAAGTAGGATCGACTGTATTCTAACTTGATGATCCTTTCAGTACCGATCCTGGACAATTGAATTTTATTTCTATAAAATTGAAAACTTTCTCTGATACGAGAGCTGATTTGTCAAACACAAAATGATATCGTCATGAACAAGGATTCTCAATCTATTCTGTTGTTATTAGGTATAGGACTGATCGTTGGCGTGTTTTTGCCATGGCTCAAAATCTTTTATCAAGATGTATCTGCAATACAGATCATGTTTCATGAATATTCAAATGATTTGCCTGCAACTCGATTTATTCTGTTGGCCTTTCCCTTGACCGGACTCATTATTATATTGAACCAGGTTTCCAATGGGAATCAAATCGACATTCGGAAGGAGGTGTTGTATAAGACACCGATCGTGGTGTTTGGGATCCTGTTGCTGACCCTCATGGTGAAAACGGATGGAAAGGCCTTCAGGGGTTTGGATAACCCGAATGACCTGTTTGAAGTGTTGGGAATTGGTTTTTGGATCACGTTGCTCTCAGCTATCTGCCTGGCATTTTCAGACACTACTGAAGAAGATCAGAAGAATGTAGGATCAACTATTTCTCCAAGTGTAGCACGTTCGTCATCACCTGCCCCTCTCATGCAGACCAGATCGGTAACGATCCCTGAGGTCAAGATCCCTTCGATCCAACTGCCGCAGATCGATTGGGCGGAAAAATGGGAGATCGTCAAAAAGTTCATCCTCAAGTACAAGATCTATTTGGGTGTATTGGTCCTCCTGGGAGTCGTATTGACTGCCGTATATTATCTCTTTTTCAAAGCTGACCCTGTGGCTGAGGGCAAGGAAATGGCGGCTATGGTGTGTGCTTGTCATGATGAACATGTGCAACGCCAGGTAGATTCCTTGAACGTATTTATCGCCAGAATGAAAACGAATGAATTTGTTCGACGCCAGCAGGCCAGGGAGGCATTGACCGGGATGGTGGATCGCTGTGATCGAGAGCATACCCAGTGTCTGCAGCATGCGGATCAAACCTATAAATCCCGTTATGTAGAATATGCGGCAAATGACGAGGAGGATGCCGGAATATTCAGGGAGACATATTCCACCCTCTCGTTGAACTGCGGCTCTAACGAAGGACAGTTGAATGAACCCCGGTCCGAAATCGACCGGCTGATGGCCATGATCCAGGATCCTGTCCCTGATGCAGTGCAGCTGAAGATGAGTCTGGTTGGCCAGCAGGTGACTGCGATCGGTGTCATTGCCTTGAGTGACCTTACCGACACGGGGATGGAGATCCTTTCCCAGGAGCAGGTGGGTGACCATATAGAATATCTGGTAGGATTGACTCTCGGACCGGATGCCTATGCAGAGACCCGACATTGTACATTGAGGATGTCCTATGACCTGGGCGACTATGGTTGGCAGTTGACCTCGTCCAGATGGGAAGAGATCGCATTCACGTATCGCATCTATCCCGATCGGTATATTGAGTTCCCCCGGGTAGCAGGATTACCCATGACATACGAGATCGATCACAAGCTCTCCTGGCGTTTCACAGACTGGTGGTCTTCCAC
>JAUIEA010000004.1 GCA_030429045.1 Bacteroidia bacterium | reverse complement strand
AGGAAGTACAACTCATGGGAAGTAAGCCAAGAAAAAAGATCGGATTAGCCTTAAGCGGCGGTGTAGCGCGTGGGCCTGTTCACGTTGTCGTATTATCTGTTTTAGAACGTGAGGGTATTCCGATTGATTTTGTTGCGGGAACAAGCGCGGGCTCTATTGTTCGCCAGCGCAGAATCAATGATCCATCACCTGGAGCAGTTACCCATCCCCAAAGAGCTGCAGCATTCCTTTGCTGAACGGATACGAACCAACCTGGCCCTGCGGTCCGAGCAGCCCCGAAAAGCATTCAAGAGTGTTTCGAAACGGATCCAGTTGGCTTTGAAGAACCTGATTGAACACGGTGGTCAGATCTTTGCGCAAGGCATTCTCGGTCTGAAGCAGATGAACGCCTACATGGTCTCATTGGTCTTGTTGATCCTGCCATGGGCAGTTCGTCAGATCTCCCCATCGGATCAAGGGGCGATCTATTTGTGGATGGGCATCCTGACCGTGGTTCTGGGAATGATCGGGTTGGGTAGACATCTGGTCTTTCAAGGGCTGGGTAAACGAATATACCAGTCCTTTTTTTCCTGGATCAGAAGGCCGCAACGGATGAAAGAACCTTGCCTGGAGCGGTGTATTCATGCCTGTTGTGAGGCTTGTTGTAGTGCACTATGTGATCACATATGCCGGTCTGCCTGCAACAGATAGGTGAAGGTCAGAATTGGGTCCTGGTTCCTGTGTTTCTGATTCCTGATTAAGATTAGGATTAGAAGACAGCTTCAATGGACAGGCTGTACGTATAACCTCCCTCCTGCGGCGGGCAGGCACCCCAACCCCTCTCCTTTCCAAGGAGAGGGGCTTTCAGATCGCATAGGCTCAATAACCAACTCTGGTTTCTGGTTAGCCAATTGACTTCAGTAGTTTTCAATGTACTGGCAGTTCAAGGTTTGACGTGGCAATGTGCATTCTGGATTGGACAGGAATTATTCTTTGATAAAAAGTACGTTGGGCCACCCCCGTCTTTTAACATGACCTACAGTCATGTTAAAAGCCACCCCCGCCAGCGGGGGACAATGATGTCCCCCTCCCGGAATACTTCCAAAGCCGGAGACAACGGCGTTCATGAGGGGGTGGTCCAGACGATCCTGACATTGAATACTAGGAGTCAGGATGTCTGGATCCGGACCGCCCCGAGTACTCGGGGTCCGGGTTTGGCGACGCAATGATCGCATAGAGGATATTCCCAAGTGCGCCAAACCGGGGGAGGCAGAGCATTTCTGGTTCCTGTGTTCCATGTTCCTGGTTAGTTTCAGGATTGGCAGCCGGTTTTAAACGTCCAGCCGTTCAATGCCTGTCCGCCAATTTGCTGATTCAAGGAATGAGCGGCCCGGCTCGCCCGGTTCAGGGTCATTGCAAGGGACATTAAACATTGAACAGAGCCCCTGCTCGGGGAAGGGATGGCAGAATAGTGAACACCCAGACAGTGGATCTGCAACGATCAAACGATATGACCTTTTTCTTGTCTAGGTCTTACTTCATCAGTAGTGCAAATTAATTGCACTCATTTCCTTTACATTGACATCTCAATCACTCGTCCCATGTATCAAAACGAAGAAACAGAAGAAGCCATCGCCTGTCCATATTGCGGTGCAAAAGATGAGGAGTGCCCCATCTACTGGCCATTCTTGATCGCAGCAATGCCTGTTGTGATGGCGGCTACCTTTACGAACATTGGGAGTTGTTCAGCGATCCAATCGCAGATGCCTTCCCTCCTCTGCTGGAGTCCGGGGCGGAACCTCCATCCCACTGGGATTTTGAGCTACTCGATCTGTGGAAAGAAGCACAGAGTGAATGGACGAAAAACCCGGATGGCGTCTGGATCGATCCTTATATATGGATGCGGGTAGTCTCCGACTTGTTTGATGATACAGATGCCTGGATCTTTGATAGTACTCAGGTGGAGGAAGCCATGCCGGGAAGGGATTGGGTGACCGACATCCTCTATGCAAAGGATCCGAAAAACACTGTGCAACAGGCGCTGGATCAACTCCACAAGCTGTTGATCGGTCCATCTAAACTTTAAATTGAACGAAGCCTTATGAAACCCGGATCCCTGGTCGTCTGTGTGAATGCACAAAACATCTCCCATCCCGAGTTCTTTTCCGCACTTCCGGAAGAGGGAAAAACGTATATCGTCCGCGAAGTTGCCAAAGATCCCCGGAAAGGACGGGAGCACAATTCACCCGGGGTTCTGCTTGAGGAGATCGTCGGCAGAACTATACTTGTCGAAGATGTCGACGGGGTATTCCCGACCGAGGCCAGGTTCAAGTACGAACGATTCCGGGAGGTCCTGCCACCTGACTCGTACAAGACAGCGATCGATGAGATAATGGCAGCTGATCTTACTCATCCAGTGACAATGGACCCTCTTGAAGCGTTGGAGGAGGGGGTGCATTCTTGTAACCGTCCCACCATGACAAAGACCATCCAAGCAGACCTTTATCGACCCATCAAACTTCTGACAGCATGAGTGAGATCCAGCAGGATGACAATAAATCCCCTGTAAAAAAACAGCCGTCATCGATCCAATATGTAGAAATGGATCGGATCCCGATCCGATTCTGCACCATCTTCATCCACTTGCCCAGTCTGAACCGGGAAGTGGGCTTATTGAAGGATTTTGGGCGCAAGCATGCCGGGTGGGGCGCTACGAACGGACGGATCTGGTGGATGACGGAGATGATGTCCCCTCCACATCAGTTGCTGACCCTGATCGGAGAATTCCTGGATCCGAACGGGTTGATCCGCTATCGGGATTACGTGTTGCTTGAAGAGCAGAACATCAATCCCAATCTGAAGGAGAACTACCCCCTCCTGAACAAACCTGTAGCCGGCACGGAAGCAGTTCCCTGGCTGGAGAGCAGAGTCGATGCTTCTGGAGAGCAGTGGGTCTGGTGGAAGAAGATAGAATACATCCCATTTTAAATTTGAACCTCTTGAATTATCTCACCTCCCCTGAGGGCCGATGAAGATCATCATCTCTCCGCCGGTCGAAAGAACACCATCACGAAAAAACGCCTTATTTTCCAGTATGAACTATAATCCCCTGACCCAAACCCTCACCACCTCCTCGGGCCGGATGATCAAGCGGATGCACTGTCCGTATCGGTTGAGTGCAGAGGACCTGGATCCAGGCTCCCGATGCCGGCAATGTGACCGAACCCTGCTCGACGCCCACAGCCTGCCCGAAGAGGCCCTGGCCGACCTCCTGGTAAAGAAACCGGATACCTGCCTGAAACTTGATCTGGATCACCCTCTACTCCGTATCACCCATGAGCATCCATGACCAAAACGAACCACCTGCAGGCACCCGCGTCATTCGTACTGCCCGCACCCTAGAAGACATCAATCAGGCCGTGACAGATGGATTCTGGCCACTGGTCAAACCGGTCGTCCCTTCAATGCGGATCAGCAGCAAGTTCTCGCTCTACCAGCATAAGGAGACTGGGGCGATCAAGACTTCTGGTGACTATCGCTCCATCCCGGATCCGGAAGAATGGACCGAGGTGATCCCCTGGACCAATTACTATCCCTATGTCTGGCCCAAACCTTATGCCGCCTACCTCATCCCACCGGACCTGGAGACCGGGGATACTGTCTGGCTGGAAGATATCATCCCCGATGTGATCGGAGAGGTATGGAACCAGGGCAGTGCCTCGCGTCTGCCGAGCTGCATGGCTGTCTGGACCGGAGAGGACTTTGACCTGCTCTATGATGAAAATCGAGACCGGCGGGTGTCGATCGGGTAATACAGGGATTATAAACCGAATCAGTATGCCCACCGTCACCGCCTCTTTGACCCCGGCCTGCAGAAGGGCAAACCCGGCGATCGGAGATCCTCCCTGATGTGGTGAAAGACAAACCAAATACAACTGATCATCATCAATACCAATCATGAAAAAAGACAAGATCATCACCATCCGTGAATTGTCTCCCTGGAGATTGCCGGACGGGGGAATATTCCTGGAGGGGGTACCCAGCCCTCAGGAGCTCGAACGAATAGAACTTGAGGTACGGGAAGCCCGACGGGCCTGGCAACCGGGCGAAGCGGGTGAAGCCATTCGGCAGCGATTGCTCTCCTGGACCGGATCAAGGATCCGGATCCAATTCTGGGACAACATCATGGAGATGATGCCCGAGGAAGGACCGGCACCTGTGGTCGCATTGCTCCGGGATGTCCGCATCATGGAATTGCCCGTAGAAGGAGCCATGTACAAACAACTGTTCCTTCTTTGTAGTGACCCGGAAACGGGGGGAGCACTTTGGTTCATGGGTAATACTACCCGGACCTCCCACTACGACATCGACGCCGGTCTTTACCGGATCAATGTGGCTGAACTGGCATATATCCAAATGATCTGAACCCGTGACGATCGTGATGAACAACCTGACCAGCCCGGATCGATCGCAGGTGGCCGGCGCCCTGTTCGGGGTGGCCGTGGGAGATGCCCTGGGTGTACCCGTTGAGTTCCTTGACCGCCAGTACCTAGACAGGAATCCGGTGACGGGGATGCAGGGATATGGCACCTGGAACCAGCCGCCGGGCACCTGGTCGGACGACAGCTCCATGACCTTCTGTCTCGCTGAGGAACTTTCCAGAACATCCCCGGACCCGGACCACCTGGGTTCCCTATTCCTGAGATGGTACAGGGATGCCTGGTGGACGGCGCATGACCAGGTCTTTGATATCGGGGGCACCACGCGTGAAGCGCTGCACCGGCTGGAACAGGGCATATCGGCGATCTCCTCCGGGCCATCAGGGGAACGTCAAAATGGCAACGGGGCTCTGATGCGCATCCTCCCATTAGTCTTTCATCTGGCAGACGATCCGGATGAAACGGAACGATGGCAGATCACCTGCCGTACTGCCGGTATCACACATGGCCATATCCGTTCTCATCTGGCCTGCCATATCTACCTGGAAATGGCACGTCAGATCCTGGAAGGACATTCCCTTATGAATGCCTATATCCGAATCTGTCACACCATACCGAATTTCTGTTCTACTGCAGGGATACCGATTGATGAATGCGACCATTATTCCCGTATGTTGGACGGAAACCTCCAGTCAGGGGATCGTGACGATATCCGAGGTAGCGGATATGTCGTTCAGAGTCTGGAAGCCGCCCTCTGGTGTCTGCTTGCCACTTCATCCTATGCAGATGCTGTCCTTATGGCTGTCAACTTAGGTGAGGATACCGATACGACGGCTGCCGTGTGCGGCGGCCTGGCGGGACTTCATTATGGCGTTGATTCCATTCCAACCGCATGGAGAAAAAATCTAGCCAAGGCAAACCAGATCGAGGAACTCAGCAGACGACTTCAGCACAGATACGACACAACTGGTTGAACCCCTGATCAACATATCAGATCAAATGTCAAGCAAAAGGCCATTATTCGCACACTGATGCCCCCCTAAAAACTGGACTGATCTAAATTAGAGATTTCGGCAAACTTATGTAAATTCAACAATTAATAATCCTGTCAAGAAGAAATCTAAATTCACAGAAGCGCAGATCGTATTTGCGCTGAAGCAGGCCGATACTAGAGTCAAAAATCAATGAAATGTGTCGCAAGCTCGAAATCAGCGAGGCAACCTTTTATAATTGGAAGAAGAAGTTCGGTGGGGAAAGAAATATAAAACATTGAGCTGGCTTACTTGCTTACCCATTACACTATAGTCGTTATGTTTTTGGTCACCTGTCAAAATAGTTTGCCCTTGTATCTCTATTTAAATTTTGATTAGTTAGGGATCTTTGAAACAGACGTCCTACTATTAGCTATAACGTCACCAATACCTGACGAAGCCAAATTTTTCTGGCTATAGACAGGTATGCTTTGTTCGTGGTAGTCTTAAATTTCATTACATTTTCTACACAGTCTCATTCCTAAGTTTAAAAGATATTCTTTTTCAACAATATAAGCTTTGTATTTTTTAGTTATCAATTCATCTGAAAAAATCCCAGTATTTTTATGGAATTTATCTTCCTCATAATCACTTCTCATATAAGAACAAGAATAATCGTCATGGAATACATTTCTATTAAATTGTCTTATTAAACTGATTTTATCAGAATACTTTTTCAAATTTTCCAACTCTAATTAGTTCATCTACAACATTTTCAAAATTGTTAGAATTCCTCATAAATGAGTATAGATTGATAAAATTCAAGCTCTGTAATATAAATGATTTATGAATCTTATTGAAATCTACTTTTCCATTTCTAGATAAATAATCTTGCCGTAGATTATCAATTTCTTTACTGTCATATCCTAAATTAGTTAGAAATACATAAGCTAATATACAATTGAATTTGATGTTGCATTTGTTACATAGACAACTTTATCTTGTTTCTCAATTCTTGGGATCGTTACTTTTTTATAAGACGGATTCGATTTCAACTTTTGAAGCCAATCTTTTAAATTCAAATAAAGCTTGTCTTCTTTTCCTCGAATAAATCCAAAATAACCAATCTTTGCTGTAATAGATTTATAGGTAAACCATTCTCTTCCATTGTGATGATGTATTTTTTTTAATAATTTATCGGGCATATATAGCTCCTCTGTACCTTGGTAAAAATTTCTTAAAGCCCTAAAATATGCTCTTTCATTTTTATTAACGTATTTTATTGAAGCTTCTAAAATTCCGTCTAATTCTATCGAGTGAAGTACTGCTCTCAGATCTCTATAGTATTTCCTATTGATATTAGTTTTTTTATTTACAACTAATCCATTAATCTCTTGTCTTTGATTGGCTCGTAAAATCTTAGTTTTTTCTTTGTTAACCTTAAATCCATTTACTTCAAGAATATTTATTACTGTTATCATTGTATTTACAATCTCACTACTGTCCTCGTCAAAAGAAATCGTCAAATCATCAGAATATCTCGTGTAATTAAAGCTACCATAAATATTATTTATTTCATCATCAATCGACTTAAATATTAGATTTGACAAAATAGGTAATGTAGGACTTCCTGTTGGCAATGAGTTATTATAAGTAAGTGAAATGACTAAAAAATCTATTACTTCAGAATTAAACGAAAATGGCTCCTCTACAAATAGCTTTTTCACCATGTTCGCAGTTATTGATTGAAAATAATTCTCTATATCAATTTTTAAAATTACTGCTTTGTTTATATGCTTCTTAGAGGCTTCCACAATGTTTTTGTTAATCAATTTATTTTGGTGAACAATTGAAGGAGTATACGAATAACAAAACGTCGACTGATTCGCCAGGTATACGCTATTTAGGAAGTCACTTATCTTTCTTTGATAATCCGAAAGGATTTTTGTTGGCTGATTTATTTCTCTAAATTGGTTTTTTCCCTTTTTTATTTTAAAATTTTTATACTCAGGAATGAGTAAAGAAATTAATTCTTGTTTGCTTATTTTTAGCAACTCAATCAATGAAGCTAAATCATTTATTTCCAAAAACTGATTTGAGATAAATTCTATCTCTTCAAATCTAAATTTCCGCTTTCGTCGAGAATATTCTCTTTGTCTTTTTCCACCCATTTCTTTTGATTTTAAATAGAAAAGAGAGGTCTTAAGCCCTCTCTTCCTATTGTACTATACCTTTCATGATTTAATGAATTGCAGTTCCACAATTCTGTTTTTTAAAGATAGTATTGTTTTCTTTTTTTTCCTAATTGCCACGAACTTACTTATATACGCAACTCACTCCCAATATCTTCGTTTTGATAATTTTTATGAAGGAACGTACCTATTTATAATTGAATCACTTAATCATTTACATGCGTTTATAACCGTTTGTACTCGATCAATTTACGTCATATAATCATACTCGATACATGCTATCAATTGGCCCCCTAATTTACCACTTTTTACCAATATCTCCACCCCCTTCCAATAGAAAGAGAGGCTTCGGTTTCTCGACTCTTCTGCACCTCTCAGCCCTTGGCTCACTTTTACGAGATAGAGACAGATCGTCCACTGACTTTGTGTCCTTCCTGGACGACTGGACTCACCTGGACAAGGCAAAGCCCATAGAACTGGAATACCATTGGTGAAAGACATCCCAGAGATTCTTGACCACTCTAGGAGCCGGATAAGCCCGGAGTCCCGGATCAGAAATCCCGCAACAGGGAAGAGATCCTGGCAGGATCGATCTGCTCCCAGGGAAACTCTGGCCGTCCAAAATGGCCCCCAGAGGCTGTGGGTTGGTAGATGGGTCGGAGCAGATCCAAATCGCGGATGACCCCTGCCGGGGTGAGATCAAAGGCATTGCGGATCGCATTGCCTAGAATGTACTCAGGGACCTTCCCGGAGCCATGGGTATCCACAAACAGAGAAGTGGGCTCGGCTCGGCCAATGGCGTATGACAATTGGACGGTACAACGATCTGCCAGGCCAGCCCTTACCAAATGTAGCGCCACCCAACGGGCAGCATAGGCTCCGCTCCGATCGACCTTGCTGGGATCCTTGCCACTGAATGCACCGCCCCCATGCGGACAACTTCCCCCATAGGTATCCACGATGATCTTGCGACCAGTCAGTCCGGTATCCCCGTGAGGACCTCCAATAATAAACGTACCGGCAGGGTTGACCAGGCATTTCGGCCTGGCATCCGGAAAGACCTCCCGAATCACTGGCAGAATGATCCGTTCCGTTACTGCTTCACGCAATCGCTCCAATGACCATCCCGGATCGTGCTGCGTGGAAAGCACCACTCCTTCCACTCCTACCGGAATGCCATTGGACACGGAGATCGTCACCTGCGCTTTTCCATCTGGACGAAGTCCGGGCAGCATTCCATCGGCACGGAGTTCCTCTCTCCTGCGGATCAGCCGATGGGCCAGAGCAATGGCCAACGGCATGCCTTCTGGTGTATCCTGGCATGCATACCCGAACATTAAACCCTGATCTCCGGCCCCACCGCCATCCACCCCACTGCCGATCTCCGGACTTTGCTCATGGATCAAGACTGTGATGGCTGCGTTGCGAACATCAAAGCCTACCTCCTGTCCGGTGTAGCCCAATCGCTCCAGGACCTGGCACGCAATCTGGACAGCATCTACGTGGATGGTGGAGCGGACCTCTCCGGCGATGACCAGTTGCCCTGTGGTGATCAGGCATTCAACCGCCACACGTGAAAAAGGATCACCTTCCAGATAGGCGTCCAGAATAGCATCCGAGATCTGATCACAGATCTTGTCGGGATGGCCTGCAGCGACAGACTCAGAAGTAAAGAATGTGGGCATGACGATGTTGTTTTTATGATCAAGAACACCATCACGAACGGCAGGAAGAAGGAGCAGAAGAAGTGCAACATGTTTGGCCTGCTGACCCTCATCGATCGGACCACCGCGGTGTTGCCACTCGGTTGGTATCCCTTTCGGGAATTCGTGATGACTGGGTGCCAAGATCAGACATTCGAGTGCAATTAACCTGCACTGATCTCGTCACACCCTGCTAACGGATACAGTTCCGGAGACTATTGCTATTTTTAGTAATAGAACCCGCCTGTTGCATGCCAGGACCCCACTTATTCAATATCGTCTATCCAGATGATGGACATCAGGATCTGGCCGTGTATTTCTATGCCGGAGATATCCTCGCCATGGAGACGGACATCCTGGTGATCTCTGCCTTTCAAGGTTCGTACCATCCGGTAGGAGGCACCCTGTTCGGTCAACTGGCTTCCCGGTATCGATTCTATGTACCTGAAAATGAATTGGAACGCATCTCTGAACATCTGGTCCGCTTACCTGTGCGACCTGAAGATGGATTGCCCTGTAAAACCATTCTGATCGTCGAAATGAACCATAGCCTTGGTTCCTCCCGGGATATTATGTTGCGCACGTTCAGTGAACTCGGCAGGCACTTGCCGCACCTGCTCAGACCGAATGATCGCCGCATCTCCTTTCCGCTCCTGGGGACGGGCTCTCAACAACTACCCAGAGAGACTGCCGCAATCGAATTACTTCGCCTGACCTCTACACTAACTGGCACATCCCTGCGAGAGATACGGATCTTCGCATACGACTTTGAATCCATAGGCCTACTCAATACAAACATAGACAGGCATCTGAACAGACCCCGGGCACAATCTACAGACCAGGCACTACTTCATGCCATTCACCATGATATTCAGAATATACCCCAGGATCTCGTCGCGCCGATCCTTGAAGAAGTCCAACAGTACCTTCAGCTGATCACCGTCCCCGAACTGAGCATTGTCCCGGCAGCCATGGTCGGCAGACGGATCGCAGAACAGATCACCATGCTGCTTATTCTACGACATGAGCTACATGTACAAGCTCCGGCCACTTTGGAAGCCAGGATAAGTGCGTTGACCCCACTCTTGCTATCTGACTTGTATCCACGCTACACCCTATCCTATTTGCGACTCCTACAAAGCATTGGAAATGCGGCGGCCCATATCACCTCACATCCGCTGACAGGCAACGATATTATTGCAGTGGGGGTAGCGATCATCCGTTTGGTACAGATCATTGAGCCTCAGCATCATGATTCATCATGAGCATAGTAATTTATATTTTTCCATGCGATGATATAACCAACCGAATGTACAGGTGCAAGGACGAAGGAAGCAACCGGTCGCCATGTTACCGGATCTAACAGTGATACTGGAAGACAGTAAGGAGACAGAACCAGGGATGACCCATCAATCTTGAAAAGAAGAAGCCTGATCTGCTGCCAGATAATCCAAAAGAACCTTATTCACCTGGGTGCGATCCAACCCATATTTTGACAGAATGAGGGAGACTCTGTCCACATCGGAAATGGCCTCCTGGACTGCCTGCTTTGTTGCAGTATCCAATTTGCTGAAGGCAATTTCCTCTGGTGTATACCGCCCAGAAAGCGCCACTCTCATCAGATCCATTTGGGTGTAGTTGGCCGGTAGATCGATTGTGCGTAAGACTGCATCTGACTCAAAGAAAGTAGTTTGGGCTGCAATGGTCCGATTACCATTGGTTAGTCTGTTTTCATCCAGATAACATAGGATTTCCTTTTTTCGATCATCCCGGATAAAGGAGGTGAAATACCACAACCGAATACTGAACCGGCCTGAGCCCTGAGTGACTGCCCTGAGTTTCAATTCCGCTCCGGGAATGACCAATTGGATGTAACTATCCAACAGCGTCACGTCAAGGACACTGTTCTTCTTTCTGGCCGCAGACTCTATCTTTTTCATTTGAGTGAGTATGGCCAGGAGTTCCTTTCGGGGAGTAGCGAAGGATGCTTTTGGTGACATGAGCTTTCCGAATAATGCTGAACAGTCCTATTCCTAATATGCACTATGATCAAAATTGTTAAAAATATTTATGCCAAGAGTAATATATGAAACCTATTTTTTCTGTGATACATATAGCACTAAATCACTCCCCTCTTCCTCAGCTCCCAAAAACAATCTGCAGTGGCATTGATGTCTGCTGCGGCACTATATGCTTCACTGAATCCCGTTCCAAAGAACCAATGATGTTGTAACTTTACCCATTTTAGGACAGGGTTAAATTATACAAGTTTCTTCTAATTCCAGTTTCTTAATCCTAAGGTTTACCCCAGGATTAAGGCTACACCTTTAAGATAGCCCCAATTATTTTTTTGATACTAAATATCACACCAATACTTGGTCTCATTACTATATCTTCAATCATCCAAGGATTCAATAATTAGTGATATGTTTGAAATAATTTGAAACCTCTTTCACAAGTGATGTAAAGTAAATTATGTCTCTATCTGAAATCAGTAATGTGCAAAGCCTTGCTCTGGAAGTAGCTACGTTAAACCTGTTCATTTGCAACGCAAACGGTATACTTTCAGTTGGTATGAAGAAAATACAAAAATCTGTTGTTAAGCCTTGTATTCTGTCTATCGTTTCTACCAATAAATCCTCCTTATTTGAGCAATTGGAAAAAATCTCTTTTTGCAAAAACCGAATTGTATCCCTGTTAAATGCCAATACAGCAATTTCAGCTTTAGCATTATATTGCTTTAATTCATTAACCAATTCAACAATAAATTTAGAGCACTCGCCTGAAGGTATTCGACCATCTTGTAACTCAAACATCTTCAATGAAGTACCCCCATTATTTCGGAATGTATTTTTTAGCAATGGAAACTGACTGAAGTTCAATGGAAGTTGAGCATCTGATTTGCTCTTTAACATCCCAGAATAAAATGAGTTAGTTGCATCAACACTGTTTTGTGTTAGCCGGTATGAATCGGTAAGTATGTATTGCTTTGTATTTGGCAAATAATAACTAATCGCTTTTAGGCCGCAAACCATCCAGTGGTAATAGTTTATGTCCTCAGGTGCATATTCTTTATGAAAAATAGGTTCAAGCTGTTTTATGTCGCCTATGATTATGCATTTCTTGCCCAGCTTTCTCGCTAATGCAATCGTTGATAAAAACGCCTGACTGGCTTCTTCGATAATTATGTAATCAAAATGATCATCAACAATTGCTTTTGAAGCAATTTGAGACATTATGTAGTAGGTAGACAATAACATTTGAGGCCTCTGCTGACTAAGGCTTTTAAAGGCCTTTATACCTCTTATTTTCTTGTTCTTAGATTCATCGGCAGTCAGAGCTGATTTAAATATTTTACCTTCTGCTAATCCTGTTTTCAGATGCTCTTTTTCCGCTAATTCAACTAAAGCCCTGTTGGTTAGTGCAGTTACTAATATTCGATAATCTGTTTTTATAAAGGCACTACAAAGTTGTGCCATAAGATAGGTTTTACCTGTTCCGGGTGGACCTTGAATGATGACTATTTCATTTTGAATAAAATCTGTTTGAATATTTGTTACAATATCTTCATTGACAACTAATGGTATAGGGTTCCATTTTACTTCATTAATATCTAATGACAATATCTCACTTGAATTTGCAGGTGTTTCCTTTAAGAAACTTAGAATATTCAATAGATAATTTAGTGGCGGGTCGGTTGGTGCTAAAAATACCAATGCATCCTTCTGATATTTTCCGACATCTTCAACCTTTACACCGGACAAGCCAACAATGGAGTGAACCTTTTCATAAGTAAAGAAAACCGTTTTTGATTCAAATTGTGCAGTAACTTTTGTTCTTAAATCCTTGTATGTTAAACCGCCCCAATTTTTCACCGCATCGTTCTGCATCTCGGAAACGAAACACTGAAAGTATTCGTTTTTCCTTGGAGGTAAACATATCTTATGATCGAACTTAACAATCAGATTCCCCCTTGCTTCGTCAAAACCCTGGTACCGGCATAAGTACAGTTGACCATCAACAAACATTTTAGCAGCTTGTTTCCTAAGTAACTTTTCAAACTCATTTGTTTGATAGGTTAATTCATCCTGAATAAGATTTATGTGCTTGTTACTATTGATAATCATCGTCAGGGTTTAGCAGTTTAAATATGTCATTTGATTTCTCTCTGGAATTATCCCTATCAATCACTAGCAGGTGTTTATTCGCATCTCGATTATGTTCGCAGAAATCAAATAAATCGTCCATAGCTTTTTTATATTGATAAGCAAGCAAATGATTTGTGTTCAGGCTCAATATTTCTTCGGCTGTTTGGTATATTTTTATTGGGGTCTTTGAACCAAAATCCAATGCCATTTTAAACCCTTCATCTCGCATTCGTAAAATTTCATTCGTATGTATATACGCAAATGAGCCTCTTGCACTATGTACAAAATACTTTTCGTTTCCGTTTATCAACTGGTTAAAGTCCTTGTCTGCTGTATCAAATTGAATTATTGTCGCCTTAGCTAACTTCAACTTGGCTATCAAATTGTATAGTTTCTGCATTTCCTTTGGATGACTTTTAGAAAGTTCCAAAATGTTCTTCAATTCCGGAATGTGTTGAGCCCATTCCGTATTCTCTAACTCGGAGCTAATAAAGTTTTCAACTTCTTTTATGAAATCACATTCTGTTTCATCCTTATCCTTTTTAGCCCCAGTATCCTGATAATTAACTTTTGCTGAATTGTCTTCTTTATCCGAACCATTAAATTGAGCTGATGAATTAGCTTGTCTTGACTTGCTTGGGCGAATCGATTCTTTTAAGGAAATAACATTTTCCTGAATAGAGGCGTAAATGGGTAAGGACT
This sequence comes from Bacteroidia bacterium, assembly GCA_030429045.1. Classification (GTDB taxonomy): domain Bacteria; phylum Bacteroidota; class Bacteroidia; order Chitinophagales; family Saprospiraceae; genus JAGNXB01. The sequence continues at coordinate 66,390 of JAUIEA010000004.1, read as the reverse complement.
TAACCATTTCTAAACTGAGGCCGACTGATTCCAGATACTCGTTTACTTGAAAATCAGGAAGCTCCAAGAGTAATTGGATTTCCTGTTCCAATCCATTACACTTTAAGAAAGATGCTAAATAATGTGATATAATAAATCGTTCAAGCGGATTTTGCCAACTATTTGTAAAATAAAATCCTTCGTCTGATAAATAATATTTTACGCTTGAACCTCTAATTTCAATATCTCCATAATTTAAAATCAAAAGAATCTCTTTACAAATGTAGAACTTGAAATTTTCAACACTTTTATATGCTTTGTTGAGATAATCTTCTTCGTCCTTAATCTTCATTCTTGAACGAAGTATTAATGACAGTGATGGCAGAAATTCTAATATTTTGATTGATAGTTTTACATCTTCCTCTTCCTCCTTCACTTTATAATCACATTTATCAACAATGGGAACCCCAAATAATGAAAATAACTTTTCTACTTTATAGTCTACATTTACGTTCTTAGGAATTAATATGGACGGTATTTTATCATTATATTCATTAAAACCTTCAATTCGCAACCAAATTATTTCCGAGTTCTTTCTCGAAACAAAATCATTGCATAAGAATTTACTTTTTTTCGCCCAATCTTTGATTTCCTCTTCTTCCTGAATTGTTAATTCATTTAGACCATTAATAATTTCGTTATACAACAAGCCTACCCTCCTAATATTGTCTCTTTTAAAAAATCCTTTCGCATTCGTGTCGTTGTTGATTGAAGAGAGTATGTTTAGCATATCTGCTAATGTCAATTTTGATTTCAAGCCAATTAATTGTATCCACTCTTTAGAAAGAACTTTAGAAACCTGGATAATTGGAATGTACTCTCCACCCAATTCTATTATCTTATCCGAATTGGTAAAAACATCAGAAGCCAAAAGACAAGTTTTCTTATTTGTAGGAATACATTGCTTTGACTTGAGATACCAGAATATAAATGAAGGGATGCAAACTCTATTACTTTCATAATTCCCCCAACGCATTAAGTCAATTGATTTAAGAACTGTTGAATTTAATTTATAAACCCTTGCTTCACGAGTGGGGCCATGACTATTATTCATGGTCGAGTTGGGTTCCATTGAAAGGCTGTATTTTGAAATCAATCTCTCCCAAAATATTGAAGAAAATTTAAACTGAGTTGTTTTGGTTAGGAAAGAGAAATATGTAATATAAGCAGGATAGTTTTGAGGAAGGTTGGTATTTACCAAATGTGGATATGTGTGACCCTCTTTCCCATATGCAACAGCAGTAGTAAAAAACAGACCACCAAATTCATCATCAGTATTCTGTATTTTATAATTGGTTAATATATTTATATCATCTGCGACACCAATTGCAACAAATAGGGTTTTCCATTCATAGGCATTATACCTGCCAACATACTCTGCCGAAACAGTAGTAAGGCCATTGATATTTAAAGAAAAATCAATAACCGGGTTATAAGCAGCAGGTAGAAAACAATCCTTTGCTTTAGCCCAGCCATTATTTGATTTCAGTGGCAAATCTCTGAGCCCATTATAATGAACTTCCTGTATTTCCTTTGCAGCATGTAATTTTAAAATAAACTCGGAAACATCCCTGAAGTTGGCGTAATTGATACAAGAATCAATTTTGCCTATTATTTCCTTCTCCAAGTAAGCTATTTCAGAAGGCTCCTTAACGCCAAATAATTTTAACCAATCAATAATATCTATATCATCTGAAAAAGAATTATAAAGCTCTTGATCTATTAATGTATTTGTTGACCCAAACTCAGTTACAAATGTTGTTACAGGGAAACAAACCAAAGGTATTTTTTCAAGGGTATTTTCATTTGTATAAATAAAAGAATTATTCCTGATAATGTAATTCCACTCACCACTTAAATCGTTTGTATCAAGCTGCTTTAAATATTTTAGCAACCTATAATTACAATCAATTTGATGGTTTAAAAGAAAAGATTTTGATTGAAGAAATATTTTTAAATCAGATTGAGAGAAAGCCTTTGCCCCAAAATGTTTCAACTTATCAGAACCTGTAAATACTTGTAAAATATTCTGTTCGGCAATTCCAAGCAAACCGTAATTAGAATTAATAAACTGGGTAATAAATTGTATTGGAATAATTTTCTTAGTTAATATTTCTACTTCGTCGATGATAATATCCGAAATCTTAACAAGCTGATTCTCGTTATTAAGAATAAAAGCCACTTTTTCAAACCCAATCTTCAAGCCTTCATTAAACCATATTTTTAGTGGGTCTGATTCAGGCAAATAGTCAGTTAATAGAATTTCTAAATAGTCCTTTTTAAAATCAACTGATGCTGCAAATTCAGCACAACATTTGATTAATTCCCAACCAATAACTTTAAAAAGCCATTTATTCCAAACTCGGTCCTTATGCAATTTTTCTCTACCAGCATCTACTAAGAAATTACTATTAACAAGAAACGGGAATCCAAATTCGCTTACAGATGTTGGAAGGTATGTGAAAATGCAGCTATCATTGCTGGGCAATAAACTAATGGACTTCAGGTCGGCCTCTAATTTAAAAGCAAAAGATAATTCGGCACGAATCATTTCCTGCAACTTTTTAGGTGACTTAATATCCTCCTGTAGTTCCTTCTTTATATCTTGTGGAATAGGGTATCTACCTGTTCTTAAATACCAGTTGGAAATGTTATTGTCATTTTTAAAGAGTGAAAGTATGCCAGGAATATCATCATCAGATTCCTTTTTGATGCATAATTTATGAGTACCATGAACTAAAGTAACCTTATGTATTTTACGCAGGAATAAAAGGAATCGTGCATCTGAAAATAATTCATTAATGTCACGAGCCAATTCGCTTTCATCTCGTATTTTAATTGCTGTTTTTACAGTAAATTCTTCAGATTTTAATATCAGATCAACATCAGCATTGTTTGCAGAATCAGATAATATTGGAATTAGCTGCCACGGTGATTTAAACTTTGTTTGATTGGTTTTTTCCCAGTTTTTCTGAATACCCCATCTTGGGTTCCATCCGTTTTGAAGTATGTGATCCCTATCAAATCTAAATAACAGGTCATTTGTTTTTACATATACCAATCCATCCTGCTGGCCAAAAACTGATTTGAAGCCAATACCTTTATATCCTGTTTTAGCTTCATCATCTCTCTTTGTTCCTCTTCCAATGCCACATAAACCCCTCAAATCTCTTTCGTCAAATGGTTTACCATTGTGCGACAAAACAACAAAACCAGATTTTACTTCAATCATCAATTCTGATTGATCTACTACTGCCGCATCATCTGCATTTTGAATTAACTCATAGATGAATCTCTTATTTTCAGAATATATATCAATTGCCAAAGCCTCCACCGCCTCTGCAATGTCAATTACATTATACGGATTGTTTTGATTGAGCTTTTCATTATAAATATCATTAATGACAGAATCTAAACTTGAAATATCTTTTGAATCTTCACTACCATTTAATGGTTGATTCTTTTCTAACCCATTTGTACCATCCAGTGAAATAACGCAATCCCTTTGAGTTACTAACAAAAAAGGATTTAATTGTATTCTCTTATCTAACGCTGCAAACTGAACTTTAAATTTATATGTCCCTCCCGATTTTAATATTCTAAGAGGATTAGCCCATATCAGAATGCGTAAGGGAAATTTATCATCCGGATATTTCAACGGTTTACCATCAATAGTTGTGCAATTAGAAAAAAAACCTTGTGTGCCATTCCTATATGGTGAATACTTCCCAATTAATTCATCCCTATCTATGTCTACTCCCCAGTAATCCTTTAGGATTGCCTTATACTCGTGATTCGGCTTTGGTAACTTGAACTGCATAAGCGACTGAAGTAATTAAGACTTTTTATTAACGTAAGAAACTTTGTTTTTTAATTTCCGATTTAACTTGATTTACTTTCATCTTCAAGAATAAGATTACATAAAGCAATTAAGGAAAGTTTAAAACACTGTATAATTACATCTCTCCATTTGTTGCACTGAGAATTTGAAATTCTTTTCGGTACCCGAATGCCATCTTTTTCCTCTGCTTGAATATGCTGGAAAACCGATCTTATTTGGTATATACTTTTAAAGTTTTGTCCAATTTCTTGTTCCACACCACCTTTTGCAATCAGGTGATTGTACACATCGGTTTCTTTGAGACCTGAGTATGTTTTGTGAACGGATTCACCTTTATCAATTTGTACATACTTGAGTAAAAAATTGTCATAACTCTTCAGTGCGCTGTCTGTCCAGCTTTTGATTTTTCTACCCCAGATATGTTTTACTGTAGGACAATATTCCAGGCAGTCTTTTGCATTTTCATTGGAAGACTGATAGTAAGGCGAACCCAGCCATTGCTGCAAGTTAAACGGAAGCTCGGTATTGGTTATATCTTTTGTCAGGTACTCTATAAATTGATTATTCAGCCCATTGAGTAGGTCTTTAACCTCTGAGGTGATATAAGCAAGTTGATAATCCGGAGTTGAAGCACCGGAAAAAGACTGCATGGTATTTCTTAATTCCGTAAACTTCATAATCCCATTTGTTTAACAAGTTCGTTCATTGTGTTCACATGATGTGTATCTCGTTTCCAATAGTCAAGAGTAATTAACTTTAAGTAGCTATTTAATTCTTTACTTAATTCTACTCTAAGTGTTGATTGTAATTGCTGGTCGTCAGAATGTTTGATAAGCATGCAATACAAGGCGTAGCGAACCAATTCCGAATTTTCCGACTTCAGATATTTAAAAAACATCCTTAGCTCTTTGTCAGAGTATTCAAAATTGTAAGTAAGACAAGTGACAATATGGTAGCGATAGCACTCATAGTTCCTATCGGCTAGATGAATGTTTATAAGTTCTGCTTTTAGCATTTTATTTCCTTTGTAATACTGTAGTGTCAAGACATAATTACTGGCTCTCCAGTAGAATTTCTTTAAAGCAAAAAGCCAGTAAGGAAGTAGCTCTACAGATGCATTTACTTGCTTGTATTCTGATAGCGAACGTAATGCGGTTCCGTATTTGGCACTTAGTCGGATAAAATCAATGTCATCCGTGTTTTCAGGGTCGGTCAATTCCAATGAATCTATTTTGAAAAGACTTGGCAATTCTTTTTCAACATCACTGATTTCCCTTTCCCAAAATGCTATGATTTTATCCGGATCGGTGATGTTCTCTATCTGCTTTTTTGCATCATTTTCATCATGCTCCTCAGGTGATTGATCACTTAGTCCCAGCAAAGTTTTAATGATATTATTTTCCAAGCCACCTTCTGAAAGTACGCTAATTATGGCTTCATCACTTGTATATTCATTACCAATAACTTCAAATCTTCTTAATTCTTTTATTGTTTCATCCTCTTTTGCTTCATCAATGGCGGTAATCTCAGTCTTCTTTGAATTGATGGAAAGGCCATTACCCTTTAAATAATTGTCAATTAGTACTAACACATTCCGTAACTCACTTTCTGAATAGCCGTAAATTTTTATGTCGTCCATGTAGCGATAATACTTGAAAGCCTCGCTTATCAACTGCTTGTCTAGTGGATATAAAAGCAAATTTGCCAAGAGATAAGATGGCTGAGGGCCTTGGGGGATTCCAACTCCAGGCGTGCTGCTTTCTTTTGTACCTGACCAAGCATTCAGACAAACGGAAAGCAAATCAAGGATTTCATCTTCAACATTGAAGTGAGTGCTCAGGGTTAAAAGCAAGTTGTAATGTGGTATCGAGTCAAAAAAGCCAGTAATATCAGTTTCGAACTTGTGTGTTGCTTTGTCTTGTTCAATTGCCTTGATGACAGAATTCTTGAATCTAACAAATAGCGATCTCCAAAACTTGAAAAAGAAATACCTTGGATTTTCTTGATTTAAAATTTCGGGGCCATTTTTCGTGTCAGGCGTTAACACAGATCCGTAAACAAAATCATCATTCTCTGCCAACAAATCATAACTTCTCGATGCTATCACATTGGCTATTGCCTGATAAACCAAAGCATCTTCAATCATCAAAAGCGTTTTTGTTCTTTGTGTTCCTGATGATTTAGGTTCGTAGTATTTGAATGCTCGCTGTGGAAAGTAATCTCCAGAAATGAGTTTTTCCGAAAGCTGTTTTAGGTTTTTGTCAAGGTGAGCACCAAATGCATGAATTCCAAAACGGTCCTTTACCAAACGTTCCGGCCAACATACTATTCTGTAGTAAGCAAGTTTAAGGTTTTCAGTTTCAAAATATTTCTTAAATGCTTTTTCACTCATACTTTATAAAATATTAAAGTTAAAAATGCCTCTTAGTGCGTTGGAAGAAAACAGCTCTTTTGTTTTTTTAGTGTTGGCTAACGTATCGGCAGAAAACCAAATTTGCTGTTTGTGCGGCTGGTTTTTTTAATTGGACATAACTTTACATACATACGCAACTCATTCCCAATATCCTCGTTTTGATAATTTCCCTGAAAGAACATAACTTCTTATAAATGAATCACATAATCATTTACAAGCGTTTATAACCGTTTGTGCTCGCTCAATTTTCGCGATATCATCATACTCGATACATACTATCACTTCCTTCCCCCCCCTAATTTACCACTATTTCCCCAAAATCTCCACCCCCTTCCAGTAGAAAGAGAGGCTCCGGTCTCACGGCTCTTCTGCACTTCTCAGCCCTGGGCTCACTACTACGAGATACGGTCAGATCTTCCACTGACTTTCCGTCCTGATTTTGGATAAGTTTACAGGAGGCTTAGCGGGTCATGTCAACTAGATTGGTTCCACAAAGTATTGTAGTATAATCTGGCCGAAAAGCAGGGCAGCAACCTCAAATGACGATTGCCACTGTTTCAAGCGAATCTCGGCCTATCTAGAACAGCTGGCAGCAGGATCATCTCTCCCTCACACGATAACATCACCATCCCAGCCTCCTTCTCCACACCCGGCAATTGAAATCCTCCACCTTTCTGGACCGTCTCACCAGCGGATGGATACACCAGCCATCCCTCCTCCGCTTTAAAGTAAGCCAGATAAGCATAGATCTGCCGCAGATCCTCCTCAGAAGGTTTGTCGTCCTTGGGGATCTTCCATTTGGTATCCCATACGACCGTCCTGCCCTCCGGCGAGGTGATCAAAATATCCGGTTTCAACCAAGCAGAGGATGAATCAGACTCCCAGAACTTCCGAGGCGACTGTTCCCTCACCTTCCACCCATGGGGCAATTGCCTGCGTAACTCGCCGACCACATACTTCTCCCACAAGACATTCATATCAAACAACAAAGCCAGCATCGGTGTGCCACCCGATCGGACATCCGGATGGATGCTCAACAAAATATACCGGGCCAATTCGATGGCACGTCGGTAACGCTCTGTCCGACGGTTAAACCGGAGGCGATCAAAGTCACTTGCCAGCCATTTGCGATCCACCCAATCCTCGAAGCTCAGACCCATCTGACTGGCCCTCTCCCGTAAGATCGGATGTGCGGCAAATTGGCTTATCCGTCGAATGGTGCTGTACAGGATCTGATTGATGGTGTGCTTCTTCTGATAGGTGGCTCGCTCTACCGCAAATCGTTCTTTGTGGACCACATGCTCCCGCACCTGCCGGTGGATCAGCAAGCGACCATTCAACGCACCGGTAGTCTGTTCCCTGCGCACATATTGTCTGACCAATCCCTGTCTGATCAGGATCTCTGTCTCATGTAAAAACGATTCAAAGAAAAGCTCCAGGACCGGATGATGGGTCGGACGAACCGAAGCCCGATCCGGGCTATTCAGGGGAAGATCATACACCCGGCGCAGCATGCGGATCAAGAAGGATTGCCATCGCAATGGATCACTGGATGTACGATCAGCCTTCGGGAGGATCTCGATCGTCAGGTCTCCGAATTGAAGTACCCCGACGTAGTGTCGAAAGCGGACTCCACGATGCAGCAGATGGAAATAGTTGAGCTCCGTCTGCTGATGAAATAGCTGCAGTCGTAGCAGGTCCCGGTCTTCGAAGACAGCCTGATCCGGTGGGTAGGGACGTCCTACCAGCATCGTTTCATGCTCGAAGAGCTGGATCAACCTGGCCATTTCCGGATCAGTTTGACATCAATTGATGGATCGCCCGGGTCATCTCCTCTTCATTCTCCGGCATGATCACGGTATAACGGACCTTGTCATGGACCAGATCCCTGCCGGGATGATCGAATGAGGCAAAGGGTGATTGACCGGGCATCTCCAACCTTTTCACAAAACCCGGTCCAAGCACCAGTCCGATCAGACCGGGATCGCCGAAGAAGTACTCATGAAGCAAGGGAATGATCTTGTCTCGAAACACATTCCTGATCTCCTTCCACCCGGGAGCGTCCTGCTCCATAAACCAGGCATGGCCTATGGTATGATCCATATCCTTGAGCCACAAAAGACGCTCGTTGATCCGGGATAAGATCGCCTCGAGGGAATACTCGCCAATGAATTTTCCTGCCAGAAGACGAGGTTTCGGAGGCATTTCCGAAAAGTGGAACCGCCGCCGCAAAGCCGCATCCAAGGCTTCCACACTGCGGTCCGCCGTGTTCATTGTGCCGATGACGTATAGATTGGCAGGCACCTGAAACACATCCCGTGAATAGGGCAAGGTGATGGTCAGCTCATTTCTTGCGCCTGCTCGCTTATCCGGTTCCAGGAGGGTGATCAATTCACCAAAGATGCCGGCCACATTACCCCTGTTGATCTCATCAATGATTAGAACGAAACGGTCATAGGTTTTGGGCTCCTCTACAAGAGAAAACTTTCTACGAAACTCTTCCGCTATTGGTGTGAGATATGAACGCGATCTTTGAATTTGGCCAGAATAGATATACTTTCTAAATCGATCTCTAGAAATCACTTGAGAACTGATTGCTCCATTCTTTGGAGTCACAACAAATGAACCCGCTGCATTTACATCAACGTGAAAGGGTTTCTTAAGTTTATGTGTAACTAAGTCTAGACCCTCTGATTCCTGGATCTCAACGATCCATTCATCATAATGAGAATCAAAATTTAATATGAACTTTTTTGCCTCTGCCAGATCACAGATCTGCCGAAAAATACCTTGCTTAATTGCATAGGTGATCTGCCCATCTATCGCTTCCGGCTTGATCCCCTCCACAAAATCCTCGTAACTCATGCTCTGGTGAAAGGTGGTGAACGCAATTCTCCCCTTTCCACCATCATCTGGTCGGATCAATAGCTCATCAAATCGCTTCTTGATGGCCTGATTGTCCGGTTCATCCTTGTGTTTTTGAAAATAATCCGGATCGACAATAGCTACAGATTGACGGATGGTGCGCCAGGTCTTTCCCGTTCCGGGAGGACCATACAGGATCTGGTTGAGCACAGGTGAGTCATGCATAGGTTCTTCTTTTGGAACTATATCCGGAGCAAAGGTTTCTTCGGAATCATCCTCCGGCGAGGTATTCCACAGTTGATCAAATACGGTGTACAGGATATTTTGCGCGAGCAAATGATGCTGTGGATCACGGGCATAGGCTTCGTTGCCGGAAATGGCCTCCTGATAGAATCGGATCAGCTCTTCATCCCTTGTTATATAGTTCGCCACCAGATCGTTTACCAGCTCCAGGTAATGGCCATACCGCAGCCCCGCACGTTTCGGTGAGATACCGAGATAACGACAATAGGCCACATAAAAGGAGGCTTTGTAGGGGGCATAGTGTTCCAGGTCGTGAAAACTCAGGAATACAGACAGACAACGCTCATCCTGCCCTGCATTCTTCCAGCCGGGATGCCATGCCTGGATCAGGGCATCACCATGTTGCTTGCATTGCTTCAGCCGGTCATCCAGCGGAACTGATTCATCAAACAGGGCGCGATAATAGGCCCGTGCTTCTTCCGGGTGAACCCTGGCCTCGTTGATGAATGAAATACTCTGGTTGTAGAGCAGATTACTGAAATCCAGACGGGACAGCATCTCCCCAAAATCCGGAGCTTCCAGATCCCAATGCTGTTGAAAACGGGCTGCCAATTCCCATTTATACCATTCTTCCTTATTCCCGGATTCACGCAGATTGGACTTATGTGCTGCAATGATCCGCTCCTGCGGGGACAGAACGATCCAGTCCATCCATTCCTTCCGGGCGTTGGGATCCATGATCACGTCATAGAGCATATCCACGTGATGCTTTCGCTGGTTGGACCGACCTGCCCGAGATAAGGCCAGCCTGGCTCCATTGACCACCTCCACCAAAAACGGGTCATTGATCCCCTGCCAATCCTCCAGGGCCATATAGACCAATCTTGTCTGACCATCCTTGAAAGGCTCTTCTAGATCAAGAAGTCGATCATCTATACCCAGGTCAAAGTCACCAGCCACTACGAATCGTAAAAAGACCTGACCGTTCTCCTGGTAGAATCCCCCTGCGTACTTTCCACCGAAGACCACAACAAACCGCTCCGTAGAATCCTGGCGGAAGGTGATCGCCAACCGGGGATCATCAGCTTTCAGAGCAAGGCGTCTCAATACCACTTCTGCCAGATCGAATGCCTTTGCCCATGCTTCAAGGGGAAGGTCATAAAGCCAGGGCGTGTTGAAAATTGGATGTGAGAATGACAATTTCAAAAGTTGCTATTATCAAATTTACATAGTGCTAAAAACAATCACCAGAAAAATACGGTTGAATTTGTTTAAAATTGTCCCAAACTAAATCTTATCCGAACAAATTCTGTAATCGAGTCGCAAAATTGGGTGCACGGCCAATAACTTACATATATCAATAGTATGATCCTTGTTAAAATACTCACCATGAGAAGCAATCGTATTCATATCAATTACATTCCTCCTAATCAAAGCAAGAATTTTCAGAACTCGCAGAGCAGCTATTCTGCTCTTTCCACCATATATATTCCTCTTCATCACCTGAGGTCTAAGAATTGCATTAGGCCAGGGATAGGCATACAAATCATATGATAAATCCAGCAACAGATCCAAATAATTATTCAATTCTGTCTCATTTGTAATATTTAAATCAATATTCGTATAATTTGATATATTCAGCAGGCTCCCCAAAACCCTTAGACGTAATTGACTAACTCGATCATCAAACGAGGCAAATGGATTAAATTTTGGATATTTTCTAATCGGAAATAATTTTACAATATGCCTTGAAATCAATCGATAATCAATAATGACGAATGGCTTTGTAACAGGTGTAAGAAGCGCATTAATTCGATCTGCATCCTTATGGTAATAGCATCCATCCTGAAATGAATCGACCAACTCCTCGGCCAAAAGAACACGATCCTCTGAATACATTCGGACTCCCGTGCTATTCAACCAATGACCAGAAGGATAGTGGTCATCGCCATCATCCAGTGCCAAAACAACGTTTTTAATCTTTCCACGTAGCAGTATTTCACTTTCAGAAAGCATAAGGCAATTGTTATTACTTGATAGAATCCATTTCAAAGAAAAACGCAAACAACTTGATAACCCATTCAACATTCTAGCCCTCCATGCCTTCTTCCTCAAAATTCAATCCCAATTGCCTTGCGGCCTCTTTTGCAGACTTATATTGAGGCCTGCTTTCATCTAATGGACTGCTACTTGTAGACTTGATCTTAAATCTTACTTCTATTTCAATCTTATTACCACTCATAGCAAATGGTGTAATGAAATAGTTGAACAACTCTGTGTATCGCTCTAACGGAACATTGCCACTTACTGTAACTGACTTTAATTGCCTTGCTCCTGTGGTTGTCTGTCCTGGCCTTGAGCCATGCGGTTCAACAGGGGCCTCAACTACACCGGGAACTACTGTTATTGAATATCCGGTAGCAGTAGGGGTTGAAGGACTACCAGATTGGGGCGAAGACATTAGGCTCTTATCTACTAACCAATAAGTAACATCATTCACATCAAAAAATGGAATAGCCTCTTTAAAAAAGAACCTGGTAAAATTTGCACCATCACCTGTGGCAACACAATACTCCCCATTGGTGCAATACTTCTGAAGGCTTCTTGAAACAGCCTCGGGCCCAGTAATCATGGGTTTATCATCAAAACGCAGGAAAGCTTCATAAATGTCTTTTGCTTTGATGGGTTGTTCTAAGGTTGGTAGCAAGTTATTATTACCCAGTGTACTCAATCCAATCGAATCTAAGAGCCACTCTTCTTCTTTTAAGGCATCCAAAATATAGGTATTGATCTGTGCATCAATACTGTCTCTAAACTGCCTAATCTGAAGAACGTCTGTTCCATTTTTTACGGAAAACTTTGTGACGATGGAATACGCAGCTACAAGAGAAGCGTCTGAACTCTTTGATGCCTCTTCCATTCTCTTTCGCAAATCAGTTTTTTGATCTTGTTCCAACTGATTGTTGTATTCAGCGTTGATCTTCTGACAAGCCAGGTATTCCCTTACATCCGATTGCAGCTTTCCAATCCCAAGCTCAGAACAAATCAAAAAGAGCATCGTATTTCTATAAATACGTTCGCTATTTCCCTTTTTAGTGGCTATCTGCTCAATAAGTGGCAACGTCTTTCCATTTAGTCCATTTGGGTTTGCCAAATGAATAGGGCTCAATATCAAAAGTGTTGGTTTTAGTTGTTCCGGTATATCTTCAGCTGGGTTGACCAATACATTAAACCCATTGATATTCTTGCTCTTTTGGTGCAGACGATTAATAATTTCTGCTGTTATGTCCTCAGCTTTTACATCACTCTTTGCCTGATTGATAAGGATATTGATGTTTGGTTTGGTATGAAACCAATACCGTTTACCTGAAGAAGAAGATTGTGCATAATATAGGTAGTATGCATTACTTTCCAATTCATCCAGAGCGCCATTAATACTGTTATGATTGAAGCCATGTGGAACTAGCAGATTCAATTTTAATTCAGGGACTGAAATGCCCTTATTCGTTCCTTCACTTCCAAAAGAGTTCATTAGAATGACGGAGGCAATGGCCTGGGTCAAATACCAGTCTCCATACTCCTTTTTGTTGCTGTCAACCTTAAATGCATTGGATGAAGATCCTGCCACATCAGCTGAAATAACCGAGTCATAGCCATTACCATATAGTTTCTTTAGCTGGCCTGATAGTGCATCTAAGTTGGCGAAATTCACCACACCCGTATGTATCATGGCATTTCCTCCAGGTAGAGACTGTTGACGCTTCCATAAGTCACTGACTATGGCGGCCAACAAGCGTAAGACTCCTCTTGTTCGTTGAAAATCATGATGGCTTGCCCATCTTACTCTAAAAGCATCAATTAGTTCTGGATGAAAAGGGTAGGATTTTATTATCTTCTGCTTGTAATCGGACTTATTGGCGTTTGGTGGAAGTTCTGACCAATATTCCTGATACATGGCCATGTATTGATCGGCTATGGACTCTATCGTAATCGCATCACCAATATCCTCGAACAACCTTCTTCGAATGACTTCATAAATCTCTTCATCCGCAACGGGTTGCGTATCAGCACCTACCCGGCTCACACGTTTTTGCAAAGAGCTCAAAATAGCCTGTGCCTCTGGAGTGTTGCCAACTTCTTGAACACTCGCAGGCAAGGTAATCACAGCTACACAATTGTTCGTGCCTGATACAGCTTCTGTCAGCTCCTGCATAAAGCTAATAGTCTGGTCAGCCAAACTGCTGCTACCCGCCCTTCGTGCCGATGCTTTTACGCAATAATCTGCCAACTCATCAATCAATATGAGAGCAGGCTTACATTGTGCTAGAACTTGCTTGAATAGACCAGCTGGAGCAATGAGTCCTTCATCATTCTTACGAATAATCTCATAAGCGGCTTTCCCACCCAATTGATAGGCCAGTTCGCCCCAAATGGTTTGGATGTGAACACCCTCCTCAGGCTCTCTGCCATTGGCAGGGTCGTTGGTGGTGTTGGTAAAAACAGCAATATTGGCTGAATCAAACTCTGGATGACCCGTGTAGGCCAATAAGTCTTTGGTATAGTTGGAGTTGATGGCATTCTTGCCCCATTTACTTAGATGGTAAAGCGAAATAAGGGTATGCGTCTTCCCACCTCCAAAACCTGTTTGAAGGGAAATGACACGATTCTCCGCATCCTCTTTTCCGTTCAATCCTTTCAAAACAGTTTTGGCAACGTTTTTCAGTCCCGCAGTGAAGTATGTTTTGGAGAAGAATACCCCCGGGTTACTGTAAATCTCCCTGCCGTGACCTAATGCCACTTCAGCCAGGTTGGCTGCAAACACAGATTCATCCAATCGCCCTTGCTTGATATCCATATGAGGAGCCACCACTCTAAACCAAGGTATCAAAGCTCCATGTTCAAGAAGAATATTATCCCGGAGCGCTGAGCTTGCTGATAGGTGGTCTTCTTTGGATTCCTGAAGTCTTGCCAGGCTCTCTTCCAATTCATCCATTTGAATGGCTCTGGCAATGCTCTTCATATTGATGAATGCCTCTGTATATTCATCCTCACTAATTTCCTGAAAATGAGCCAACTTGTTGCGTACATCATAGATGGTTTCCAGCCGCGTTGCCAATTTATTTACATCTCTACCAAAATCGGCACGCAATTCATCTCGATATTTGAGAGCAAAACTCTTTAAATACGGATAATCTATCAAAGACATGGGCTCCGAACCTGAACGTAGTCCTTGATTCCAATTCTCAACTTGCTGGGGGTATAATGCCTTTACAAATTCAGCCGGCCACTTATCACCAGCTTCTTTGCTTAACAATTCAACCACATATGGCCTAAAAGCTTCGATAAACAAGCCGAAAGCTTTAAATAAATTGTCAATTTGTATCTGTTTCATGATTCAAATCCTTTATAAGTCAAAAAGACCTCCTTGTGATGCCTTGTCTCGCTGTGCTGTTGCACTTTCACGAATGAGACTTTCTTTGTTGGTGATTAGGCCAGTAGCTTGTTTATGATCCTCACTGCCACCTGGTAATATCTCGCAAAGCGAGGTAAGTACCCGCCAAAACGGATTGTCTGGATTAGAGGCTACCCGATGGATGAACTCTAACAAATTGCCCCGATTGCTGCCTTGGTACAAATGCATGGCTCTGTGCACCTGGTCTATCAAATGACTGTTGGCTTTTTCTCCCAGGTTCTTACTAGTGGCTAGTCTATCGGCAAAACCACCTAAAGCTTGTTTGTTGCCATTTTTGATAAGAATGTGATCTGTGAACAAATCCTGAACATTGATGCTCAACCCTACACGGCTGAACTTGGCCGCATCATCAAAGTCACTTTCTACAAAGCCGTAGAGCTGCAACCATCCGATGTAGAACTTAGTAAAGTCATCCCCGTCAAAGCCTTTTAATAAAGCATTAAAGGCACTCTCACGAGCCATCTCTAATAATTCAGCCACAGTAACTTCACTGCCATCTGCTTTTTCTACTTTTTCATATTTGCCAAAATCACTAACAGCTTGACCAAAACATGCTGTTAATAAATCTGCTCCTCTAAAGCCTAAGCGGTAGAGTTCTTCTACCTCTTTGGCAACTGTTATTTCAATTGCTTTTTTGACATCTTTATAGGTACCGTACCCTTGTCTTTGAGAAGGTCTGGCGGATACTGTGACTGAGGAAGCTAAAACAGCACCTGCTAGACCCAAACTTCGGTTTGCCATTTCAGTATCAACAGGCCAAGAACCTGTAATATTCATTCGAGCCCCAAGAATAGAGTTGCAAAGGGTTGTCCATGCCTCCGTACTCTGATGAGCAAACATAATACTCACAATATCTGAAGTTTGATGCTCAATGGCATCAAATATTTGCGTTAGTTTCCTTTCGAAATGGACTTTAGCTTCTTCTTTACTATCATTATGATGATGTTTTAATGCAGTACATTCTTCTGTTTTAGGGGTGTTTGGCGTTGCGAAATTCAATGGAAATATATCTCCTAAAGTTCTCTTCAGCCATACATAAAAAAAATCAGAAAGGTCAGCATAAGCAATCGCATCATAATATGGTGGGTCGGTAATTACTGCTGTTAGAAACTTATCTTTAAACTGAGATTTGTCACCACTACTGGCGTTATTTAAATTTACTGAAAACGGATAACCATTTTCTGATTCTATATATCGCTTTATCCATTCCAGTTGATTTAATAAGCTGCCCGAGGAATTACCTAATAGATTTGCTTCAGGATAGTCATACATCATCGGGATTGCTTGCTTTGAAAATGGACTTTGAACATTTTCACGACTAACATCCCATCTACCAAAAGAAGTGTTGATGGCAGATCCCCTATCTATCAAAATGGATAAATAGGTAATTATGGCTTTAGAATATTCTGAATTGTCAGTATTCAATTCAGCTTTTAATTCATTCAATTGCATAATTAATGTCTGCATTAAAAGGAGTTGTCTTTTAGAGAACAACTCTGACCACTTTGAAATTCCCCAGCCTCTACCACTGACTAGATCAGGAATATCTTTCATAGTTTCGGTAGGTATTATGGATTGATAAAAAGCCTCTTCTTTGATTTTTGAAACTTTCAATTCCGATTCAAAAGGGAGGCGATAGGCCTTACCATTTTCTGAATGTTCGATAATTGCAATCAATCTCTCATTCAGCTTACCATCCAATGACTGCTGTTTTAGGTCCTTGACCGAAGTAGTGGCTCCACAACAGGGGCAGGTAAGGCTTTTACCCATCCAGCCCATATCATTGGTTTTCCCAATTCTGATTTCAAAATTTATTTCATTATTAGTTATTTGTGGCTTTAAGTAAATATGCTTTTGGCTTGTGTTAACTAGATAAAACCCTTTTAATAAAGGAATTTGAGCTCTACAACTCGGGTTGGAACATAATCCTGTTCTTGCCCAATAATAGGCGATTGGCTTATTTCCTTTTTCATCAGTGGGATACAGATGACCAATTAACTTTTCCGTTTCAGATAGAAGTTTTTTGGCATAAAACTCTACATCAAAACTCAGTCTGTTTGGAATCCGCACTCCAGTGGTATTTCCAGCATAGAAGGTTTTCCATTCATTAGGAATACTCTTTAACGTTTCGGCACCATATAGTAAAGTAAACTCGGCATTTGAGTAAGTAATCGGCTTACCATATTTCTGTGGAAATTCCAAACTTCCTTTTTGTATGATATGGGCTACCGGGTTAATGTCGTTGCCGTAGGTTTTGCAGCCCAATCTTGCCGATTCTAAAGGAATAGCCCCACCACCAGCAAAAGGGTCAAATACCTTCGGCATTTTGTCCTGAAAGTCATCAATGGCTTTTTGTAACGCAGTTTCGTTAGCTTGAACTTGCTTGGTTGCTAAATGGCGGTCAGCTATGCTATAGAGTTCATTTTCTGCTGTTTTTATGGCTTTGTAAGCTGCATCAAAATCTGCAAGCAGTACTTTGGCTGTCTTGCCGCTAGAAGCATTGTGGGCAACCCATATCAGCTTTCGAGCTTTACCAATGATGTTATTATTATTCTTATTGTCCCACTTAATCAGGCTGGCATCTGACAGCATATCTTTTGCTGCCGCTGTCTTACCTTGCCTCGCAGCCAGGATGTACTTTTCTGAGAACTTTCCTATGAACATCAACAACCTGTTGCGCAGGGTATCCTCCATACGGTCAATGGCCGAGGTATAGGGGATGTCGTCATAAGGTTCATACCAATCCAATATATTGCCTCCATTATCCAAGGCGAATGGCTCGCCCAACAACATCCTACAAGCATCCTTGAAAGCTTGTGGGCAATGCTCATCCTCCGGATCAGGCACCAAACTGGCAAATACTACAGCTCTACAGACAGGTAATGGTCGTCTTGCCCACCACAAGTGCAGGGTAGATATATGCCCGTGCCGGATGGATTTGTCTCGTACACTTTCTGCCGATATTTCCTTGATTGGCATAGCCACTTCGATGAGTTTTTTGGCTAGGGTCATTCGACTTTTGTTTCTGACTCAGTTTTAGGTATATACAGTATGTCCTCAAACTGATCAATGAGTAATTTCTTCCGCTCTATGATAAAATCCTCATATCGGTCTAATTCCCAAAGCGAGGGATCATTTGGAATAAGGTGCATCTTGAGATAATCTTCAGTTTTATTTGAGAACCAAACATTCGGCAAGGAATCGGATTTATTGCCTGCTCCATTTTCACGAGCAGTAAGAAGCATTAAATTTGCAATCTGATCTCGATCCCACCACTTGTATTTCATGATGTTCATTTTACCTGTCTCTGGATTCGATATTTTAATACTTTTTAATGCGCTTTGCGGGAATATATGATCTACCTGAGGCTTGTTTTGCTCCCATGATGGCTGGTAATTAAAGCCGTACCAAAGGTTTAGCAACAAGTGTAATTCCTTAGATGAAAAATGATAACTTAGCAAACTTTCTTTAGTAATCTCCATGCTCTTTCCCTTTGATCGGATTTCGCCAAATATTTCAGTCTTTACAAATCCTTCATTAGTTTTCACTGTTGAGACCAAAGCATCGGTGAAACTATCAGATACACCTCCAAAAACACCTGTAAGATTAACCTTAATTAAATAATCAACAAGATCTGCTTCCAAATTATCACCCCAAGTCTTCGGAAAATGATATTTACTGTAGATAATTGGAATCAAACTAGCATATGAAGGTATAGTTTTGTCTGTCTTCAAAAATGTCTTACCATAAATAAAGTCCTTTACATAGCGTATTGCATCAGCAATTGATTGCCAGTTCTTTTCGATTCCCTCCTTTACTTCTGGAAGTCTAAATTTCTTTATCTCGTATTTAGCCCCTTTGTCCAATAAAACCAAAGAAATTTTTAAGATGAAGTCACGATCAAATTTATAGCCCGTTCTATTTAAGTCATCAAGCAATTCATCCATATTATTCTCAACCTCTTCCCAACTAGCTGTAAGAAGACTAAAGAGGAGGTCAGATTTTCCCAATGGCGTGCCTCCGGAATTTGCCCGGATAAAAATTTCAACTATATCCTCTTCAGTGTAGGTATTTGGACGGTCAACGCTATCAACCAACTGGTAAAGTATATTCTCTTGGGTGCAAAATACCTCTCGAATCAACTCGACATTGTCATAAATTCTATCTTCTTGTTTCTCGGAAACTTCATTTATAGATACAATCTGTTTAACAATTTCCTTTGGTTTGTTATCAGTAAATACCAACTCCTTAAAAAGCACAAATGGAAAAGGTGTACTAGATTTAGGCTTGAATTTAAAGTCAAATTTGATATCCTCAGGAGCCACTATGTCACCACTAAGAATATTAATATAAAGTTCTTCTCCATCATAACTTCCCATTAGGCCAATGAATAGGGACTGAAGCCGTTGCTGGCCATCCAATACCATCATTTTCTGAGCATTGTCCTGAGGAATATAGAAATTAGATAGGCTTATTCCACTTTTGAAATTATCGATGAACTTTCTTCTCCTTAATTCACTTTTTGTCTTCCATATGAGCAAAGTTCCAATAGGGTATTCTCGTAAAATTGAATCATACAATCGCTCGATTTGATCTTTCTTCCAGACGAATGGACGTTGTATGTTTGGAAGCCAGAAGCCTCCTTGTTCATCCTTATTATTAAGGCATTTGATGAACTTTCTAATTGTTTCGGTTTGGTTAGGCATGTTGATCCACTTTTTGTTTCCATTCTGCCATCGGCAGAAAGTATTGTACGCCTTTTGATTTCAATTCGAATCTGAGTGCCTTTGCTGGATTTTGAATCCGGTATAGCTCTGGTTTGCTCTTACAATTCATCACAATGTACAACCAGGCAGCATCATCTAACTGAGCCAAACGGTTCATCTCGTTCTCACTGAGCATCACACTGCCATCTTGGCCACTTCGACCTTTCACTTCAATATAGCGCTTCAGTTGCTCTGGGCTGATACTTTTCACGTCATAGCCTTCGTTGTTGGCACTTACGTCTTGTGGCTCCCATCCATGTTCCAATTCATAATCCATGGTGGCCTTCATAGCAATCGCCTCAGCCTCGTCATCTCTACTCATACCATAATGTCCGACGTATTCCACCTGCGTAAGTGGAACTATATAGGCACATCCTAACACCTCCGGTGCCTTTGGATTGAGTTGTGTCATCAAATCCAGACGTTCAAGGCGGTCTCTCTTTTTCTCGATCAACTCGTGGATACGCTCTTGCTTCTTCAAGATCAATTCCTGTACTTTATTGTCACCTAAGAGTAATTTACTTTGCAATTCATGTATGGATATTTGCAAGTCCATGATGACCTGGGTAAACGCCGATTCAAGGTAGCCCCTACGATCAGCCGCGTCTTTGGCCACATGAGACTTTGTATCTTCAAATTGTTGCGTGGTTATTCTTTCAAAACTCCATTGAATCACTTCATTGGTGTCAATGACTTCTGGGGGAGCAATGGGCTTGGTGAATTCCATAGGTGGATGTAAATCAATAAATTTTGCTGGTGATGTAATATGAAATTCACCTTTCCCGGATTGATATACCATAACCAGTCTCTCATCTGCGACACTATCATCAACCTTGCTTGGTCGATTGTCAACGATCTGACTCTTCACAAAGAACGCAAAATAATCTTCCTTATCATCAGGGGAAATCAAGATAGTTCCTTTGATCATATCTTCTCGGTACTGGTTTCGTACCACAGCAACCAAGCTGTCAAAGACAGGATTCCCCGGATTGATATAATGAACATGGCCCAGATCACCAATACTTTGATAGTCAAGGAAGATCTGTTTATCAAAACAAAATTGGATGGACTTAATGGCATCAAAGTGAATTTTATAGGTATCTTTCAATTCGCCTATAACTTTGTCAGGCATCTTATCTATCCTGAATATTGACTGTCTTAACTCTGTAAATGAACCACCGAGATTCTGGAATGCCTTCTCGAAGAATAAGCGAATATAAATAGGCTGGAGACGCTTTTCGTCCGAGTCTTCCTTTAAGGTCCTTGCATCCTTATAATCCACAACACTATGTGCCAATTTATCCTTCTGTTCATCGATCTTTTCTCTGAACTTCAATTTAAGTGCTGCATCATCTTGAGATAAGAATCTATCCAATGCTGTCTCCCGACCATTAAATACAGATTCGATAATATCATCCAATCCAACACCTTCCAGTACGTCTTGAATGACATCATAGACTCGATCATCACCCATTCCTTCCCGAATAATATCCAGCTTGGTCAATAAACGTTCCAATACTTTACCTTCTTTAGTATTGCTCGCTACCATATTAAAGACGAGTACATCCTGCTTCTGACCGTATCGGTGAATCCGTCCCATCCGCTGTTCCAATCGGTTAGGATTCCAAGGAATATCCCAATTGATCAGCAAACGACAGAACTGAAGGTTGATACCCTCACCGGCTGCATCAGTTCCAATCAAGATCTGGGTATCGGGTTTTGCGAAAGCCCATTGCGCATCCCTACGCTCATCTACACTCTTACCGCCATGAATAGTAGCCACTTTATATCCTCCTCGCTTGGTGAGTCGCTCCTCCAGATATAATAAAGTATCCTTATGTTCGGTGAAGATAACCAGCTTCTCCCCCTTGTCCACTACACCATTGGATTTAAGCAACTCTTGCAACTCCTGGAACTTCTTTTCCTCTTGATTTCGGTGATAAAGTGATTGAGCCATATCAAACAACTTCTTCACCTCAGTGGCCTCCTGCTGAATCTCACCAATACTCTTTGCCGTCGTAAAAAGTTTGAACTTTCGAGGATCAGACAATATGCCATCCAACGCATCTCGCTCATCATCCTCAAGATCCTCATAATCTTCGATATTGTCGACATCAAAGCCTTCGAGTTTGTGCCGCTGACTCCATAGGTTCGGGTTTTTATTCACCTCATCAATAATTCCCTGCAAAGCGCCCCATCTTCGTTCCAGTGTATTTTTAATTGCAAAAATCGAACTTACCAATCTCCGCTGCATCACCGTTAGCGCAAGGGAAACATGAATATTCCTTGTTTCTGATGCTTCCTCTTTCTTCTTCGTTAAATACTTTGTAACTGCATCATACAGTTCCTTTTCCTCTGGAGTCAATTGGTAGGCCACAGTCTTGGTAAATCGATCCTTAAAGAGCGGTTTACCTTGCCAATCCTTCATGTCTTCCTTCAATCGACGTATAAAGAACTTATTAATGCCATTATGCTCCAGTTCCTTTATCCTTGTAGAAGCAATTTCATCTGTTGCAAAAATGTCTTCATCAAGAAGCTGAAGAAGCTTTTTAAATGTATCCGTTCGTCCACGGTGTGGCGTAGCTGTAAGCAGCAAAATATGTTCACACTGTTGCGATAAAACCTGTGCTGCTTTATAGCGTTGCGACAGGTATTGCTTGCTACCGTATTCATAGGCAGACAACTTATGGCTTTCATCAAATACTATTAAATCCCAATGAGAATTACTGGCCACATTTAAAACATCTTCACGGGAAATAAAATCGATTGATGTGACTATCTTTTGAGTGGAATGAAAAACGTTTGGATCTGATGAAAATAACGCCCTGTTGACTAACGTAAATGGGATATTAAATTTAATTCCTAACTCATCCTCTTGCCATTGCTTGGTCAAACCGCCAGGAGTGACAATTAGTATTCGCTCAGCAAGTCCTCTCATCATCAATTCCTTGA
The DNA here is from genome assembly GCA_030429045.1 of Bacteroidia bacterium. GTDB lineage: Bacteria > Bacteroidota > Bacteroidia > Chitinophagales > Saprospiraceae > JAGNXB01. The sequence continues at coordinate 43,798 of JAUIEA010000004.1, read as the reverse complement.
TTAGAAGACCTGTCATAATTGTTTTTCCTGCTCCTGTATCGTCGGCAAGAAGAAAACGAATTTTAGGAAGAGGCAACAAGAATTTATACACAGCCTCAACCTGGTGCGGCAAAGGATCCACAATACTGCAATTTACGGCAAATAACGGATCAAATTGATAAGCAGAATTGATCCGTTCAGCCTCAGCAAACAATCTAAACTTCGCAGGATCTCCTTTAAAATTGAATTTTCCTTCCTGAGATAATATCTCCAATGAATCAAAATCAAGTGCAGATATTATCTTCGTACTGGATCGACTTGAATTAATACCAGTATACTTTATAGAAATCATATCCCCCAAAGGCTGAATGTGATTAATCACAACAGCCTCATTAGCAACTAAGTTCTTTACGATCTGACCTATTTCGATTGACATAGTTAATCATTAATTTATTCGAATCTTATATTGAGAATTGACACTTTTGATCAGACATCCTTGACAGAATCTAGCACATATTCTTTTTTGTTATAAACTTCTGTATCCGATAATCTGCTAGCCATAATTTCTTGGCTTCATTCTGGATAGGCCCATTGATTCAATGAGTCCCGCAGCTCTCAACACTGCCTCTAAGCTGATTTGTGGCACTTCCTTCTTTTTTGACAAATAACCATTTAAATACTTTTCAGATGGTGTATCCAATCCAAGTCGAAGACAAACAAGATAGCTAACCGATTCAGCTTCAAATTCACGTGAAGAAAAATCCAGCTTGCCCCTATCGGGCCACCAGTTCTTGTTGGGGCTCCCTAGATGCCCCAAATACAAGTGCCCCAATTCATGAGCCAGTGTAGCGTATTGGACTTCCCTTGGGTGGGCACTATTTACCAGAAGATCGTACTTTATCGGCACCATAACGTGTTCTTCCTTTGGCTTTTTTCTTACTAAAAATGGAATAGAACCTCCACGCGTAGTGCTACGAATACTCCCAGCGCTTTGGGAACCGGCTCGTTCCAAGTGAACCAGGATCCCATCCCGTTTTGCATTTTGGACGGTTATTTCAAACTCTTTACCAATTTTACCTCCACGCACTTCAAAAGGGCTATAAATTTCTTTTGGTAATGGCATAGCATCAGGAAGAGGTAACGTATCCGCTACGTCGTACACAAACATGACTGGCCCGAAGGGTTGCAGGATAACTATTGGATTCGCACCGGGCCTTATTGCTCTTTGATAATCACGAAGCCACCTAGAAGCTGGCGCTACGAAACTCGCTCCCGATCGTTGAAGATGGATAAGCATTGCGTTATACGGAGAATAACTTCTGAATCGAACTATAAACTTGAACAATTCGTGATAACTCGCTGAACTCCTATAGGTAGTAGTCAGATTAAAAAGTTCATCTAATGCCTTTTTAGCCCAATCTTCGTTCAATCCACTCTCCATGTTTGTCCTCAATTTAGTCCGCCCTCACTTTCGCAGCCATTCCCAACACTTCTCTCTTGCCTCCCCTGTAATCGCATTGTTGGGGTGAGGCACAATCCCAACCGGAATCTCCCTTCCACCAATGGACCAGGAAGCCCGGATGGCTATAGCTGTTCGATCACCTGAAGGAATTTCGGCAATCTTTCTATTGGAAAGCTGGTCCTTGATCCGGTCTCGTAGGACGGATGAAAAGATCAAGACCTGCTTTGGTTGAAGATCTTTCAGCAAATCCATGAATAGGGGATGGCAACGGTCAATGTCATCCGATGTAATGTCGCTTTGCTCGGGCGACCGGAAAAAACAGTAATTGGTCTGCACGACTTTATCCAGGTCGATATCCGGAAAATATTTGCGCAGATAGGGAATCGTACGAGACAGTGTTCCGAGATCCTGCTGTAGCCATGGCTGATCGGGCAGGCTCTCTTGCGGATCATACTTCTCCATTTGGGCTGCTCCCCAGTTGAAGCCCACAATGACCAAACTATCCGTATACAACTGCGTAGCAGCCAACGACCAGGCCCATTCCGGATGCCTCTTCTTGATGTCACTTTCATCCCATGCCTTTCCGATCCGGTCGAAGTAGCTCTGTGCATTCACCTTTGTAGCCATACTCTCCTGATTTTATATTCTCCTTTTATTCCGTACCGGACTTCTTCCAGGGTAGACAATCCTTACCGGGGTATTAAGATATGGAACTCAATCTTCCTACGTCAGTCTGCTGCTTTTGTTTTCGTCATTTCTGCGACTGACATTGACCACCGCTCCAGTGCAAACCGGATCATCCTTTCCTCCCGCAGGTCGCAGACCACCCGGGGCAGATCGGGATACCGGTCCGGTGGGATACCCTGGTCCTGCAATCGCTGCCGGGTCTCGGCCAGGATACCGGTCAATTCATCGACCTGGGCCAGGCGATATGGAGCAGGCAGAGCTACATTGGCCTCCTGCAGCACCTGGATGTAGTCGGGCAGGCCGACAGCAGGATGCCGGTCGTCCATGGTCAGGTCGCGAAGGAAGAAGTTGCCCAGTCGGATCTTTTCATGGGACGAATAGCCGAAGGGTTCCGCCTGATCCTCCCAGCGCCACAAGTCGCTCCATACCACCTTGCCCGGCGGGCGTTTGTCCAGATCCTCCCGTCCGGCATGATGATCCTGCAAGTGGAAGGACCGACTTTCCGGGGCGCGCAGGTGGTGTTCATAGGCCGCCAGAAACCAGGCCAGCCCGCCATGAGGCCATCTGGTAAACTGAAACTCCTCCTCTGGTCGCAACTGCAATGCCGCCCTGACCTGCGCGTCATTGCCATGCCGGCCGACTTCCTGGACCAGATCCTGCCGGATCCAGTCCAGGATATCCCCGTCAAAGGGATCGTCACTGTCCTCCGTATAAAGGGATGGCTCCCCCTCATCGTCATGATGAAACAGGGTATGACCCAGTTGCGCATAGTACCATTCCGGGCTCCTGGATCGGCTCCTGCCCCGCGGAAGGACAGCCAGTCGGACATGCGCTACCTCAAGACATACCAGCAGATCGATCGCCTGACGAATCTCATTCGAGTCAGCCGCTTCCCGTTGACCCAGCCGGTGCAGGATGGCGAACAGCAGGGGCCACAGGATGATCGGATTGGGTAAACTCGCCAATCGCTCCAGCACACGGGTCAACTTCTGATTATCAGCAGGAGAAAGAAACAAGCCTACAGCTTTCATCTTGTCAGGTGCTCGATAGATCCAGGGCAAATACCCGGCAAAAGACTTGAGCAGGGTAACGAATTCCTTGATCTCATCGAGTTCATACGGCTGCAATACTGCCCAGTCAACGCTCGTCCGGTAGCGATCCAGGAGAACCGGTAAAGCCGTGGCGGCCTGCACAGCTCCGCCTTCATAGTATACCTGGTAGGCAGCCCGAAACAGATGGTCCTCATCGTCCGGACCAGTCAGACCGGCCCACCCCAGGGATTGCCGGATCGTGATGCCTGCTTCGTCGATCAGGAGGGCCTGTTCTGCACGTCCTTCGGTGCGAACGAGGTCTGCAAAATGTGTCAGGATGCAATGGAGCACAGTCAGAGCCAGTCCGGTCAAGCCAGAAGATGAACAGGCATGGATCATCTGATCGGCAGGCCGGATGACGATACTGCACCAACACCGTTGATCCGCAGTGATCCGGATCCTTTCCCTGTTGTTGGCCGACTGTCGGTCCAGCCAGGCCTGGACGTACTCGAACGCACGGGTCAGCAGGATCTGGCTGCGCGTCAAGTCCGCTGCTTCAGGTGCATCCCCCCTGAAGAGGCTTACTATGTATGCATGGTCCGCACCCCAATCCATGTCTGCCCACCACTGAGGTTTCAGGGCACCAAGTTCTGGAGTACGGTATGGTTCCGTCAGATGCCCCAGGATGGCCAGGGTAGCAATTCGCTGATAGCCATCGACCAGGGTCAGGAATCCCTCTTCCGAGGAAGCTTTCTGCAAGGTCACTGTACCCAGATCCAACCCTTTGCCGGACCGGGCCGCCCGAACCAGGTCATTCAGGAGCGTCGTCCATTGACGTTTGTCCCAGGAATAGGGTCGGTGACTGTGGGGAATATGGATGCGGTTGGCCGTGACAAACTCCTGCAAGGAGTAGTAATCAGTCGTTGGCAAAGTTGTGTTCATGGGCGTGACAATCTGATCAAGTCCAAAAGCTACAGGGATGGAGTGCAGTGGATGTGCATGACAGCATACTCAGCACGTTTCCTCCCTGATGGATGACCTTCCTTATAGCCTAACTCGTTCGAAAAATGCAGTCTCGTTGAAGAGAAGCGATAAAAAACTGCTTCCCGGTAAGTGGCTTTTCAGGCTCAATGAAATAATCCGCACTGGTTCGGTTCCACCACGACGAAGCCGGATGAGGGAAGACGCGGACTTGTGCCTGCTCGAGCCGGTCACTGTCCCTGTTCATATACATAAAGGATTGCCAGGCCAGCTTACTCACGAAGTAGAGGTAATCCACTTCCAGGATCTGAACCAGGGATCGAAATGCGGCATAAGAGACCTCGGAGTCCTTTCCGGTGACCTGCAAGCTGACACCTGTCCGGGCAGGCCGAAGAAAGTAATTGGCATAAGCTACATAGTTCAGCATGTTGGAGGTATCCGGCGGATTGAATCCTGATTCCTTTATCGCGTATTCGATATTTCTGTAAATCGAATAGGCCTTTGATGTATACTTTTGGTTTTCTCCAGATCCGGCATTCTCTCGCGTATTCAGCCATTTCTTCTGGGTTGTATCCAGGAGACTTTCATTCGCCTCATACCAGGCTTCATCATTATGGTGAATGGTGATCTCCTTTCCGCTTTCATCCAATTGTGGTAAATAATGACTCTCTCCGATCAACAGCAATCGCTTGCCAAAATGGCCAAACTCCTGTCCGATCAGCGGGAGGAGTTGGGGATATTGTGAATAGATCGGGATCGCAGACTGTAGCCGCGGATCGTAGGTTTTCTTGGAATCCATCATGATCATGTTTTTAATAATTATCCTTCCAGGTAAATCCAAAATGGCCTTCTGGTCGCATATGAACCAATTCAGACATTTTAGACCTATAGTTAACCTGTAGTTTTGACCTGGTTTTTCTTGTTTCTGGCCATTAAGCGGATTACAGTCTGTTCTGTATCCGGATAATGCAAATTATTTTTCTCGAGTGAGTCTTCATTTTAGAGTACTATCAGTGCGTTATCAGTGTACCATTAGAGTACGGTTAGTGTACGACCATAGTACCAGGGGTGTACCAGGGATGCGTATATGATGCGTATATGAAGTAAGGTGGAAGGCTGAAGTCGGAAGGCCGAAGAGTATCGAAACCTGGAAGTCCATTGTTGTTCATCTTCCTACCGACCCGGACAATTCCGGAGGATCTGCGGCAACAGCACCGCCCCTTCTGTAAAATCCATCATATCGAAGCCCATGAAAGTGGGTCCGTCAAATGCGGCCTGGCAGATCATGCCGATCTGCGTCGCCTTCAGGAGCCGGGTAGTTATGGCCTCGTCCAGATCGATGATGATATTGATCCACCCGCACTTTTCGGCTTTGTTCACCAGGCATTCGGGAGGAATGGGGATATAATCGCCATCCAGGCAGAGGGAATGGGCATTCAGCATCCCCATGATCTCCTCCGCCCGACCTTCCGGATCAAAGATCGCATGGATCTTCAGACCCGTGTCGTCAGGACAATAGATCAGGATCTTGTTCATCCCCCGCCAGGTGTTCATCTCACCCTTCAGATAAGTCAATCCTTCAGGCAAGTGCTCGATGGTCCAGGCCACCTCTTCATAGCCGGAGTGTACAACCTTCAATGCTTCCATCTCCAGGCGTGAAAGGTAGACTTCCTCCGTCCGGGATAACTGCTCCAGGACATGCTCCACCAGGTCAGTGTGAATGTCCATCTCCAATAGATAATCTGCCAGGTCCTCAGGAGGCAAGTCCATCAGAGCTGGTGAGAAGACAACTGCAGACCCCTCCGATACCCAACGGAACAGTCCTCCCAGAAAGGCCAGGGTCCCCGCATCCCTGCACAAGGCCGGGCCAGTCACATACATGCTGTCTGTTTTTGATCCGACAGTGGTATAAAGACCTGCCGCTCTTATTGAGCGACCAAGAGCCATAGCGGCCTCAAGATCACCACCATCCACATCCAGATACAGCGTCGAACGGGAGGGAATACCGTGCTGCTCCAGCAGGGCCTCCAGCCTTTGGGCACTACCTTCATCCACCGGACCCTCAGCATAGATATCCCAGGCGGTGCCGTGTATAAATGCCGGCTCTTCCGGAGGGACCAGTGTGAAGACCAGAATGGGCCCGGATTGTTCTGACTGGCCTGGATGACTTCCGGTAGCTTCCGTCGACTGGCAGGCACCCAGTAGCACTGAAATTGTCATCAACAAAACACTGGTGACTGCTTCAACTGTGGACGTTCGGATCAAGGGTACATATTTCATGGTCTCTTGGGTTTGATCGTGATGACCAGGTGTTCATCCAGGCGCATGGTTTATGGGCACCTCTATCAACCCCACTCAATGGCCAATCCAATCCGCCAGCTGGCGGATTCTGACTAAAGTAAACCTACGCGATATCCCGAGTACTCGGGATTATTTCTCAATCACTTAGCTACGGCTAGGTTCTTTCGAAATGCCTAGTCTCGCTTGCTTTTCTTTAGTCTTGACCAATTTCGAAGGTTAATAGAACTGCCCGTATAAAAATCACCGATCTCATACCAATATACAGTCACATCATCTACTTCTGCGGTTTGTAAGAACACACCATGCTCAGTGACGGCTGATGCCCATTGGTCCTGTTGTTCCCGGGTCAGACAGTGGACCACTACATCATCCAATTGCGCATCACCGTTGTACACATAAAAGGTCACCAGACCATTTCCTTTTAGGACAATATCCCCGTCCTCATCGTAACTGGACAACCAGTTCGGATAGGTCCTTTCCAGAAAACTCATCTGCTCGTATTTCGTCCTGTCGAACGAATGGAATACGTCTTGTCCTTGCAATGTTGTCACGAATGACACCAGGAGGATCACAGTAAAATAGTTCATCCTTTGTTCGTAAATATTTCTAAATTAAAGACTTGAATACCAATACAATATTTTCAAATAATGGAATTCTCAGGTGTGCCCTTATTCACTTTCTATTTCAACTAGGCATCTCCTTGCCACAATGTCTTTAATCGTCGCCAAACCAGGGCTTCCTAAGCACATCAGTGACCCATGCATTCATCCATCAAACGATATTTTATCCTATAATACCGGCCATTGAATTTGAGAAGTGCCGCATTATTTGGTTGGATTCCGTGTTCAATCTATTCAGTTAATCGAGGTGAGCGAATGCTGGCTAGGTGATGTACCACAAATCAAATACGAGCGGCTGGGTCCTGATGCAGCTGTGTTATCGAACAATAAATGCAATGTGAGATATGCTCACAGGAACATGAAGGCCCATTTTGGCGACAGCGGTTTTTGTCTACTTTTTGCCAAGACAAAAAGTAGGCGCCTCGCCGGCGAGAGGCGGGCCAGGTATAAAGTTCGAGCGATTCAATTTTCAGCAGGATATCTGGCATGAAAAACTGCACATCCCTCACTATTGACCCTACATTACATGAATGTTTTATCATATGAAAACTATTTACGCTGTCCTTTTTGATCCGACTGTATGCGTAGATCACAGCTTTTATAAGCTCTAAGTATTTACCCTAGGGCACTGTGATAAACAAATATGAACCGGTGAGGTGCACCCTATTTGCATTCGAAAAACCGTACTTTTTGGACGCATAATAGAGATGTGAAACCACCTGATCAGGAAAGACTTATGCTCACCACCGATACCGCGACCACCCTCTACGCCCAACTCCTGGAATACCATCAGACCAACAAGGCAGATGCGCGCAATGCGATCCGGGATATGCGCCCCCTTTTTGAAGGGATCTTCAAGACCTTGACCGTGGGTGAGGAACGCGCCTTTTCGAATATCTACGCCCGGACGCTCTTCGTGATGGAGACGCAACTGACGCCACAGGAGATCATCGACCGTATCCACGGCTTTCGTCGGTTTGCCAACAAGGTGGTGCATGAAGAAGCATTCCCCATCTCGAAGACTCGCTACCTGGCCTGCCTGGAAGCCCTGGCCGCCATTATTCACCATTTTTCCGGGGAGTCCATACCACAAGAGCTGGCAGCGTTGTACACTGACAAGACCACACCTTTTGAAAAACCACCTCGTCCCAAAGGGGACCTGATCCAAGGCGTCCGCTGCGTGGTCCTGGAGATTGGGGAGCTCAAGGAAGCATCCAACGGTACGCCCTTCTTCAAACTGACCTGCTCCGCAGAAGATGTCGACCTGGGGACGTTCACCCTCTTCCTCTGGAAAAGTGAGCTCAATGACCTGTCCCGCCTCCATCGCCTGGTCTGGCCTTACTGCACGTTGCAGGTCCACACCCTTCGTCAGGATGGAAAGGTGGCTGACACCTATTCCTCTGTGCCCGAGACCCAGGTCATCCTGGAGCCTGACTATCTGATCGATGCAACGGAAGTGGCCGACTGCTTTCAATGGAACGGGGCCAACCCCTACCTGTTCTTTCTGAGCAAACTAGGCGGCTCCGATGCCGGCATCCCCGCCTTTCAGGGTAATTTGGTCAACGACCTGCTGGACCGCATCATCCAGGACCCTGGCGCGGATACTACCGATGTCTTGCAGAAGGCCATTCATGCCAAAGCCCTCACGGCGGCCCGCTATGGCCAGGAGGACATCGACAATGTCCTCGCAACGATTCGAGATATCCATCTGCCCAACCTTCGCAACGTCGCCCAGGCATATAAAGGCAAGCCCGTTCGTTTGGAACCGACATTCGTCTCTGCGGCCTACGGCCTCCAGGGCCGACTGGATGCGCTGATCGAGGACCGGCGCCAGAAGGATCTCAAGGATATCTTCGAATTGAAAAGTGGTAAGGCGCCAAAAGGTGATCAGGTCTGGATCAATAATCAGGTGCAGGTGGTCTGTTATCATCTGCTGCTGCGCTCTGCCTTTGGCGACCGACGGCATGGCACCAGTGCCGTGTTCTACAGCTCTTCTCCTGCATTGCCATTGAGAAATGTCGCACCCAATGCCCATTTTGAAGCCGAGGTCCAGTTCGTTCGCAATATGATCGTCCGTGGGATCTTCGATCTGGCCAAAAACAACCTCTGGATTCTCCGACGCTTGCATCCCGAGAAGATCGGACAGATCCCTTCCTTCAAAGTGGATACTGTGCGGAGCCTGGAAGAAGCCTGGCGACAGGCTGGTGAACTCGGGCAGGCCTGGTACAGTGCCTATCTTTCCTTCCTGATCCGGGAACTGATCACCGCCAAGGTGGGCGGCCCCGGTGATGACGAACGGATCGGCAATGGTTTCGCCAGCCTGTGGCTGGATGATCGCACAGAAAAAGAACGACGATTTCAGATCCTTGACGGACTGCAACTTCTCCAGTACGACGAGGATACCGGAATTGTCACCCTGACCTATCCGCCGGATCTGCATCACAACTTTCGGGAGGGTGATATTGGTATCATTTACCAGGTCAAGGATCTGTTTCTCGACCCGTTGCATCAACAGATCCTGAAAGGGGATATTACCCATCTAGGTAAGGACCAGCTTTCGTTCAGACTGAAGAATCGGCAGCTCGATCCCGATACGTTCAAAAAAGGATCGACATGGGCTATCGAACATGATTTTTATGAAAGTGGCCTGTGGACGCAGGTCGGCCTTCTGCTTACCTTTCTATCCTCGTCTGCTTCCTTTCGTGCTCTGATCTTTGGCCTACAAGAACCAAAAGTGGGGAATTACCCTTTTTCACCGGATCAGGAGTTGGATGACCATCAGAACGACCTGCTCAGGAAAGCCGTTCAGGCAAGTGAGTACTTCCTCCTCCAGGGCCCTCCGGGCACCGGCAAGACCTCCACCATGCTGACGGGAATGGTCACCAATACGCTCAGCCATACCAAGGCCAATATCGTCATCCTGGCCTTTACCAACCGGGCGGTGAATGAGATCTGCAACAAGCTGCGATCCCGGGATATCCCCTTCCTCTATCTTGGTCACCGGGGTTCGGATGAGGATGTCAGCATTCAGGGGCTGGCCGAGGAAGCCACGATCGAAGAGATGCGGCATGCCATCGCTGGCTATCGGGTAATGGTCGGCACCTCTGCTGGTTTTGCCATGAAGATGAAGGATCTGTCAGCCATCACCCGCTTTGATGTATTGATGGTGGATGAATCCTCCCAATTGACCGAACCTGCCCTGGCCGGCATCATGGCCGGATTCAAGAAGTTCATCCTGATTGGCGACCAGAATCAGCTTCCTGCCGTGGTGGCTCAACCTGAAGAACGGTGCATTATCTCGGAAGGTCCTCTTGCTGAGGCTGGCTATCGCAGCCTGAGTGAGTCACTCTTCGGTCGGATGTACCGGCGTTGTCAGGCGGCTGGGTGGGATCATGCCATCGGAATGCTGGAAACCCATTACCGCATGCACGATAAGGTGGCAGGATTGATCAATCCCTGGTACGACAACCGGCTAGCTTCAGGAAATGACCGACAGCGGGCTCCGTTTGAGGTGTTCGATGCCAACTCTTCCGATCCGGTCGAAGTATTACTGTCCCGATCGCGTACCCTTTTCATCCCTACGGATCAGAAAGCCAGCAACAAGACCAATCAGGAAGAAGCGAAGAAAGTGGTACGCATGCTGGAGACTATCAAACGGACTTACGGCCGGCATTTCAATACAGATACGGTTGGGGTGGTCACACCATGGCGGGCCCAGATCGCCCTGATCCGGTCCCTGATCGAAGACGACGAGCTTCGCGAACTGGTCTTGATCGACACGGTCGAACGATTCCAGGGTTTGGAGAAGAAACACATCATCGCTTCCCTGGCCATCTATTCCTCTTCTCAGCTGGCCTCCCTTCAGTCCCTGGATCCGGATGGAAAGGTCGACCGGAAGTTGGTGGTCACACTGAGTCGTGCTGAAGAACAGATCATATTATTGGGATATGAACCTGCACTGCAGCATAGTCCATTCTACCGGCAGGTGCTGAGCAGGATGAGCGGCTGAATGAGGTTCGCGATTTTCACTTATTCCAGCATCTCCACCCGACGGATCCTGTACAGGCTGTCCAGCTCAAACTGATAGAGACGATCTTCCTGTCTGGATCCTTCCCCGGTCCGGTCAATGGCAGAATAAACGACTGGAAGCCGAATGGCGATCCCATCCTCCAGAGCATCGATAATGATCTGGTCCCATTGGGGCTCATAGGCTACCGGAATATCCCGGCCGGACCAGCGCTCCTCGGTGTCGCTTGCAGCGGCCTCGACTGGTGACAGGGCATATTCGTGAAAATGTTGGTTTACCATTGGGGCATAGCAGTTGATCAACTGGTCGGTTTCGCCGGATATCCGGGCGCGATAATACTTGTCAAGACAGGTCCGCACCTTCCCGGCAAAAGGCAAGTCTGCATATACGTTCAAATGGGGTACTGGAAAGTCAAAGAGGTCGTCGATCTTCAGCTGGCCGATATTCACTGCAAAGTTGAGGTTGGCTTCACCAATACCTTTGGTCGTGATACCGATCACTTCTCCACGGCGGTTGAACAGGGGGCCACCACTGCTGCCATGGGTGATCTCCGTTGTCGTCTGGATCAGCCGTTCTGGACCACGGTATCCGGAAACCACACCTGTGGACAGGGTCTGGGTTAAGCCACAAGGATTGCCGATGGCAAAACACTCCTCTCCGATTCGAGGCATCTCCCGGGCGATGGGGAGAACTACACCGGGAGGCAGTCCCGGCATCACCCTTATGACGGCCCAATCATTTAGCGTATCCTGTCGGATCACCCGATCGATCAAGACATACTTTTCCTGATCGTAGACAATTGCTCCCTCCATCATGTCTTTAATGACATGGTAATTGGTTACCAACAGACCGCTGGCATTGATCAGGAATCCGGTCCCCTGGGATACATTACCAATATGGTCTACGGCAATGATCAGATAGACTCCTTCACTGGCCCGTTCATATAGATCTGCCAGAGGAACAGGCTGTTCGGGCATTGCAGCTGCAAGCGAATCCAGATAAGATGTAATTGTTGCGGTGCGGACCGAATCGAGCAAAGCCTGTTCTTGTTCGTTCTCGGCTTGCAAAGTGGCTTGCAACTCGGCCGTGTCCTCCGTGGAATCTGTTTTACAGGCGAAAAAGGAAAGCAGGATAAGCAGGATAGAACGGTTCATGATCTGTCATTGTCTCCTTAAAATTACAATGAAGGAGTGCAATTTTTTTGCACTCACAAATTGTCCTAGGTCCAATTTTGACAAAAAAGCAACCCCTCTCCCCCGAATCATCAGGGGAGAGGGGTTGGGGTGTATGTCCGCCCCCTGGCGGGAGGTTAACACACCGCCCGACACTCCAGCACCTCTTTCAACTTGCCCTTCTCCTCCTCAAAAATGAAGGCGATGGATATCTCGTTTTCCTCAGGAATATTCGGATCTGCATATTGCACACCAGCCACCCCGGGCTTGCAATGAGCACAGCGGATCTGTCTGGGGATCATTTGACGGGCTCCTTCTCCTCGTGCAAACTCGATCAACGTTTCAAGTCCACGCAGGAATGGAACCAGGTCTAGTGAAGCTAAATAGGGCTCATTAAAAAGAAAAGCGGCCAGATATTGGACATCGAGATGACGGCAACTCTGGTCCAATGCCCTGATAAATGCCAGGCTGAACGATAGAGGCTGATCCTCCAGGTCGGGAAAGATCAGCTCAATGGCGGCGGGACCAGCGAAAGGGTCGATGGGATCTGTTTTTTCCAAACTTATTCAATTGCTGTGGGCACAATACCAGAAAGCTGTTGAAAAAGAACAATGAGAAGTTAAATTATACCGAATGGTTCACTTAAGATTCAATGACGGAATCATCAGAGCCGTGATTCTTATTCTCAAAAAGTGTATTCGGATCAACAATGGGTAAATAGAAATCCCGAAACGCTGTACCCTGGAAGCGTGCGATCAGAATGCCTCGTGCAGTTGAGTAAGTAATAGATGAAATGGCATTGGCTAATTGATGATCTACCTGTAGAGTTTTATCTTTCTGAATATGCACCAGATCGAGAAGATTCTCTACATGATAGGCAAAGATCAAATGGTACTCCGCTTCTGCCTCTTCGCGTTCCAGTTCTGATTGACTTTTAAGAGAAATATGAAAGTCTGCCTTAATGCCTTTGTGCTTCAGGTCAAATTGCATATCAAAGTCTACAGAAAACCCATACCCTGAAGTCTTCTCAGGATCAAAATCCAATCGACTATCCAATCGACCTGTCAGTAATCGAAAGTCTAGCAACCGGATCTTTTCAGGCTGAAGGTGTCTTTTCTGTTCAGGCTTTGTCATAGTGATTCATTCCACTCATTGATTCATGTACATCTCCTGCAGGAAAGAGTTTTCTTTTCTCGTTATGCCAAATTGTTTTTGGGTCACGCGCATACTGTTTGAAAAATTAAATTGTCCCAACATGATCCGTTCTTCTTGCTGGATCGATCTGGTCTGCCATACAAAACTTGAATATTGCGGTCGCTTTGGGACGATGATTACTTCTTCCCCTAATGCTGCTTCAATCCGAGCCAACGTTTTTAACGTCAGGTTCTGAGGCGTATTGAGCATTCTGCTGATCTCCGCTTCAGTCTTCTTCATAGCCTTCGCCAAGTCTTTTTGCGACCAACCCTTTTTTTCGAGTAAGACTTCTATGTGATCTGCGATCTCACCCTGCTTTCGAATAAAAATGCGATTCTCCTCTGGGATGTTCTTCACCGCATTATGGATAATACTTTTCATATTCTGATCATTAGTTCAAAACCATTTGGATACAGTAGTCGATCACCTCGGTGTGGACAAATACATATTTCACCTGTCCTCATCGCTTGATCAATTGCTTCAGCGTACTGGTTAGCCCTCTGAAAATGAGGTCCAACGAAAGGACACTCCTGCGCTGTGGCTGCGGTTTTAACAGCACCATCAAACAGAATAACGATCCTGTCAATGATCCGTATACAGTACAGCCTAAGTTGTTGTTCATAGCTGATCTCCAAATATCGTGGGGGTGGGGGCAAGGCTTTGGCCATTCGTTCATGGCGAAAGAAACGCTCCAATGCTCCTCGTTGCTCACCCATCCTGATCGTTATCCAGGCCATAAGATCATTGAACTCTTCCGAAAGCAATGGATCCTGTTGATACCGGAGGATAAACTGCTCAAACACACTGTGCTCCTCCCCTTCGATCTGGATCGTGTAATACCGAACTCTTGAAGTAGGCAACTCATCACTCAGATCGATCAGGGATGCAAATATATTCACTTAAACGCTAATTTTCAATTAATGTTACCTTTTATGCTAATTATTATTCCACTTTCTTAGCGATCATAGCAAGTTAAGATACGAATTGAAGAAAAGATCAACTGTCACATTCATCGTTCAAGAACACTTTTTGACTATGGCCGCACCACCTGCCTCACTTCCAACCATACCGGCAGATGATCACTGATCTTGCGCGCTTCATCCGATCGGTGACAATCTCCTACAAAGTCTAAAACACCGGAGCTGACCGGCTCGAATACAGAAGGATAGAAGATATTGTCAATACCGTGATTTTTGTACTGACCTCCTGCACAATCCCTTTTCAGGGTCGTCAGTTGTCCCTGTACCGCGAACCGATACCCTGTTTTTCGAAGGGGGTTGAATACCGTATGGTGATCGACCACATTCCAGTCGGCAAGAAACACCACAGGTGTTTCACCAAATGCACCAGCCAGGCTACGGACCACCTTGATCTCTCTTTCAGGTTGCTTGTTGTAAGGCACCGCGTGGAAATTGACCAGCACCAGATCACCTGCCTTTGTCCGGAAGCGAGCCACAAAAGGCTCCCGAACCACCAGATCAGCAAGTTCGCTGACAAGGCCGGGACGTCCAATAAGACTGGCCCTGGAGGTCTTCCACAAGAAGGCATACCGTTCTGACTCATGTGAAGTACCGCTGGTCCGCTCACTGACGCTATAGTCCCAATCGGCCCCGGTGCGATCAAGAGCATCAACCAAACGTGCTACTGCCTGGACACCGGCCGGATCTTTGCCCACCACTTCCTGAACAGCAACAATATCGGCCTCTTTGATGATCTGTGCCATGACCTCGATCTCTGCATGGCTCTTGGAACGACCCATATTCTGGATGTTCCAGGTGAGCAATGAGAGGGATTGCCCCCAGACCGGCACGACCAAGAGATACAGTAGGAAAATTGCGAAGCAACGTAATTGTTTCATGCGTCAGCGTTGCAGGTCAACATATTCAAAAGGTGCAACATCCTCCCAGCTTTCGGTCTTGCTCCCGCCCAACTCCACTGTAAGGAGCATTTCCAGAGCCAGATCATAGGTGCCACCCAGGGAGGCATATGCCCAGGAGCCGGTCAGCTCCGGAATACTGGCGAGACTATCCGGGATGTCTGGGAGCATCTTCTCAGCAAGCCCTGAACCCATTGTGCCATAGACCCGTATGAGCTCTGCTGCCCAGGGTCCGAATGCCTGCGGGGCTTTTCCATCAGGACCTTCCCAGGTGATGGACTGAACGGCAGTGGAACTGATCTCCTCGGAAGAGATCAGATCAAATCGGACCCTTGCCCCAGGCACCAGCAGCTCTACTGGAGGTCTGACCTTCCAGATCACCTTTTCCTTGCGGGGAACGTCGTACATATCCGCCGGGATAAATTCGTCTTTGGTCACCTTGAGTCCCTGTTCATTCACTGTAATTTCTCCTGTAGCAAATCGATGGAACTGGTGCCCCCCCGTATAGTCCCGGATGATCTCCATCAAACGATCAAAAAAGAAGTCCTGCAGGTCCACACTCGCTTCATTCAGCATGTTGGTAAAGCCATCTGAAAATGACAGGTCAACTGAGAATTCTCCTTCGTCACTCCACGAACCTTCAAAGGGGTAGGCCCGTAATGCTTCCCTCACCACTGTTGGAAAGGTCAGATAGGGTAACTTATAAAGTTGTTCGATATCGATCATGGCATATTTCTTACGGGATCAGGGAATCATAACGCAGCTATTTAGCATTGAGGTCTCCCGGCTTTTCATCAACATCAAAATACTCCTTTTTCAATTCCTCGGCAGAGGAACCACTGTCCATCCGCATCGAAAAGGCCATCCGGGAATGACGCTCTTTGGCCCACATTTCCTTTGATCCCTGCTGATCGGAATGCCATTGCATATGGTTGGTGATACTCAGATCGGAAGCCATACGAGCGACATCATGATTGGCGCCGATATAGGTAAAGGTCCAATTGCCCTCATCCAGTCGGGTGACCAGGTCACGGATAGCCTTACCAGAATATTCCCTGCTGGCATTTTCCATCCCATCGGTCAGCACAGTGACTAGTGACCAGGTATCCGGTTGTCCAGTAATGGCATGGTCCAGCTCAGTGAGGCTGAAGCCCATCGCGTCAAACAATGGAGTCATGGAATCCGGGCGATACCGCTGTTCATCCAGCGGTTGCAGACTGGCCACAGGTTGACGAACGATCAGGTTGCGAACACCTTTGCCATTGAATGTGACAAGGGTGATAAAATGATCCTGATAAGGAAATTCCTTTTGGCTGTTGCGGATAGTCTGAACCAGCTCATTGAACCCGGAGATCGTCTCCTGTTTGATGGCTTCCATGGATCCGCTTTCATCCAGAATAATGAGGTTGTGGATGGTCTTTTTTTTCTGCTGTGTCATGATGATCATGTTTTAAATGACAAATGGTAGAGGCGAATTATTCAGTTCAACTCTTCTATCTGGTCCCGATACAAGGGTATCGGATCTTGTGATACCAGATGAGCTGACTGGATCCTGCTCACCCAGGATTGGAGTTTGCCGATCGGAACGCACCCCCTGGGTAGCGTCTTTCCCGCTGGGGCAAAGACGACGCTGTGGACCAGAGACTCAAATCTTTCCGGGCCAATAAACAGTCGAACCAGATATTCAAGGTGAGCCCGGAACCCCCTCTCCCATTGCGCTGGCACATAGATGAAGATCAGAAAACGAGGGTCTTCATCAGATGCATGAACGGCCAGCAAGTCTACATAGACACCTTTGCAATTCTCCAGCTCATCTGTCAGGTCTGGCAGATCCTGCAATAAGGGGTTCCCACTCGCCATTCCAAACGTCCACCCGGAGAAGGAAAGGCAATGCTGAAAAAGCTGCTTGTTGCGCCGTTTGGAAACAGGCTTTCCATCATCATAAATGATGAGGTGAGCAGATGATCCATCCTTTTCCACCTTAATGGCAAAGGTCAGTCCAGGATAATATTCCTGCAGTGCTGAATACAGGTTCATAAGCATGGACTCCTGCTCTTCAGCTTGCACTTCATGCATGAAGGACAGACCAAAACGAGCGGTGTCAAACCAGGTCCAGAATCGTTGAGCGCGTTGGGAGATGGTCATGGTGTTTGATTTGATGCATGGCAAAGATGGATCGAGATAGTGCAACAAAATTGCACTTTAACTAAGATCTTGATTGACTTACAACGGATCCGATCACTTTCGTGAATAGACCTTATTCCCCGAACTGTTGATATAATATTGCCCTCCCCTGGGACCTGTCTGCATGATGCGAGCAGATGTCGATCCAAAGCTAGAAGATGGGAAAGACGGATTGGTATAAAAGATCGAACTGGAAGAGCGCTCCATTGCTGTTTTTCGTGCATGTGATTCGATCGTCAGGAGTTGCATGTTCAATGGCGAATCTGTGCCTCCCCTGGATAGAGGAATGATGTGATCGACCTCGTAACCATAAGGTACATGTTCAAGACCCCGACTATCCAGAAAGGCTTGCCGGTTCGCACTGCTTCGCTTGACCTTTGGCATACCGGTGGTCTCGTAGGTTTGCCCATAGATATATTCTGTGTCACCGATGGTATAGGTGGTTTGTGCATTCATTTGCGCCAGTGAAAAGAAGAGGGGAATAATTAACAGAATGAGTGACTTGTTCATGGTGATCTGATTTTGATTGAACAAGAATAGACCTTGATAGTGCAACATATTTGCACTATATTTATCCGCACTTAAAACCAACTGTGATGTCAACCAATCTGCATGCGATGATCCGCTACCGCGCTTTGGATAAGTGTTTTCGGGAAAGACGCCGAAACAAGACCTGGGAAGACCTGGCAGAAGCATGTGGAGATGCCATCCGGGAATATGATCGCAGTGATATGAAAAGCCCTTCCCGGCGTTCCATCTTCGGAGATATGGAGGCCATGAAATCAGGCAAATTGGGATATGAGGCACCGATCGTACACTCCAGGAAACTGGGCTATCATTATGCCGATCCGGAATTTTCCATATCCAAGCATCCACTCACTTCGGAAGACAAGACCAATTTGGAAGATGCCCTCTTCATCCTCAAACAGTTTCGGGGCTTCAGTCATCTACCCGGATTGGAAGGCATCATCACCCATTTGGAACATGGTGTATTAGGAGAGGCCAGCCCTTTCAAGGAAGCCATGCAGATCGACCAGTCCACGAAAATGCAGGGACAGAAATGGATCGATCCGCTCTTTACAGCCTTGAAAAATGAAAAGCGGGTGCGCATTGTTTACCAGCCCTTTTCGTCACCGGAACCCTACTCGACTGAAGTCAGTCCCTACCTGCTCAAAGAATACAACAACCGATGGTTCCTCGCTGGGTATGACCATCCGAACGATCGTCTACAGAATTATGGACTCGATCGCATCATTGATCTGACGCAACTCAACGTCACTATCTTACCGTCTTCAGTGGACCTGCGGGATCATTACCGCAAGGTGGTCGGTGTTACCGTTCTTCCCGACCGGGAAGAAGAACGAGTCGTCATCCGAGCCATTACGGAACAAGCCTTCTATATAGCCACCAAGCCCATCCATCACAGTCAACGTGTACTTCGTGAAGAACCGGGGGGGACCATTTTTGCGATCAATGTCATCCCCAACTTCGAACTGGAAAGCACGTTGCTTTCTTACGGTGAACGGATCGAAGTACTGGAACCGGAAACCCTCAGGCTTCAAATAAAGGAGCGT
Source organism: Bacteroidia bacterium (assembly GCA_030429045.1). GTDB lineage: Bacteria > Bacteroidota > Bacteroidia > Chitinophagales > Saprospiraceae > JAGNXB01. The sequence goes on along the minus strand of JAUIEA010000004.1, from coordinate 24,710 downwards.
TTCCAACAAGCTTCCGAGCTATATGCAGAATAACAGTTCCGGTAAACTTATATCAGACACAGACAAGGAATTTTAAGTTGGTTTGAACGGACGGACCGTTCAACGTTCAAGGCATCCCCGAAGTCTCGGGGAGCCAGTTCAATGTTTAACGTGATGTTTGGGCCTGGGATTTGATTCCTGGTTCCTCATTCTGCAGTCATCCGACATCTTCCCTCGGTCTTCGGTCCTCGTCCCTCGCAATAACGAAATCCTGACCGCCGGAGGCCGTAACGCCTTAACGAAATAACCCCGCCTTAGACCCTAAGGAAAGCCATCGCCTAATACCCAACGCCCAACACCCCCTACAACTGCCGCGCCGCAAACGTATCGCCCTCGCGCAAATCTCCGGTCTTCATCCCGTGGGTCAGCCATCGCATCCGCTGCTCGGAGCTGCCGTGGGTGAACGACTCGGGGACCACATACCCGCGACTGCGCATCTGGATGCGATCATCCCCGATCGCCTGGGCGGCACTCAGCGCCTCTTCCAGATCACCCTCTTCCAGGAAGTTCTTCATTTTCTGGGCATGATGGATCCAGACGCCAGCCAGGAAATCAGCCTGCAGCTCCAGCCGCACCGAAAGATCATTGGCATTGGCCTTGGACATCCGGGCCTGCTGCTGACTGACCTGCCCGGTGATCCCCAGGAGATTCTGGACATGATGAGCCACCTCGTGCGCCACCACATAGGCCATGGCAAAGTCGCCCGTGGCACCAAAACGCGTCTTTAACTCCTGGTAAAACCCGAGATCGATATAGACTTTCTGATCTGCAGGACAGTAAAATGGCCCGGTGGCCGAACTGGCATAACCGCACGCAGAACGATCCTGGTCGGTATACAGGACCAGGGTGGGATGCGGGTAACTTCTGCCCAACTGCTCCGGGAACAGCTTATCCCAGACGTCTTCCGTATCCTTGAGCACAACCCCGACAAATGCAGCCAGTTCATCCTCGGCCGTACCCGCCTGCTGAACACCACTAGCCTCACTGGCCGGACTACCAGCACCCTGGAACTGGGACAACAGCTGTGCCGGATCCTGACCCAGGAGCAGGCCAATGATCACGATCAGGATGGACCCGATCCCCAGGCCAGCGCCGACCTTCTTTGCTGTGGTGCCTTTGCGCCGGTCATCTACATTCCGACTGGATTCTCTTCCTTGCCATTTCATACGAAGTCGTTTAAGTGCTCTAAAGATACATTCAGGTCCGAAATCCAGTCCGTCCTGCCTATAGAATTCAATTATCTTGCAGTCCAATCACCCCCATATCCATGGCTGAAAAGAAACTCTTCCTCCTGGACGGTCACGCCCTGGCCTATCGCGCCCACTTTTCGTTCATTGCCCGCCCGTTGATCAACTCCAAAGGTTGGAACACCTCCGCCGTTACCGGTTTTGTCAATACCCTTTGGGATCTCATGCAAAATGAGAAACCCACCCACCTGGCGGTCTCCTTTGACCTCCCCGGACCCACATTTCGCCATGTGATGTACCCGGAATACAAGGCACAAAGGGAGGAACAACCCGAAGACATCAGCTTTGCCCTGCCCTGGATCCGCGACATCATCCGGGCCTGGCACATCCCCGTCGTCGAGCTCGAAGGGTATGAAGCCGATGATGTGATCGGCACCCTGGCCAAGCAGGCCGAGAAGGAAGGGTTTACCGTCTATATGGTCACACCAGACAAAGATTATGGCCAACTGGTATCAGACAAGGTCTTTATGTACAAACCCTCCCGACAGGGGAATGGCGTAGAGATCCTCGGAGATAAGGAGGTCTGCGAAACCTGGGGCATCCAGCGCGTGGATCAGGTCGTGGACATGCTCGGACTGCAGGGCGACGCCGTCGATAACATCCCGGGCGTACCCGGCATCGGTCCCAAGACAGCTGCCAAGCTCCTGGCAGAATTCGACTCCATCGAAAACTTGCTGGACAATGCAGACCAGGTCAAGGGCAAGAACGGCGAGAGACTGGTAGAATTTCGCGACCAGGCCCTCCTGTCAAAAACATTGGCACGTATCGATATCGAGGCACCCATCCAATTCAACGCATCAGACTTCAATCTGGACCCACCGGATAAAGACAAAATGTCCGAGCTCTTCCGGGAACTGGAATTCCGCTCCCTGGCTAAAAAGATCCTCGGAGAGGAGGATGCCCCCGCAGGCAGTCAGGGTGATCTCTTTGGCGGTCAGGCGACCGCTCGTCCTCAACAGAAAAGCACTACCCCTGCAGCCCATTCCGTGGCCACGGACAATATCCATTCCGTAGAACATAACTACCACCTGGTTGACACGCCCGCAAAACGGAAGGACCTGATCAAACAGCTGGCAGCAGCTGAAAAGATCTGTTTTGACACCGAGACTACCGGTGTCGACGCCATGGTCGCGGAGATCGTCGGCATCTCCTTCGCCCTGCAACCGCATGAGGCCTGGTATGTCCCCATTCCCGCTGATCAGGTTGAGGCCAAAGCAATCGTGGCCGAATTCAAGGGCATATTTGAAGATCCCAAAACGCCCAAGATCGGGCAGAACATCAAGTACGATGCAGAGATCCTCAAGTGGTACGGCATTGAATTGAAAGGAGAGTACCTGGACACCATGGTGGCCCACTACCTGCTCGAACCCGACCTCCGACATGGCATGGACTACCTGGCTGAAACCTACCTGAAGTACCAGCCGGTTTCCATTACCAGCCTGATCGGCAAAAAGGGTGTCCGACAACTCAGCATGCGGGATATCGAGGTGGAAAAGGTAGCTGAATATGCCGCAGAAGATGCCGATATCACCCTTCAGCTGTATCACTATCTGTGGCCACGTATCCAGGAAGAACAATTGGAAAACCTCTACAACACCATGGAGGGACCACTGATCCGGGTGCTGACGGAAATGGAATTCAACGGTATTCGCCTGGATAGTGCCTTCCTCAAAACCTATTCAAAACAGCTGGAGGAAGAGATCCGGAATACCGAGCGCGATGTCTACAAGGTGGCAGGATCACCGTTCAACCTGTCCTCCCCCAAACAGGTTGGAGAGATCCTCTTCGACCGGATGCAGATCCCCTATCGCTGGAAGAAGACCAAGACCGGTCAATACAGTACCGACGAAGAAAAGCTCACAGAACTGGCCCCGGAGAATCCGATCGTCGACCAGATCCTGCGTTACAGGGGTCTGACCAAGCTCAAATCCACCTATGTGGATGCACTGCCCAAAATGGTCAATCCGCGGACGGGGCGGATCCACAGTTCGTTCAACCAGACCATCGCGGCCACCGGACGACTCAGCTCCAATAATCCCAATCTTCAGAATATTCCCATCCGGACTGAAGAAGGACGGAAGGTGCGCGAAGCCTTTATCCCCAGGGATGAGGATTATCTCCTGCTGGCAGCTGACTACAGTCAGATCGAACTGCGCCTGATCGCCCATATCAGTGATGACCAGGCCATGCTGGAGGCCTTTCAGGCCGGGCATGATATCCATGCAGCCACGGCTGCACGCGTGTATGATGTCCCTCTGGAAGAGGTCAGCAGCGATCAGCGACGCAATGCAAAAACGGTCAACTTCTCCATTATCTACGGGGCGGGAGCGACAAATCTGAGCCGCCAGCTGAATATTCCCCGGAAGGAAGCCGGTGCCCTCATCGAAGCCTATTTTGCCCAATATCAGGGCTTGAAAAACTACATGGATACCACTGTCGAATTTGCCCGTGAACATGGGTATGTAGAGACCCTGCTGGGCCGCCGGCGTTTTCTTCGGGATATTAATTCCAAGAGCGGACTCGAACGGAGCAATGCAGAACGCATGGCGGTCAACACACCCATCCAGGGCACCGCTGCGGACATGATCAAGGTCGCCATGATCCGCATACAGGAAGCCCTGGAGGCTGGTAATTTCAAAACGAAAATGATCCTCCAGGTCCATGATGAACTGGTCTTCGATGTCCATCGATCCGAATTGGAAAAAGTGAGCCCGATCATTGAGGAGTTGATGAAGAATGCCATTCCAGACCTGAAGGTGCCGATCCTGGTGGGTATGGGTACGGGCAAGACCTGGTTGGAAGCGCATTGACAACCTATGATTGATGTTAAAAATCTGTTCCGTCAAAAGTGGGTCCGTCGCACAGGATGGATCCTGGGCGGAATATTGATCGGTGTTTTCCTGGTGTATTTCACGGTTCGGAACAGCCTCTTGCAAACGGCGATCCAAAAGGTAGAGGCGCGATTCCACAGCCTTTCGGGTGGGGAATTGTCCATCCGGGAAGCCCGATTTGATTCCTGGCGCAGTGTCCAACTCCGGGGCATTTTGGTCAGTTCACCTGATCAGGATACCCTGTTCACCCTGGGGGATCTCCGGGTTCAACTGAGGATCTGGCCACTGTTTCTCGGCCGCGCATTACCTGCCTCCGTCAGCCTGCATCACGGTGGCCTCCATCTGGTATATTGCGACTCGCTGGACAATAACTACCTGTGGCTCAATAGATCCAGATCAGTCAAAATCGATACCCTTTCGTCCCAAACGACCACCCGGTTGAACAAACGCCTTTCCGATCTGGTGGATCTGGCCTTCCGCTGGTTGCCCGATCGGCTGGATATGGAAGATGTGTCCGTTCGGTTGGATTATGTCGGCAATACCTATGCCTTTGTCGCGGACACCGTTCGCCTGGACAAGGGGGTACTCCAAACTGCTTTCACAGTTGTGAGCCCGCTGCTCACACAAAAGGGATCATTGAATGGGCGGGTTCAGCGAAGCCAGAAGAGTTTTGATATCGCTCTAACCGGTCACAAAGGTCAATTCCTCACGCTACCAGGATTTTATGAAATGGGCGGCCTGTGGACCGCTTTGAAAGATGCCCGACTGCGCCTGTCCGACCTTCACACCAAAGGGGACCAGCTGACCTTCCGGTTGTTCGGGCAAACGGATCAATTGCACCTGGCTCATGCTCGCCTGTCGGATAGCCTGGTTACCCTGCCCCTTCTCGCAATGGAGGTCTATTGGCAGATCGGCTCCCGGGATATTGTCCTGGACTCGTTGAGCACATTCACTGTCGATCGGGTCAGTGGACATTTTGGAGGTTCTCTCCAGGTCAAACCCTTCCGGCAAGTGGCCCTGCAGGTCAGAATACCTCCCCTGCCTTCGCAGGACTTCTTCTCCTCCCTCCCTTCCGGAATGTTTCGCAACCTTGAAGGGATCCGCACCTCCGGGTCTCTGGACTATTCCTTTGATCTCCACATCCGGGAAGACAGCCTGGATCAATCAGTGTTGACATCCCGACTGTCTTCCAGGGATTTCAAGATTCTCGAATATGGCAGGACCGATCTTCGAAAAATGAATGGAACCTTCCTGCACCAGGTCTATGAGGATGGACGTCTGACGCACAAGTTTATGGTCGGCCCTGAGAATCCGGACTGGGTGCCATTGGAGGCGATTGCACCGGATGTCCGGAATGCCATTCTTACCTGTGAGGATCCCTCATTCTTCTCCCATCGCGGCTTCCTGGTGGATGCTATCCGGGAGTCGATGATCCAGAATCTGAAAGAGAAACGATTCGCCCGTGGAGGCAGTACGATCAGCATGCAGTTGGTCAAGAATGTATTTCTCAGTCGAAAAAAATTCCTGTCCCGGAAACTGGAGGAGATCCTGCTGGTCTGGCTCATCGAGGGGCAACGACTGACCTCCAAGGAACGCATGTTCGAGGCCTACCTCAATCTCATTGAATGGGGACCGGGGATCTATGGTGTTCGCCAGGCCGCTCAGTTCTATTTTGCCAAAGATCCGATCGATCTGGACCTGGCCGAAAGTATCTACCTGGCCAGCATCGTTCCCAAACCCAAAAAATATCGGTGGTATTTCGAAGGCCAGCAACTCCGCCCCCAGTGGACGGAGTTCAACCGCTTTATCGCCCGACGAATGGAGAGCCGTGGACTGATCCCGCCCATCGATTCATCGGGCTTTACCGGCGATATTGTTTTGAGAGGGCCCGCTCTGGCCACCCTGGCCCGACCGGATACACTTGGCGTAGACTCACTGGACCTGGTACCGGCAGACCTCATCCCGATCGACTGGTTGGCACCCGGTGACTCCCTTCGGACAAAGTGACCGAAACACCCTGCGGATTCCCTTATCTTTGGAGGATGAAGCATTGGATGACCCTTCTAATCCTCTTGTTGGCCGGCTCAATGGCCTCTGCCCAATTTGTCTCCTATACCTACGTATCGGACCGAAAATTCCAGGACCCCACCGATCTGATCGGATGGCAGTTCCGTCCGTCAGAACTGGAAATACCCGACACCCGCAAATCCAAGTTCGGTCCGGGAGAATACAGCTTTGGTATCACCCAGAACAATCTGTTCATCGAAGGACCTGAGATCGCCGGTGTCTATAGCATCAACAATATCAATCCGGCGGAATACGGGTATATCCTCAACCTGATGAATGCCCGCAACCCAACCTTGCAGGGCCACCTCAAGGTCATCCTCAACAAATATCGCCAGGCAGACGCCGTGATCTACAAGCGCTCGCCGAATGACAAGGAGATCATCTTCTGGCTTCCCCTGTTATCCCAGAAGGAATACGACACAAAAGGGGAGTGGTACACGGATCGCCGTGAATTGATGCTCCTCCATGTGGACTCTATTTGGGGGGCATCCATTATGCCCTTCCTGCTGATCGATCTGCAGTCCGACAAACAGCAGATCCTGTCGATTGATGACAGTACGTCATTTCGGTTTACCAGGGAGATCGAACACACCCTGAAAAAGAAAAAACTGAAAAAAAAGGAGGTCGACATCATCGATTCACTGCAATTGACCATTGAAGACCTGCTGGCGGATAGCACCCTCCTGGCCGAATCCGGTGCCCGTATCGAAACAGACATTGTGGACTATCTCACCTTCAAAACCCGCATCCTCTTTGATGATGGTGGCACTGAATGGGTGGAAAAGCGACTGGAGATCAAGGGCATCGATGAAAAAGTCGACAAAAATGCAGCGGAAGGAGGAGAAAAGTATCTGTGGGAAGTGACCCTCAGGAATGGCGAGATCATCCATGTTTTTCTCGACACCTGGCGACATGTCAGCTCCATAGAATGGGGGCCGCATTTGTATCTCATGCGAGGAACCTGATCTCTTCCTGCAATACCCCGTCTTTCCGGTGATCGGTAGAACCCCTCTAACTTCTTCGGTGATGGCGACAAGTCCAGACTGGAGACGGTCGTAGTGCCTGCACTTGTTTTCTTCCGCCTCAGGCATCTTGCGAATTCCCTTCATTACCCGTACTTTACGTTCCTTTTACGCAAATTAAGAGAGCAAAGCCCATGCGTTACGATCCAATTGATCCACAACTGTTCATTCAGAACCGCCGCCGTTTTACACGGGAGATGAAGCCTGAATCCATTGCCATCTTTCACTCGAATGATCAGATGCCCCGGAATGGCGATCAGTATTTCGAGTACCGGCAGAACAGCAACCTCTTCTATTTGTCCGGGCTGGATCAGCCTGAAGCCATCGTGATCCTGTTCCCCGATTGCATCAAGGAGGCGTTTCGCGAAGTGGCATTTATCAAGCGTACCAATGAGAAGATCTCCATCTGGGAAGGATATAAATACACCAAGGAAGACGCACGCAAAGTGTCGGGAATAGAAAAGGTGTATTTCCTGGATGAAATGGAACCTGTGATGCATGAGCTCATTCTCCTGGCAAAGAGAATTTATGTCAACACTCCTGAAAATGATCGCTTTCAGCCAGAGGTCGAATCACGGGATACCCGCATGGCCCGCGAGTTGATGGCGAAATATCCGGCTCATAAATACCACCGTGCACAACCCATCCTGAAAAAGCAGATCATGATCAAAACCGATATCGAGATCGGGATCATGCGCCATTGTATGGACATCACCAATACGGCCTTTCGCAGAGTGCTGAACTTTGTCAAGCCGGGAGTGATGGAATATGAGATCGAAGCGGAGATCGGTCATGAATTCATTCGCAATCGCGCCTGGCATGGATACCACCCGATCATCGGTTCAGGAAAAAACAATTGTGTCCTCCATTATAACGAAAACAATATGGTTTGCCAGGATGGCGAACTGCTCCTCCTGGATTTCGGGGCGGAATACGCCAACTATTCTGCTGACCTCACCCGGACCATCCCGGTAAACGGGACGTTTACCGACCGGCAGAAGGCCGTCTATAATGCGGTATTGCGCGTGATGAAGGAAGCCACAACCATGCTGGTTCCTGGCAACAACCTCACAGATTATCAGAAAGAAGTGGGTCAATTGATGGAAAGCGAACTGCTTGGTCTCGGCCTCATCAGCAAGGACGACATCAAGAAGCAGGACCCCGACTGGCCCGCCTATAAAAAGTATTTCATGCATGGCACTTCCCATCATTTGGGTCTGGATGTCCATGACAGCAATCACCGCTATGATCCCATCCAGGCAGGCATGGTGTTCACTTGCGAGCCCGGCATTTATATCCCGGAAGAAGGATTCGGCATCCGCATCGAAAATGATATTCTGGTCACCGACCATGAGCCGGTCGACCTGATGGGCCATATTCCCGTTGAAGCAGAGGAAATCGAAGAACTGATGAACGCAAAAGTGCTTCAATAATTCAGCCTCGTCAATCAAGAAAAATCAACCAGCCGTTACTGAGCTATTGGAAGGGTCGACATTGTGTCGGCCCTTTTTCATTCACCCCATTATTTCGCAGAGACCTCAAGGACAGCATTGTCAGGGAAAGTTTGTAAATTTTACGTTTATAATGTCCTTGATTTCTCCTGTATGAAACAACTGTTCCTCTTGATTTGCGTACTTCTGCTTCAGGGAAAAAATATTGCCCAACCCATTCATGCCACCCCGGCAGATTATTCGGCAAAAGTCGCCGATCTGATCGCCGGTGACACCTTGCTTCTCAGTCCGGGCATCTATTCCAGTCAGCTGAAGATCTTTGATCTGGTCGGAACGCCACAATCTCCCATCGTCATTATTGGCGATGGTGATGCAACCGTATTTACCGGCAATGCCTGTTGCAATACCGTCAGCATAAAAATGTCGGCTTATGTGGAATTACATGATTTTAGCATCGATGGAAAAAGCATTCCCTACATCGATGCCATCAAAGCAGAAGGCACCGCTGGCAATTGGGCACACCATATGACCATCGCCGGCATCCACATTATTGGCCATGGAGGAGATCAACAGACGGTAGGCATCAGTACCAAGTGTCCCACCTGGGACTGGGTCATTAAACACTGCCACATTGTGGGGGCAGGTACGGGTATGTACCTGGGAAATTCCGATGGCACCGCCCCCTTCGTCAACGGCCTGATCGAATACAACCTCGTGATCAATACACTCGGGTATAACATGCAGATCAAACACCAGAACGTGGGAAGTCGAAATATTCCCGGCATGACACTCAATGGTAAAACCATTATTCGTCACAACGTCTGGTCAAAATCGGACAATGCCAATTCCGGCGGAAATGCCAGGCCCAATCTGCTGGTGGGAAATTTTCCTGCCTCGGGAGATGGCGCAAATGATGTCTATGAGATCTATGGAAATTTCTTCTGGCAAAATCCGGTTGAATCACTTTTTCAGGGCACCGGGAATATTTCATTCTACAACAATATCTGCCTCAATCATGCTGGTGGTGGAGGCATTTCATTCCAGAGCCACAACGGTTTTCAACCCCGGAATATTCATGTCTTTCACAATACCGTCATCTCTGATCAAAGCTGGGGCATTCGCCTGATGGATACTGACCCTGCCTACCAAAAGTATATCTATGGAAATGCCGTTTTTTCCGATCATGCCACGCCGATCCGTATTGTGGGTTCAGGAATAAATACAGCGCTTCTCTCGGAAAATGTAAGCGCTCCAATGATGAACACAAATACCTTCGTCCATGATGGGACTTCCGATCTCAACACCATCAATGTATTTCCGGTCCTGAACAGTCCGTTAAAAGGATCCATTATCCCCAATGATCCATTTCTGACATTTACAGCCTTCCAGCATGATTTTAATGGAACAGATCGCGACTGGACCTACCGGGGTGCCTATCATGGAGATGGCAATAATCCCGGGTGGCATCTTGCCCTGGAAGAAAAAACCCTGTCCGGTCCACCAGTGCATACGGATGATCAGCATCCCAGCCATTTCTTCACGATCTACCCCAATCCGGCATCGCATTTTATTTTCCTGAAAACCACGGATGATGCATATTGGAATCCGCTCCATTCCCTTCAGCTGATCGACGCTCATGGCAGGGTCATCCACACTCCTCAACCCGACCCGTCATCCGGATATCTGGACCTGGCCGGACTCCCCCAGGGCATATATTTCATTCGGATTTACACTCCAGAGCGGATCTGGCAATCCCCTTTGATCATTGCTAACGGAGTAGAATAGTCCCCTGACCGGACAACGAGACCTGTTCAGGCAGATGGCCCCTGATCATCCGATCAGGGTACTGGCAATATCCACTTTTCGCGCCTGCCAGGCCGGGAATAAAGCGGCAATGATACCAAATCCCAGGACAGCCAGAAACAGCCAGAACTCTTCGGGCAGGAAAACCCAGGCATCAAAGGCGTAATGCCATTCCTCCTCCAGAAATCGCCCGGTCAGCCACAGGCCAGTATGTGCAAAAAGAAGACCGAGCAATCCGCCGAAAAATGCCAGTAAAAAACCTTCCTGGACGATCAATCGGAAGACGCCTCCGGGGGAACTACCCATCATGCGGAGAAGGGCCAGTTCATACCGGCGGGCCTGAAGCGAACTGTAGAGGCTCACAAAAATGCTCAACCCGGAAACCGCCAGGATGATCCAGGCCAGGATGCGTAATAATTCAGTGCCAGCACCCATCAGGGCATAGAGCCGATTCATTTCCATGGCCGGCGATGCCGCCATCAGGTCCGTATTTTCATTGATATTCCGGGGCAGGTTCAAGGTCAGATGATTCCGCACCTTGTATTGGATCAGCAAGGTGGTGATCTCCCGATCTTCAGCTTCGTCTTCCGCAGCATGATCATGATCTCCATGGCCGTGATCATGGACCAGCCACACACTTTCCAGTGGTGTCAGCAACAGTTGATCAGCAACCGAACCGCTGGGTTGAAGAATGCCGACGATCCGGAATCCCGGACCATCCTCGTGTATCAGGTCTTCATTGTCGTCCAGTCCATGAACACTTTGAAAGGTTTGGCCGATCGTTAAACCCAGGGCCCTGGCCACACCGGCTCCGGCGACAATATCCATGGCCGCTTTCTGTTGACTCCCAACGGCTAATTCCAGGTCATACAAGGCATAGAAAGCGGTATCGGTCCCGACAATGCGATACCCCTGATAACTGTCGCCCAAGGACAGCGGAACAGCCCGGCTGATCAACGGATGCCCGGGTCGAAGGAAGGGCTTCGCGGTTTGCAGGGATATGTTTCCAGTTGGCACATCCAGGTGGTACATCCCGGACAGGATCAACTGGAGTGGACTGCCCTTGGCACCGATCACCAGGTCAATACCGGCCAGGTTCCGATCCAGTCGTTCGGTGATCATCCTGTCAAACAGGAAGACCCCGGCGATCAACCCAGTGCTGAGGGCCAGCAAGACCAGATTGAGGGTCAACTGGGCCGGCTTGTACACCAGGTGTTTCCAGCTCAACCAGAGGCTATACATGGCGTTCCAGGGTAATGGTGTGAGGAATCCGATCCTTTATTCGCTGGTCGTGGGTGACGATGATCAATGCCGAACGACTTTCCGAGGCATGTGCCTCCAACAATCCGCACACCTCCAGGCAATGGCGGTCGTCCAATGCGCTGGTCGGCTCATCTGCCAGCAGGATATCCGGTTGATTGATCAAGGCCCTGGCCAGGGAAATGCGCTGCTGTTCACCCTGGCTGCAATGACGGGGATAGGCATGGATCCGGTGGGCCAAACCCAATCGCTCCAGCAGATCACGAACTTCTGGCAGATCGATCTTCTGACCCGCCAGTCGCTGTGCCAGGGCTACATTCTCCTCCACATTCAAGGCCTGCAGAAAATGGGGTGTCTGAAAAACCAGCCCAACATGCTTTCCGCGAAACTGGTCCTGTTTCCTTCGGGGAACCGCCTGCAGGTCGGTCCCGTGAATGCTGACCGAACCAGTCTGGGGTTGTCGCAGCCCGGAAAGGATTTGCAGTAGCGTGGTTTTGCCTGATCCGGATTCACCGAGGATCAACAGTTGATCACCTGCCTCACATTGAATATCCGGGAAGGACATCAGGGATCCACCGGAATATTGATAGGTCAATCCTTTTGCTCGGATCATGGATCAAATATACAGCATCAGGATGAGGGATGCCCGGTGTTCACATTTCCCGAATATGCCCATCAGACCTTTCTCATCAGCCGGCGCATTGTTCAATTCGTCGAGGATCCAGTTGGCGCAGGAATTGAAATCAGGGAAACATTTTTTCGTACTCACCAGTCCGGGAACCAGGTTGATCCCTTCCAGCATGTCCTTGGGTTGACCGTGCAAGCCTGTAAAGGAGACCCGAATATTCCGATCCAGTAATCCCTGAACAGCCTCTTCCAATGCATACAGGCCGGATTGATCGACATAGGGCACCCGGTCCATCCGGATGACCACATAGCGCACGGATGGCAGGGCCTCCACCATTTGTTTGAATCGGGTGGCAAAGCCGAAAAAGAGTGGTCCATCCAGGTGTTTGATATAGACGTGTTGACCATACTTCTCAAGGAAGTTTTTCTCATCCGTCCAGGTCTGTTCACGGGCAAAGTCCTGCAGGGGTGAAGAGTAGGCCTTATTCTCAATGACATCCGAAATATTCTTCATGAAAAGGATGGCGGCCATGACCATCCCTGCAGCTACCGCGACCAGCAGGTCCACGAATACGGTCAACAGCAAGACGATGATCATCACGATCGCATCTGCCTTGGGGATCTTGGACAAATGGCGCATTCCTTTATAATCGATGATCCCGATGCCCACCGTGATCAGGATACCGGCCAACACGGCATTGGGGACATGACCCACAACAGGCCCTAGTCCAAGCAGGACGACCACCAGAAAAACACCGGCAACCAACCCTGAGATCCGGGTTTTCCCTCCGGTACGGATATTGATGACCGTCCGCATCGTAGCGCCGGCCCCGGGCAGGCCGCCGATCAGAGCCGCACCCATATTGCCCAATCCCTGGCCGATCAGTTCCTGGTCACTGTCATGTCGGGTTTTGGTCATGTTATCGGCCACCACAGAGGTGAGCAATGAATCGATCCCACCCAGAAAGGCCAGGGTAAGGGCATATTCAAAAATATGCAGCCAGTGCTCCCAATCTGCAAATACAGCAAACAATCCAAGTTGGATCTTGGGCAGTCCGACCGGTATCGGACCCTCCGAATCCAGTTGAAGGATCACATCCGGCTTGAAAAAGAAATAGGTCACGAGTGTCAGGACGATCAGTGCAACCAGGGCGGAAGGCACCTTCCTGGTGACCCGCGGGAATCCGTAAATGATGACGATGGTGGCGATGGCGATGAGGACACTCCAGAAGTTGAAGGCCTCGGGTATTTCATGCAGGGCACGGAATGTGCCCAGTGGTCCACCGGAAGGAGCATGTACGCCCAGGAATGGAAATAACTGGGTGATGATAATGATCAACCCGATCCCGCTCATGAAGCCGGAAACCACAGAATAGGGAATGAACCGAATATATTTTCCCAGCTTGAACACCCCCATCAGGCTTTCCATGATCCCCGCCAGAAAAAAGGTGGCGAAAATGAATGGAATGCCCGCTTCAAGACTTCCTGTGTATTGGAGTGCTTCCGTGATCACAACAGCAGATACCACGGTCATGGGTGCTGTCGGACCACTGATCTGGGTAAACGTGCCACCGAACAGGGCAGCGATGATCCCCAGGGCGATGGCACCATAGAGACCGGCAATGGCACCCAGCTCGGTCTGCTCTCCGAAAGCCAGCGCAAGCGGCAGCGCCACGATTCCCGCAGTCAGACCCCCAAACAGGTCACCGCGAAAATTCTTCAGTGAAAGTGTAGATGCCCAGGCTTGTATTTTTCCCATGTTCGCTAAACATAGAAAAAAATTCTATCACTTTCGAAAATAACAATCAAAGCAAGCACCCATCAGCCTGATCCTCAATAGAATCAACTGAATATCCGCGGATGGGTGTCGGGCCGTAATCCAGTGATCCGTCCAAAATGAATCTCACGATGATTGTCCTGTACTGCTTTGCATTCTCGTTAACACTGTGTCCTGACGTAATACGAATGCAGGTCGCCGCACTAGTCAGGGATGTCGATCAACTCCAGAGTGATCTGTTTATCCCGGGCCATTTCTTTGAAATTATGGATCAACCGTACGGCATCGAAGTCGATCTCTTTGGACTGGCTGCCATCAATGATCACATCACTGTTTTCAGGCAGGTGGTCCAGGGTCAACTGGAGACTCGCCTTATTGAGAAAGGAGACATGTTCGGACAAGACCAGCTTGATGACCTTATGACCATCCCGATCCGGGTGGGCCTCCTCATGATAGAAGTAAGGTGTCTTGTAATTCGTTTTCAGGACATAAAAGATACCGACGCACATCCCCACCATGATACCGGTCAGCAGATCTGTCAGCAGGACTGCAACGATGGTCGTGATAAAGGGAAGGAATTGACGGATCCCGTTTCTCAATTGAGACCGGTACAGCGCTGGCTTGGTCAGCTTGAATCCGATGACCAACAGAATGGCCGCCAGCGCAGACAACGGGATCAGGTTGAGCAGATGGGGCAATCCGATCACACAGCCTGCAAGCAACAGCCCGTGGACAATGGCAGAAACCTTGCTTTCAGCCCCGGCTTCGACGTTGGCGCTGCTTCGGACAATAACGGCCGTCATGGGGAGACCACCGACCAGACCGCTGAGAAAATTACCGACACCTTGTGCTTTCATTTCCCGGTTCAACGGGGTATGCCGCTTGTGGCGATCCAGTTTGTCGACCGCTTCTACACTTAGTAAGGTCTCCAGACTGGCAATGATGGCAATGACCAGGGCAACCTTCCAGGTTTCCATGGAAGACAATGCAGACCAATCCGGGAATGTCAGCAGACTGGTCAGACCCTCACCTGGTGCAGGTATTGGAATCTGGACGGCGTGCTCCATCCCGATCTCCATTCCAGGACCAGCCGTCGCCATGAGTTGCCGGATCACAATACCCAGGATCACCGCCAGCAACGCCCCTGGGATCAGACCCAGGGATGGAATCCATTTTTTGATATAATTATCCCACCCCAACATGGTTACCAGTGCGACAATACCAATGATGAGGGCCCCCTGGTGGATGTGTGTGAATCCATAGATCAGTTCTTCAAACGTATTCCGGCCATCAGTGCCCCGAAAACTCATTTCTCCGAAGGCATCCATATCCATACCCAGGAAATGGGGTATCTGTTTCAGGATCAGGATGATCCCGATTGCAGCCAGCATGCCCTTGATCACGGACACCGGAAAGTAGAGACCGATGATCCCGGCCTTGAGATAACCGAGAATGACCTGAAATACACCGGCAAGAACGACTGCAGCCAGGAAGGCATCAAATGACCCCAACGAGGCTATGGAATCCAGGACGATCACTGCCAAGCCTGCCGCAGGTCCCGAAACACTCAATGCAGATCCACTTAAACCGCCAACAACGATCCCGCCAATAATGCCGGTGATCAATCCAGACATCAAAGGTGCCCCGGATGCCAGGGCAATACCCAGACACAGTGGCAACGCCACCAGAAATACAACTATACCCGCAGGAATATCCTTCCGCCAGTGTGCAAATAACTTATGTTGATGTCCTAACTCCATGTGTATTCATTTTTGCCAACGGAAAATAACGGAACTACACCTCTCACGGTTGTGGATGGAACCCGTTCTCACTTCAATCTAATGGCTTTCTAATTTGCCATCCGGTGAACTCCCGGCAACCTACCTTTGCCGGATGGCATTACGGAGCAGCTATTCAAAAGCCCTCAGGGAAGCCGGATGCGATGAAGCCGGACGGGGTTGCCTGGCCGGACCGGTCTTCGCAGCTGCCGTGATCCTCCCCACTCGCTGGCATCATCCTCTGCTCCAGGATTCCAAGCAAATGAGTGAAGCGGACCGGGAAATGCTCCGGCCAATCATAGAGCAGAAAGCACTCGCCTGGGCGGTAGCCATGTGCACACCCACTGAGATCGATGAGATCAATATCCTGCAAGCCTCCATCCGGGCCATGCATAAGGCCATCGACGCCCTGGCACTGAGACCACAACACCTCCTGATCGACGGGAACCGATTCAAACCCTACCTGGGCATCCCCCACACGTGCATTGTCGGAGGTGATGGCAAGTACAAACCTATTGCTGCGGCCTCCATCCTGGCGAAAACCCATCGTGACGCCTGGATGACTGCGGCCCATGAACAGCATCCCGATTATCACTGGCTGGAGAATAAGGGCTATCCGACCCGCGCACATCGCGAAGCCATCCTCCTCCGGGGACCCTCCCCCCTGCATCGACTCACCTTCAAAATAGATGGCATCCCCATCGGCGAACGCTTTCCCGGCTGACACCCGGGGATGCCGTACATTTGTCACAAAGAACAGGATGATGCGTATTGGAATAATTGGTAGTGGAGCCATGGGCTCAGGAATTGCTCAGATCGCAGCTTCGGCAGGCCACGAAGTGGTTCTCTATGATACCCGACAGGAGGCCCTGACTCGATCAAGTGATCATCTGACAAAGATCCTGAACAGGCTGGTGGAAAAAGGCCGCATGACTGCCCAGGAATCGACAGCTATCCAGGACCGTCATGTCTATGCCGAATCCCTGAATGGCCTGGCCGACTGCGGACTCATCATCGAAGCCATCGTCGAAGACCTGGACATCAAGCGCTCGCTATTCCAGGAGTTGGAAAAGCTGGTCAGTGTCGACACCATCCTGGCGACCAATACTTCCTCGCTGTCCATCGCCTCGATCGCCGCAGCCTGTGAACATCCGGAACGGGTGATCGGACTCCACTTTTTCAACCCGGCACCCCTGATGAAACTGGTGGAGATCATACCGGCTCTGCAAACAGATGCAGCACTGCCATCCACCCTGCACCAGCTGATGATCACCTGGGGTAAATTTCCGGTCCTGGCCAAAGACACCCCCGGCTTTATCGTCAACCGCATCGCCCGGCCATTTTACAGTGAATCCATTCGTCTGCTTGAAGAGGGCCTCGGCACAAAAGAGGAGATCGATGCCGCACTGAAGGAGATCGGAGGATTTCGAATGGGACCCTTTGAACTTATGGATTTCATCGGTCATGATGTCAATTATGCAGTCACCGAATCCGTTTGGAGCGCCTGCTATTATGAACCCAGATACCAACCTTCCTTTACCCAGCGCCGGCTGGTAGATGCCGGTTGGCTCGGCCGCAAGTCTGGCCGTGGATTTTATGACTACCGCCCTGAAGCCGATGCCTCAACCGTAAAAGTGGAAGCACCCGATTCAGAAAAAATGAGGCGACTGTGTGAGCGTGTGGTGGTCATGCTCATCAATGAAGCCGCAGATGCCCTGTATTATCAGGTAGCTTCGCGCGACGATATCGATCAGGCCATGACACTCGGGGTCAACTACCCGAAAGGCTTATTGCGCTGGGCCGATGAATGGGGGATCGCCACCTGCGAATCCCGTCTGGATCGCCTCTTCAACTCGTACCACGATCCACGATACCGGTGTAGCCCCCTTCTCCGCTCTCTCGCCCAGAATGGAGAACGCTTCTACCCGGAAGAAAACATCTGATATGCCCAGTGAACCGAAAAAACCACTCGCCACCCGGGTGGTCGATGAGATGATGAACGGCGATGCCTTCAGTCAATGGCTGGCCATCGAACGCATGGAAGAAGGTCCCGGCCACTGTACACTGCGAATGACTGTGCGCGAAGAAATGGTCAATGGATTTTTCATCGCCCATGGAGGCATCTCCTATTCCCTGGCAGATAGCGCGCTCGCATTTGCATCCAATGGCCATGGCATCAAGGCAGTGTCCATCGAAACTTCGATTTCACACCTGCGACCCGTCCAGGTGGACGATACCCTGACGGCCATCGCCACCGAGGATAACCTGGGCCGAAAGACCGGTGTGTATCGCGTAGAGGTAATGAACCAGAAAGGAAAGATGGTTGCCCTGTTTAAAGGGACCGTCTTCCGGGGCGGGGAACTGTGGTTTCCAGAGGATGAAGCCTGATAACTCACATCAGTGCGAGGCATCACTGCCGATTACTCCACAATGATCAATCGCCCCACTGCGCCAGCTCGTTTTTGATTCTCCCAAATGACCACCTGGAACGAACCAGATCCGATCGAAGTTAGATCCACGGCGCCTGGATTCTGATCAAATTGCCGGTCCCAAACGACCCTTCCGAACAGATCCATCACTTGTATCCGTCGTACCTCCAGACTGTTAGGAAATTGCAGCATACCCGTTGTCGGGTTGGGGCTGAATTGGATCGTCTGGAGGGACGGACCGGGATCCAGCGAATTCACAGACTCAATATCTCCTGCGATATAGATCACCCGATTGGTCACCTTGTCCTGGTAGACGGCGTGCAAACGACCATTTGCAAAATGCACGTCGGGACGCAATTGATTGCCACTTGTAGAGGGATTGAGGGTCTTGGTCTCGGCGGTCACCAGGCCTTCCGGCCCGGTAGTGGACAATCGGTATTTGATATCCAGGTCACCCGCATAGGACTCCTCCCAGATCAGGAATACCGTATCCTGATTACCCGTGATCCGGGGATGATCCTGGACCAGTTGACTCTCCGGTGAATTGGACAGATACTGATGAAGAACCACCTTCTGGCTATCCAGGTCAAACACTGAAAAAAAGACCCGTTCTCGGCCGCCCGGGGCCGCCCGGAATGTCGAGATCAACCGATTGCCCGCCCAGTACCCATCCGGAGCAGTAGCCGGACAGGAGGCAAAAAAACTTCCGGTTTGGTCAACCTCATATCCTTCTGGAAATGTCTCTCCCTCATCCGTAGAAATGCCCGCCCAGATCGTCCGGATGTTCTGGTCATTGTTCCGATAGATCATCGCCAGCTTTTCATCATCCACAGCTAGTTGAGCAGCACAACAGTCACAGGCTTCTCCTTCGATGATCTCCGAGGATGCATTGACATCTTCACTGAATGACACCCCATAGTCCGTACTTCGGGACACGACATAGCGCGCTCCGGAAAAGTCGGATTCGAAGCGCATAAACCCGACCCACACCTGTCCGGCAGGTCCGGCTGCTACATCCGGGAAGCGGCTGAGGTTATCACCCAATGCCCAATCGACATCACTCTTCTGAATGAATGTCACCCCCCCGTCTGCAGAATGAAACATACTGACGCCGGTTTCATTTTCCGGTTGTTCCTTGCCGACAACATAGACATCCTGACCAAAGGCCGTCAGTTCAGGGCCTGCCCAGGTCGCCCCGAAATACTGGGTGCCGATCGGATTGATCTGTTTGGGCGTAGTCATCTGTCCCTGCTCATACCGGCTCAGGTAGATCTTGTGCAGTGCTTCGTACGACCAGAGAATCACGGGATCTCCATCCCCGTTGACGACAATGCGTGGTCCGGAGTGCCCATAGCTGGAGGTCGCCACCGGTATGGGATCTGACCAGGTCACTTCCTGGCTATGGCCACACATCAGGAAGCTGGCAACTATTCCGGTAAGCATCAATTGTTTTACTGGATTCATGGTGGGAGAACTTTCCTTCAAGTTACTGGATTCTCCTGATTATAATGAGCGAGGACGATTTGTCCAATGGCTATCACGCACCCAATACATCATACCCCGCTTCCAGTCTGGGTCGGATCTGATCCTTTCTCTCCGGAGAAATAAATGCCGCCTGCAAAGCCATCCTGTTCATCACCAGGAAGTCGTGGCTCTGCCATCCAAACGCCTGGGCGACCAATGCATATTCCCGGCTCAACGTCGTTTGGGTCAACCCCCGGCCATCGGTATTGATCGAAAGGGAAACCCCTCCTTGATACAGCTGATCAATACTGTGCTCGGTCATTTTCCGAAAGACACCTGTCTGGAGATTACTGCTCGGACAGATCTCCAGGTGGATGCGATGTTGTGCAAGGAACTGCACCAATCGGGGATCCTCTATACTTCTCACCCCATGTCCGATTCGGCGGGTGCCCAGAAATTCCAGGGCTTCACTCACACTTGCCGGGCCTCTTGCCTCTCCTGCATGAGCCGTGCAGGGCAGGTGGTTTTCAGCTGCCTTTCGGAATGCCGGAATGTGTGCGTTCAGAGAAAATCCTTCATCTGCGGCAAGGTCCAGACCAACCACCCCCTGGTCGCGAAATGCCAGCGCCAATTCGACGGTTTCCATACTGTGCTCCACTGGATTATGGCGCAGCGTGCACAGGATCAATCGCGTAACCACTCCCGTCTCCTGTTCTGCCCGTTCTGCAGCCAGACAAAGCGTGCTCACCACTGCTTCACCCGTCATCCCCTGTGTCGTATGCAGGAGAGGTGCAAACCGGATCTCGGTATAGATCACCCCATCTAATGCCATCTCTCTGACCAGTTGAAGAAGGGCCCTTTCCAGGTTTTCCCTGGTCTGCAACAAGGCAATGGCAGAGGCCGGATACCGGAGAAAGTCTGTGAGATCCCGGCACACTTCCGGTGCCACATATTCCCTGAGATAATCCGCCCGGGACAGTCCTGGATGCAAGCCCTGGACATTCGCCAAACTCAGGGAAGTGTCCAGATGGACATGCAACTCGATCTTGGGTAGATCCTGAAAGGATATGATGCTGGAAGGTCCCACCCCCCAAAGGTGCGTTTTCTTGTGAATTGTCGCCACACCCCACACGATTCCCCCTGAAAAAGCCCTTATATTTGGGCCTTTCTGGAAATAACCCCTACAAAATGTCAAAAATCAAAGTAGCCAATCCCGTTGTTGAACTGGATGGTGACGAAATGACCCGGATCATTTGGTCTTTTATCAAGGAGAAGCTCATTCTTCCATACCTGGATATCGATATCAAATACTATGATCTCGGAATGGAACACCGCGATGAGACCAATGACCAGGTCACCGTGGATGCTGCGGAGGCCATCAAAAAGTACAACGTTGGCATTAAATGCGCCACCATCACCCCCGATGAGGCTCGGGTGGAAGAATTTGGACTTAAAAAAATGTGGAGAAGCCCGAATGGAACCATACGGAACATTCTGGGGGGAACTGTATTTCGCGAACCCATTGTCTGCACCAATATTCCCCGACTGGTCCCCAACTGGACAGCTCCGATCTGTATCGGACGTCATGCGTTCGGCGACCAGTATAAGGCGACCGACTTCCTGACCAAGGGTAAGGGAAAGCTGACCATCAAGTTTGAGGGAGAAGATGGCACCAACCAGGAATTCGAAGTGTATAACTTCGAAGGTGACGGAGTGGCCCTTGCGATGTACAATACAGACGAAAGTATCCGCGGTTTTGCCCGGTCATGTTTCAACATGTCACTGAGCAAAGGGTGGCCCCTTTATCTGAGTACCAAGAATACCATCCTCAAGAAATATGATGGTCGTTTCAAGGATATCTTCCAGGAGATCTATGAAACCGAATTCCAAGGAAAATTCGACGCTGCCGGCATCACTTACGAACATCGCCTCATCGATGATATGGTTGCCGCTGCGCTCAAGTGGAATGGCAATTTTGTCTGGGCATGCAAGAACTATGACGGGGATGTCCAAAGTGACACGGTCGCCCAGGGATTTGGCTCCCTTGGCCTCATGACCAGTGTCTTGATCACTCCGGATGGTAAAACAGTCGAAGCGGAGGCTGCGCATGGTACGGTCACCCGGCACTATCGCATGCACCAGCAGGGAAAAAAGACCAGTACCAACCCCATCGCCAGCATCTTTGCCTGGACTCGTGGCCTGGCCCACCGCGGAAAACTGGATCATAACCAGGACCTCATTCGCTTCTCTGAAACGCTGGAGTCAGTTTGCATTGACACTGTCCAGAGTGGTAAGATGACCAAGGACCTGGCCGTTTGCATCCATGGTGCAAAGTCTGTCACCACCGATCATTATCTGACCACAGAGGAATTCCTTGATGCGCTTGACACCGAACTTCAGTCACGACTGAAGGCGTAAAGCAGGAAAGTCTAACTCATCCTGAAAAAGCCGGCCCGTGTCACGGGCCGGCTTTTCTATTGATCCGGTAGGACAAATTGGCAACCCAGAAAGGACTATCGCTCCAGATCAATCAACCAGGACCATACCAGGCCATCATCCGGATCATTCAATTCTCCGGTCTTTGTGAATCCCAGTTTGCGGAGGATGGCCACAGACGCATTCTCTGCAGCAAGGGTATGGGCCAATACACCAGAAATGACCTCCATCTGCCGGACCCGTTCGACCAGCCCCCGGGCACACTCCGTGGCCAGTCCCTGGCCCCGGTAAGGAGGTGCGATCTCATATCCGATCTCGACTTGCGAGGCCTCATTGGGCAAACCCTTATAGCCACAGGTGCCGATGATCCGTTCTTCTGTTTTGAGGACGGGAAACCAGGTCCACCAGCCTGCATCCTGCTCACTGGCCCGCAATCGCTCCAGGGCAAATGCCAACGGGTCCGTGCCGAATTCCGTCCATTGCGGATGGACAGCAAAGCCGATATATCGCTCCAGCTCTTCCCGCCCGACCAGGGCGGCCTGGAGGTGAACAGCCTGGGCTGGCACCAATAATAATCGCGGCGTCTCAATGGGAAATGGGGTCATGCTATCAGGGGTTGTCTGTCAAGGGTAGATCGTCACGGGCGCCGTTAGTAATTGTTGTAGTACCGCAACAATCCCGGGTCCGTTTCCCCAGCCTTTACGGCGTCCAGGTTTTTCTTGATGACTTCTGCCCGGACAGGATCCTGGTTCAACAGATGCTGACGAAATACTGCCAGGGCCCGGAAGGCTGCATAGCGACGCAGGGTCGTCCAGGAAGTCGATCCGGCCTCCTCGGTCAGACGGGCAATGGCCTCGTCTATGACCTGTTCATCCCCTCGTCGGGCCAGGTCCACGTAGCTCTTGGTAAATCCCATACGGGCGAACCCGTTTACCCTGTCCCAATGCTGCAGGATGTATTCGATATGCCCCGGGTCCTCCATTCGTGCATACAGGCTGCTGAGGATGAGGATATTGGTCAATGAGGTATCCGCCTCCAAAGGACGCATGGCTGTCTTTGCAGATTCCGCATCCAGACTCATGAGGACATGTAGCGCTGTGGCCACCACTGGATAAGCCGGGTCAGTATTGATCAGGTTCAAGAGGAATTGTTGCTTTTCTGGAAACTCCTGCTCGGCCAGCATGGCAGTCGCCCGGGCACGAAGGTCAGAATGAGGGTCTTCCACGCTGATCCGGATCAACTCGTTTCGAAGGGTTTCGTCAATCGCTTCTATCTGATCCAGAGCCATTGCCCTCACCTGCCATTGGGCATCTTGCCAGGGATAGGGTTCCAATGACCGGACATTCGGACCCAACTGGTCGAGAAGCTCCAGGCGGACCCAGGCAGAAGGTTGCATACGCCAATAGGCCTGCAACCCCCGTGGGGTCCACTCAGCTCGTTCCTGTTCCATGATCAATACCCGGTCCGGATCGAGGTCGACCAACACCGGCTCCTCTTCCACCTGGAAGGTGAAAAACTGTTCCCTTTCATCCAGGGTCAGTGGAAAACGGAGTTGCCGGTCGCGGGAGAGCAGAACTACGATCTCCGTAGGCAATCGATATACCGGCGCATTTTCAGCAGGATCCTGTTGTTGGGTGGTGCGAACCGTCAGGGTTTGAGACGACGGGTTATAGTGCCAATCCCACTCCACTTTAGGATGTCCGGGTTGAAAATACCATTGATCGAAAAACCAGTTCAGGTCCTGGCCGGAAGCAGCTTCCATGGCCAGTCGCAAATGATGGATCTCTACCGCATCATAGGCGTTGTCTTCCAGATACCGGGTCAGGCCCACCCGGAAAGTGGATTCACCCAGAAGGTCACGCAGCATGTGCAACACCATGCCTCCCTTGTTATAGGAATGGGCGTCAAACATGTCATCCGGATGGTCATAATGATAGTCCACCAGGGGATGCCGTTTGCGGCGCAGTTCACTCAGGTATCCACCAAACTCGCCCTGCCGGTGCAACTCTGCCTCATCCCGACCATATTTGAACTCAAACCAGAGGTATTCCCCATAATTGGCAAACCCCTCATTGAGCACGGTCTGGGACCACTGCTCACAGGTGACCAGATCCCCGAACCACTGATGGATGATCTCATGGGCACACACCTGCTCATTCCGCATCTCATCGATCAATTCCCTTGCAGTCTTCTGGATGGATTCACTGTATACGATCGCGGTGGTATTCTCCATCGCACCCGATACATAATCGCGTACGATGATCTGCCCGACCTTTGACCAGGGGTAGGCCACTCCGACATAATCCGAGAAAAAACTGAGCATGGAGGAAGCATCCGGAAAGATGGCCTTTGCATCGCCTGCAAAATCATGTTCGACATAATATTCCAGGGGGATGCCTTGCCAGGTATCTCGAATAACGGCAAAATCGCCGACTGCGATCATCATCAGATAAGGCGCATGGGGAAGGTCCATTCTCCA
>JAUIEA010000113.1 GCA_030429045.1 Bacteroidia bacterium | reverse complement strand
GATCTCGTATTGATAGGTGGTGGTATTGAACCGCCATTGCCAACGGTCGGGATCACCCTCCTGTCCGGGCAAGACCTGGTCGCGTGACCAGGTGTAGTAATGCTTGATATAGGATTGGGTGTTCAATGTGGCCGAGATCCGTGGCTCCGGGATCTCATGCGCCACAAACGCCTCGAGATGTTCTTCCAATTCCGCATCATGGGGGTCGATGAGGATGGAGGCATAGTGCTCGAGTTTCTCATCCACCTTCTGGTTGTTGAAGTGATAGAGAAAGCCGGAGGCCAGGCCGCTGAACAGGATCATCCACAGGATGATCCAGGTGAGGTTGGATGCCCGGACATCGGCATAGTACTCAAACAGCAGGAGATAGGTGATGAGCAGGGCGATCATCCATCCGCCAGGGATGGGAAGCCCGAGGAGAAATCCGGTGAGGATCCCGAGCAGTCCCGCCAAACTCAGGGCCGACAGGCGCTTGAGCCTTGGCAGCCGGGTCTGATTGATAAAGAGGAGGATGCGATAGGAATACAGGAACAGGGCGATCAACAGCAGTTGAACGGCCAGCAGGGACAGGAAACTATAGGTGTTGAAGTTGAAGATGTCATCGAACCGGAAGGTGATGTCACTGTCCATCACCAGGATATGGAAGAGATGGATCATTGCCAGCAATCCACAGGCGATCGCCAGGTAGTTCAGAAAGGCGATCATCCATTTCCGTCGTTCGGGATATCCCGAAAAATCCGGCATGGGCAATTCCCTGTAGAAGAAAATAATGATCCACAGGAGCAGGGTGATATTGATCAGCAGGTCTCCGATCGAATGACTCAGGAGCGGATTGTCCATGGATCGACGGAACAATTCCAATTGCTGGAAGTGGCCGGTGAAATCCAGGGCCAGGGACAGGAAGCGCAAACCGAACAAGGTGCCGAGGAAGAGGATGGGCCCCCAGGGACTGCGATTGTGCCGGATCATCCAGGAGGCCATCATGTGTGCGATGGAAGCCGTGATCAGGGCAGCCAGGAGGAAGAGTATGAGGGAGATGTATTCCCGGGGAAGGGAATTGCGTGTGCGACTGAAATCCAGATATCCCAGCACAGTCCCATCCCTCAACTGGATGGAATGTGAGGTGACCTGCCGGACCACTTCCACTTCGCCGGGAATGTCCGGATCAGCCGGAAAGCCGGGGTGGAGGAGGGGGCCTTCGGTAGAATAGGTGTGTTTGACCGGGATCAGGGCATACAAGTTGACCGAGTCGGAGATAGGGCGGTGCTCTGGCAGATACCAGCCATCGGCCAGGGGGATCAGATGACGCGTGCCGGTGAGCTCGGGCAAAGCCACAGCATCAACGCCTGGAATGCCCCTGTTCCAATAGATCAGAGAGTCATGCAGTGTGTAAAACAGGGAAAAAGGCAGTTCAGCCATTCTGACCATCCGTTCGGTAAAGGCCGAATAAATCGGCGCTGGCATTTGTTGCTTGTCCAGCAGATAGGTCTTGATGATCAGTTCCTCGCTGGCCAGTTCATCGATCCGGCCCTCCTGGACCTGGATCCAGGATTCAAGGCTCTCCCGCATATTGGACCGGGCGTGATGATGCTGATACCAGTCAAACCATCCGGCGATCACCCATACACCGACACAAATGGCCACCCACCACCAAAAAAGGCTGGGCCAGCTGGTCTGATCTGACAATTCGGTTGTATTCGGCTGCGCTTCGATCATGTTCTGAATCCAATGCATGAATGTACGCAGGACTGACACTTTGGTTCCTTTGCAACCGGAGGAATCATGAAATCACGGTATCTTTGGATCAAAGCTGGTTGCATGCACTATCATTCTCTCGGAAAAATTCCGCCCAAGCGGCATACCCAGTTCCGCAAGCCGGACGGGTCACTGTACCACGAACAGTTATTCTCGACGGAGGGATTCAATGACTTGTATTCCCTGCTTTATCATACTCATCCACCTACCCAGATCGTCCAGGTCGGAGATCCGGTCGATATCAAGCCGGAGGTGGTTGAGGACAGACAACTGAAACACCGGTGCCTGATGGGATTCCAGGTGGCCCCGCGCGACCATTATCTGGAAAGCAGGGTGCCCGTTCTGGTGAATGCCGACTGCAAGATCATTCTGGCGGCACCCCGTAAATCCATGACCGACACATTCTTCAAGAATGCAGATGCCGATGAGGTCATCTTTATCCATGAAGGAGAAGGGGTCCTGCACACCATGTATGGCAACCTCCCTTTCGGATATGGCGATTACCTGGTGGTTCCCCGAGGCACGATCTACCAGATCCGTTTTCAGACGGAAGCAAACCGTTTGTTTATCGTCGAATCCTCTGGACCCATCACCCCGCCAAAGCGATATCGCAACCAGTTTGGTCAACTGCATGAACATGCCCCTTTCTGTGAACGGGATATCCGTAAGCCCTCTGAACTGGAGACCCATGATGAACAGGGTGACTTTTTGCTGACCATCAAGAAACAGGACAAGCTGTACCCCTATCATTACCTCAGTCATCCCTTTGATGTGATCGGCTGGGATGGGTATGTGTATCCTTATGCGTTCTCCATCCACAACTTTGAGCCCATCACGGGGCGGGTACACCAGCCACCACCGGTTCACCAGACCTTCGATGGCCATCAGTTCGTGATCTGTTCATTTGTACCTCGACTCTACGACTATCACCCCCTGGCCATTCCGGCACCCTACAACCATAGCAATATCGACAGCGATGAAGTGCTGTACTATGTGGATGGCGACTTTATGAGCCGGGCTCATGTTGAAAAAGGGATGATCACCCTTCATCCGGGCGGCATTCCACACGGCCCTCACCCGGGGACGGTAGAGAAGAGTATCGGCGCCAGGGAGACCGGGGAGCTGGCCGTCATGGTGGATACATTCAGGCCCCTGCTGATGACCCGGCAGGCTGCCGGGATAGAGGATCAGGACTACTATCTCAGCTGGCTGAAACGATAACCTAAACCTGGAATAACCTAACTGACCTATACCATGCAAACACAGGTTCAACCAACCACTGCAACCCATACAGATACCTTTCCGATCAAAGGGACGGATTATATCGAGTTCTACGTCGGGAATGCCAAACAGGCAGCCATCTATTACCAGGCGACCTTCGGGTTCAAGTGGACCGCCTATCGCGGGCCGGAGACAGGGCACAAAGACACCGTATCCTATGTGCTTGAACAGGGGAAGGTCCGATTTGTCCTGACCAGCGCACTGCGCCCCGAACATGAAGTGGCAAAACATGTCGCGGCACATGGGGATGGGGTCAAAGTCTTGGCCTTATGGGTGGATGATTCATCACGATCCTTTGCTGCGGCTGTCGAACGAGGAGCCAAACCGGCCCTGGAACCCCATACCGTGCAGGATCAGGATGGGGAGGTCTGCCTGTCCGCCATTCACACCTATGGGGAGACCATCCACATGCTGGTTGCGCGCACAGACTATAAGGGCGTTTTTCTACCTGGGTATGAAGCCCGGTCCAACGAATTTCCGATTCAACCGGTCGGGTTAAAATATGTGGATCATTGTGTGGGAAATGTCGAACTGGGAGAGATGAACCGATGGGTGAAGTTCTACCAGGATGTATTGGGCTTCAAGTTGCTCATCACCTTTGATGACAAGGATATCGCCACAGAATACACGGCACTGATGAGCAAGGTGGTGTCCAATGGCAATGGATATATCAAATTTCCGATCAACGAACCGGCCAAAGGTTTGAAGAAATCGCAAATTGAAGAGTATTTGGATTTCTATCGGGCTGCTGGCGTTCAGCACATTGCCCTGGCCACGGATGATATCCTGTTTACCGTAGATACCTTGCGCAAGCATGGGGTAGACTTCCTCTATGTGCCGGATACCTATTATGAAGATGTCCTGGACAGGGTCGGTCAGATCGATGAGGACATTCAGGATCTGCAGCGCCTGAATATCCTGGTGGACAGGGATGAAGATGGGTACCTTCTGCAGATCTTCACCAAACCCGTCCAGGATCGGCCGACTGTGTTTTATGAGATCATCCAGCGCAAGGGCGCAAAATCGTTTGGCAAGGGGAATTTCAAAGCCCTTTTCGAAGCCATAGAGCGTGAACAGGAGGTGAGAGGGACCCTCTGACCCTCTGTTGCATGACTGAAAAAAGGGGCCATTCGGCAGAATGGCCCCTTTTCTTATGGATGGCGATCGGGTTACTTGCGCTGAAAGACCTGTATCGGCCCGTTCTTATTGCTGGCCACCAGGATTTTTTTCCCTTTGGGCCCGCGCAACAGCGCCAGATCACGTGCTTCACCGGAGATCCAGATCCCCGTTCTTGTATTGTTGATCCAGGTGAACCCGCCTTTTCCATCACCCGCCAGGAAAGTACCATTCGATGCATTACAGGGGTTGGTCTCGACTTCCATGCCATGACGGTTGCCGGCCAGGAGGATGTCGGGATACCCATCATCATTCAGGTCGGAGACCACGATTCCCTGCACCGGAGCGATCTGCGACTGGATGGGCAAGGACCGTTGGGTGAAAGACCCGTTCTTGTTTTCCCACCAACAGGTTTCCAGGGTATGGATGAACAGGTTGAGGGAAGCATCCAGGTCTTCTTGTGGCCAGACCTTGTCCATGGTGGCATGTGCATAATCCTTTGCATACAGCAATCGCTTTTTCAGGACAGGCATGTGCTTGTGCAACACTTCCTTCTGGACCAGGGGGTAGAGCTTGCCATCTTCGTAAAAGGCCATGATCGGGTCCAGTGTATTGTTCTTGTCAAAGTCGGCGGCGAAACAGCGGAGCGGTGCTTCAGCACTGGCTTGGAGGCGGGTGTTCAGCCCGAGATTCCCGGTGATGATGTCCAGGTCTCCATCCTGGTCCAGATCCGCCAGTGCCAGGCGATACCACAGCCCGTTTTGTTCTTTGGGCATACGCTGCTCGGTGATATTGACCAGCTTGCCATCCTTCATTTTGAAGATCATCACCGGCATCCATTCGCCGACCACGATCAATTCAGGCGTATCATCATCATCAATGTTGGCCCATTGCAGATCGGTGACCATGCCGCATTTGGTGAATTCAGGGCTGACTTGTGAGGTCACATCTGTAAAGTGGTCCTGATCATTGCGGAGGATCACACTGCCTGGGGTCAGGGGCCAGTTGGCAGGGGTCAGTCTGCCACCCACGAAGAGATCCAGGTCACCGTCACCATCAAAGTCGAAGGGTGCGACCCGTTGTGCTACGGATGGCAACTCCGGTATGACACCTCTGGGGCGCATGAATGTACCCTTTCCATCCGTATTTATATACAGGCGGTTCTCCCAGGCCATTTTGGCGATCTCCGGTTTGGCTTCCCATCCACCACTCACGACATACAGATCGAGATCGCCATCGCCATCGGCATCGAAGAAGGTAGCACCATGATCTTCATAGATTTTTTCCTGGTCCCACAAGGAAGGTGTGGTCCGCGTAAAGCCACCGTTGGCTTTCTGGATCATGACTCCACCCGGCTGGTCAAATGAATTGCCGATAAAAAAGTCATCCAGACCATCGCCGTTGACATCTCCGACAGCCATCAAGGGGCCCAGATCACTTTCTGTCCAGGGGATCAGGGGATACTCTTCAAAATCGTTGAAGGGGTTCTCCTTGTGTATATACTGGGCCACAGTTGATTCCTGAAACATGGGCTTTCCCGTTTCGATCGGTGCAATGCTGGCAACGTTCCCAATGCCCTCCTGATGCTTGGCTACCAGTCGTTGATTGGTCGGCAGGTCACTCCACTCCTGTGTTTTTCCGTTCGGCCAGCGAATGACCAGCTTGTCTACCGTCTTTGCTGATCCGACCCCAAAATGGATGAGTGGTTCGACACTGGAGAAGATCCCCCGGATCGGCAGGTTTTCAGCATACTGCTTTTCGCCATTGCCATAATAGATGGCAGCAGAAGCACCAATACCCGCGGGGTTCAGCGCCGGCCCGGCGAATTTGATCTGGAGATAGCGCGCGTTCTCTCTTCCCGAAGATTGATTCTCATAGACAAAGGCAGGGTCCTCCAGGTTATTGATCACCAGGTCAAGGTCGCCGTCTGCATCGAGATCACTCCATACCGCCCCGCAAGACCATGCAGCAGGGATGGTCATCCACTCCCCACCGACATTATTGAATTGCCAGTTTCCATTGTTCTGGTAGCAGAAGTTACGCAGCTTGTAGGTCGGGATGATATCCAGGAACTCCTGAAAATTCGGGTAGATATCCCGCAGTCGTTTGCCAGAGCCGGCAGCCTTGGTTGTTTCGGGTAATGTAAAGTCAATGAAGTCCCTGTTAGTGACTTCCCGACGATATCCATTGGTGACATGCAGGTCTCGCAGGCCATTGTTGTCCATGTCAAAGACCAGGCCGCTCCAGGACCAGTCGGTATTATAGACCTTCGCCATACATCCGATGTCACTGAAGGTGCCATTGCCATTGTTTCGTTGCAGGACATTGCGAATAACCGGAGGGAAATAGCCGTTCTGAACCAACGCCGTGTACTTGCTTTGCGTGTTTGTCGCGAAGAATGACTTTTGGCGCTCATTTTTCTCGGGGAGCATGTCTACAGCATAGAGGTCGACCCATCCATCATTGTCGAAATCGGTCAGGTCTGTACCCATGGTATGCTGGGTGGTATGGCGGAAATACTTGGCGAGCTGATCGGTGAACGTGCCGTTTTTGTTGTTGATATACAGGAGGTCCGGTTGGATAAAGTCATTCCCGATATAGATATCCAACCATCCGTCATGATTAAAGTCGGACACTGAAACCGAGAGGCCATAGGCCAGGTTCCATATGCCACTTTCCTTGGAGACGTCCGTAAATTTGCCGCCATCGTTTCGATAGAGTCGATCAGTGTCATATTCCGACCTGGGAAAGAGTACGGGCGTGTAAGTCCCGTCATCCCCTAATTTAGCCTCGATCTTGTTGGTCCAAATGGACTCAGTCGGATAATTGATCACACATAGATCCAGGTCGCCATCCTGGTCATAATCGAAAAAATTGGCTCCGGTACTCGCACTTTTATCGTCCAGGCCATATTCAGCGGCCTTCTCAGTGAAGGTCAAATCACCATTATTGATGTAGAGCCTGTTTCGACGCAGATCATTTTTCTCAACACCTGCCCGGCAAATGTAAAAGTCCATATATCCGTCGGCATTGATGTCCACTACGCTGACAGCTGTTTCAAATCCTTCTTCTGAGGCCAGGCCAGAGGTGGTTGTGATATCCTCGAATCTCATTTGCCCCTTATTGAGATACATGCCGTTAGCCCCGTTACTCCCGATAAAGTACAGGTCAGGCAGTCCGTCGTTGTTGATGTCTGCCACAGCCAGTCCACCTCCATTGTACATATTGATGTTGGTGGTAATGTTATTCTCGTAGGTCTCGATGATCCGGTTCTGAAACGAAATGCCGGTCTGTTGATCAGAGAGAAGCTTCATGATCGGATCTTTGGCCTCAAGTGTGGGTTCCACTTCATGAACGACAGAACCAGATGCAGGATCGCCGTCCTTTGTGCAGGCGGACAAGCCGACAAGCAGGATCATCAGGAAAAAAGCAAACCTGGAAAAAATGGGGGTCAACATAATCGGATATTCAGGTGGGTTGGATGAGTATAGGCATTGCTTCCCGAATGGGGGCAATCTATATCATCTTTCATACGGAGATCCGGGTCGAAAAGGTTCCTGATCACAACGTTTTTTTCAATCCCGCCATGAATGGTGCATCCTGTCTGGCAAGAAGGCAATTGGTCTCAGGCCAGCCAGGATTCTATGGGCACAGGTTGATTTCGGGATGTTCCGATCAGGCAGGACATGAAGAAGGCACCGGATTTCCGGTGCCTTCTTCATTATCTAAACACAACGGTGACAGGTTAGATCAACGGACTGTTTACCATCAGCCAGGAGGCTCCGGGCTGCAGAAAGTCCTCAGACATGAGGAAGTTCAGTGCTTCCTTCTGAATTTCTTTGATCTTGGCTTCCAGCACATCGATCTTTCCCTGCAAGGTGGTGATCTGGTCCGGGATCTGTCCCAATGCTGTTTTCGTTTCTGCGGTCACCGCATCCGTGTTAATCTCATTTTGGGCATCATACAGCAATTTTTGCATGCCGATGACTTCATCGATGAGGACTTGATGTTCCGCCAGGGCACTGTCAAAACGAGACCGGATCTTGGAGAACGAACCCTTGAATGCCATCAACCGATCTTCCGGCAGACCGTCCAGGGGGCTTTTGGCAGGTGCAGTGGCTTCTCCATTGCTGCCAGACTGGTCCGCCTGGAATGGGCGTTCCATCGCTTTGCCATTGATGTCGATGGCCTGTTGAAGCGTCATCAGCCGGCCAGCCTGGATGGTGAGCAAACTGTCCTGCAGCTTCACACCAGTAGAGGATACGCTGCCACCATCAGCACCACAGGAAAGGAGGAAGATGGCTGCACTACCCAGCAAGAGGATCCGGAAAAGAAGAGTATTCATATTGATCAGTTTGAGGTTGTTTGGATGCAAAAGTACATGCAATGTCAGGTGATGACAAATTCTGGTCCACTTTTACAGGGAACACGAATCGCCGGGATACATCCATAGCTGCAGACATTATCCTTAAATTTATTACTGCAGGCCGGAATCGACATGACTGGTCCCAGCCTGTGATTGTCAGGGACTAAGTGATGATGATATTTTCATATATAAAAATGGGGACCAGGAAAATGGGCCTTTCTCAGGTAAAAAAATTTGACTTCGCCTCCGAAACTCCTAAATTTGCAGAAGGAGTTACTCATGTGTCTCATCCGGTGCAACCACATCCGAATGGCCTGAATACATGAGATTCCTTGTATATTTGCATGTCTTCCTGAAGTGGAAGTCTATTTTAATCTTTAGAGAAGTCGAGGAAACATCCCAAAACCATCCTCATCCCAGAGACTGATCATCCCAGATCCCACCCAAAACCGATCAGCCGACTTCTCCGCGTACCACTGTCTTTGGACGGCTTCATTATGATGGAGTCTTGCTGAAAGGCATCCGTGCGTGTAATTCAATGAGGATGATTCAAATGAATCGAAATCAGAATCTCTTCCGTAAGGCAGGGATCGATCGTGGCATTTCTCACCACAGGGAAATGTCCGTGTCAGCTTTAACCGTTTTCGGACAGCGCGATGAATATCATCATGCTTTCCCTGGCAATGCTATTTCTACCTCTACCCTTGACGGGTCATTTGTAAAGATTAATCCATGTCAACCATTTCACACAATGAAGAAGCAGCAAATTCTAGCACGGTTTAACAGTCTCCTGATGGGGGGATTGATGATTCTGGCCTGTTGTCTTATCCCCTGTGGGATATCAGCACAATCGGACAACCTGACCAGCGCACCTGTCGGCCAGCAATGGGTGGATGCGACCACTGCGGAGGCTACAGCCACCGCCGAGCTGACCACCCTGGAAGCGGAGTTGGCCAATTTGCAGAATGCCGGGACACAGGGCGTCCAGTTGGAGCTTGTGAAAGCCCGGATCCAGTTTTACAAGGATCTCATTCAAAACCTGAAGGCCGGAAACCCGGTCTATCGGGCCTTTGCAATGGGTCATGCCAATAATGAAAGCACCTTCCTGGGTGATTATCTGGACGTGAAAGTGCTGAACGAAGCACATCTCCTTCAGATCAGGGAAGATGTGCGAAAGAAATTGACGATTTAAACACCATTTTTTTTAACCTTAATTATTTACCCATGAAGCAGTTTTTTGCGAGAACACGCGCTACGATCGTAGTGCTGTTGATGGGAGCTTTGTTTTTCGTTTCTACTGAGGCTTCTGCCCAGACCGCGAATACAGTTGTTGCTCCCCCGCCGAACAACAATCTGTCCTGGGTCTCGGTTCCAGAGGCACAGCAGACTGTTGAAGGCGAAATTGCTGCGCTGACGCAGCAGATGAATACCCTTATTCAGAACCAGGCGCCTGAAGCGGACATCAAAGCATTGAAGTTTCAGTTGCAGTTTTATTTGCTTGTACAGGAATACCTGAATCAGGGTATTTACACGAGTGAGGCTCTGAATATGGCGAAGTCCAATCTTGCCGGACTCGACAGTACGAACTTTAGCCAGAAGAAATTGGATAAGGTGCAAATCTGGTTTGACGAAGCGGCGACGCTCCTGTCACACTAATCCACTTTCACGACAAGCAAAGAAATTTAAAACTTCAAATTGATCCCATGATGAACAAGAAACTTAATCATCTCCTATCCCTGGTGATGGTTCTTCTTTGTACCGTTGGTATGTTGACTGCCCAGCAGTCTGTAAACATGCCTTTTTCTGGTAACGGAGGAACCTACAGCAGTTTCGTTGGGGCAAACACCTTCTACAACTTCTATGATTCAGGAGGACCAGGTGGTGTTTACAACTCCAACGCCAATGGCTGGGTAACCTTCGCTCCGCAGACAGCGGGCGCTAAGGTCCAGGCCACATTCAGTCAGTTCCAGACAGAGACCAACTTCGATGCATTGTATGTATTCGATGGTACGAC
Organism: Bacteroidia bacterium; assembly: GCA_030429045.1. Classification (GTDB taxonomy): domain Bacteria; phylum Bacteroidota; class Bacteroidia; order Chitinophagales; family Saprospiraceae; genus JAGNXB01. The sequence goes on along the minus strand of JAUIEA010000113.1, from coordinate 2,135 downwards.
GACTGGTTCACCCAAGATCGTCGGCCCTGCCGGTGCGCCATTGGGGAACAACGTCTATGGTACTGGCGGTTACTGGGGAGCAACTGCGCCTAACAACGTAGCTCCCAATGTAGTTCGTGCCACCGCAGGTAATGCCTCCGGTGCATTGACCTTTGCATTCACCGCTGATGGATCCGTCCAGCAGGCTGGATGGACTGCAAATGTCATCGAATTCATTCCCTGTACACCGATTCCTGGTCCAGCTCTCTCTGTAGGTCTGAGCCCGGGTGTGTGTATTGCCAATCTGGACGTTGCGTTGCCAGCATCCTACAACCCAGCAGGTTGTATCAATGATGTTGCAAACAACCTGCGTTACATCCTGGATGCAAATCCACCGGTGAACATTCCGAAGCCATTGCCGGCTTCTGTCCTGATCAGCAATATTCCTTCAGGAACCCACACGATCACCTGGCAGGTTTACACCGGTACAGGATCTGTTGTTGGCCAGGCGATCCAGAATCTGGAAGTGAACGATACAGAGGCTCCAGTACTGGATTGCCCATCTGATATCATTGTCAACCTGGATCCAGGACTGTGCTGTGCATATGTCAGCTGGGGTGAGGTCACCGCTACGGACAACTGTCCGTTCATCGGCCCTGCCATGGAGCTGTTGCAAACATGTACCTATACCAACTACTGGACTGGTTATGCCCTTGATTTGCAAAACCTGACCTCAGACAATATGATGGTCAGTGGCGTTCAGATCCAGGCTGGTCTTGCAGGTGCTCCTGCTGGTCTGAAGAACCTTCGCGTATACATGCGTGCCGGTTCACAGAACGGAAATGTAGGTAGCAACGTAGGATGGACCGAAGTTGCGAATACGGATATCAACGTCACCGCTGGTTTCCCAACACAGCTGTTGTTTGATATTCCATTCAATGTAACAAGCTATACCATTCCTGGTAATAGCGTTGCTGGTATCTATGTTGTTGTCAACAACGGTTCCGGTACATCTGTACGTGTTGTAGCGAACGTATTCAATACCGCTCCTACAACCGACGGTATGCTGTCGATCGTTCAGAACCCATCTACATGGGTGAACGGACTGTTCGGCGGACCTGCTTTCAACGAGAACCCACGTCCTTGGCTGCGTGTTGACTACCAGTTGGGTGGCGACGCAGAAGTCATTCAGACGGGTGGCCCACTGAGCGGCAGCGAACTTTGTAAGGATGACAGCCCTTGGACTGTTTCTTACGAAGTGACTGACGTTGCTGGTAACGTAGGCACATGTGCTTTCAATATCGAAGTACTCGAGTATGCCAATCCAACCACAAAGCTGACCTGTAACGATAACGTACAGATCTCTCTGGATGAGGATTGTGTGACTGAAGTGGGTGCTGACGATGTACTGGAAGGCGGACCTTATGGTTGTTACTCTGATTATGAGGTGACCATCTATAACGCCAACAACACACCATTGGCTTCCAGCCCGAATGTGGGTCGCCAGCAGATCGGTGGAACATGGAAAGTAAAGGTCACAGATCCTGAGACTGGCAACAGCTGCTGGGGTCTTCTGACCGTTGAGGACAAGTTGGATCCAGTCATGGAGTGTACCGACTTCGCCGTTAACTGCGGAGACGACATTCCTGCTCACCCAGCACCTGGTATCTTCCAGGCGGAGGATCCGCTGTTCTTCCCGATTAGCTTCCTGCCTCACGGTGGTGGTACTGCATACAGCCTGTCTGGTAACACTCAGCCAGGTGGTGTGTACTTTGATATCACCAACAACTCTGCACAGGACCTTCAGATCACCGGTTTCGGTATCCGTTTCGGTAACCCGCAGTTTGGTATGGTGAACCCACCTCAGACCATGGAAGTCTGGACCGCTCCTACGTTTGTAGGTAATGAGACCAACATGGCCGCATGGCAGAATCTCGGTCCTTATACGATCGATGATATTCCACCATACTTTGCAAATGGTACTGGTCCATTGGCTCAGCTGGATCTGTCAAGTGATGTATTGATCCCAGCCGGTGAAACCCGCGGTTTCCACGTATGGGGTGCTACGGCTTGCCCGATCTTCAACTACTTCAATGGTACCGCTCCTGTGACCAATGGTCCGTTCACCGTCGCTGGTGGACCGATCTCCTTTGGTC
>JAUIEA010000112.1 GCA_030429045.1 Bacteroidia bacterium | reverse complement strand
GATGTTGGCAGATGAAGCAGGTTTCCTGCTTACCCCAATATCCAGTTTTCATTGAAGAAAAACCGTTATACAATAAAATCCAATCACAGATCGATTCAACTAATAATGCGACGGACTCCTTCAAATAGACCTCCCGGTATTTCTATATCAATGGGAGTTACTTCAATAATCATATTTGTACTTGCAAGTATTTGGACCTCACTTTGTGCCCAGACTCCCCTCAACTGGGAAGGCCCGGGTAAGGGGTTTCAATATCTAAAAATACAGGATAATAAAGGAATTCTTGAATTGTCAGATTGGTCAGCTCCTCACTTTACTCTGATGAAGAATCAACAGGATACAATCCATTGCCTGCTAGATGATAGACTGGATCCACATTTTGGTGATTCCACATTTCGTATAATCGCATTGAATGACAAGTTGGATTCTCTCTATACTGATTTACATGGAGGTTACACCTTTTATAAGAAAGAGGTATCTCCTTATCACTCCCGTTTTTCATTCGAACGAGTAACGTATGAACAGTGGGATAGTTGGGGCAAGCAACATCTCAAAATTGAATTAAACGCTTCTGGTATTTATACGTATCAGGAACGTGCAAACAGCCCTATTAGACAAATTCAAATATCCAGCGAGTTGGTAGATACATTTAAAGCTCTATTAAAAGAAATTCAGATTGAATCTATGGAAAGCACTGTGGCACCTAGCATTTGTGACAATATAAACCACACATTTACCTTTGTTTCATGTTATCGCGATTTCTACACTTATTCCTCTTGGATTGCAAACCGCCAGATCAAACCGATTCAGGAGTTCCTACTGCGTTTTACCCCCTAGTAGATTAAATCTTTTAAGGTCGAATCTGATACCGGCTCCAAGAATACACAATATCAACATCCTTAGCAGATGGAAAGCCCTGAGCAATAGACTGAATTATTGAAACTCATTGACAAGAACATCTCAATAGCCTCAGGCTTCAGCCGGAGGTTGAGATGAAGTACAAGGAGGCTTTAGCCTCATGCTCGCTTGACTACGTAAAACGCTCAACCACATTCTGGAATCTCGCTTTCCGGATGAATTCATTGTATTCATCTTGAAATGAACTATTTCTGTGATGTTCTTCCTGATCATACATATACTTTCGGACTACGTCTAATTTTGAGAAGGAAACAGAAGAAGAAAAAAATTCGCTTTGCCAACTGAAATGATGAGACAATAGTCCTGACTTGTTGAGCCAATTGGATGACTCTCCTTTGATCAATTGAATTACTTTTCTGATGGATTGATCTCCACCCTGGGAGATCAGACAATGGCAGTGATCTACATGCCCATTAATTGAGTCAATGAATATTCCTTTGCTTAAACTATTTTCTCGAATATGAGACCATAATTTTAGCCGTACCTCTTTATCTGTCAAAAATGGAGTATGGTTTTTTGTACTCCAGACTGCATGGATGTAAATTTTAATAAATGACATTCAATATGATTTAGAGTATAATGAGGCTAAAGCCATCATTAGAGTACACGTTACTGAATGTCAACCGTATTCAGGGATAGGTCAATAGGTCAACCTTTACCCTTTACCCAAAATATCATTCCACCCCGTCATCCATAAACCACCCGGCATAAAACACATAATTCCCGGCAATGCGTTCGATGGTATCCTTGAAAACCTCCTCGGATAAGGCCTTGACCTTCTTCGCCGGCACACCGGCATAGATATGACCGGATTCCAATCGGCTATTCTCCAGGACAACAGCCCCGGCTGCGATCAACACATTGGATTCGACCACCACATGATCCATGACGATCGCACCCATCCCGACCAGGACATTGTCATGGATCGTACAACCATGCACGATGGCCCGGTGCCCGATGGAAACATTGTTCCCGATGGTCAGGGGTGCCTTCTGATAGGTACAATGCAGGATGGCCCCATCCTGGACATTGACCCGGTGACCCATCCTGATCCAGTGGACATCTCCCCGAACGACGGATTGAAACCAGAAACTGCACTCATCTCCACAGATAACATCTCCCACGATCGTGGCATTTTCCGCCTGAAAACAATCCCGTCCAAATTGTGGGGATTTCCCCTCCACCGGTAAGATCAACGCCATAGTCTGATTTTTTCATAAATGTAGGACCCTCAGACGATTTGAGACCTGTTCCATTCCTGCCCACACCTGGTTGGGTGAACATAGACTATGGCCCGTTGAGATCCCGGAACTTCCGCGACCCAATGATCCAGGAAAGGGTGATGCCACTGAACATGTACCAGTCGTCCCGATCCGGATTGCCACTGTTACTCACCCCGTCCAGGAGGTCGGAAAAGACAGGTCGCTGACCCACTTCCAACCCCAGACTCAGGTCCGGGTGAACATCGAATCGCAACCCCACACCATACGGCAGGGCCAGGAACCAGGATTGCTTCATCTCCCGGGAAAACGGATCGTACTCCGGAGGCTTCCCTTCCCGGTAACATTCCGTTTTGGATGGGGCGTATGTGATACCCACACCGGCGAACAGATACGGTCCGATATGCGGGCGAAACCGGCCGACAAAATAATGCGACTCTCGGCCGAATGGCTTCCATTCCGCCATCACCGCAGTTTCGATCAACGGCGCAGAAAAGCGAAACTTCCTGCTGCTTCTATAACGCGCATGCCGATCATCACCACTGATCCTGCCCCCCAGAACCTGCATGCGCAGGGCCCATTGATCATGTCCGTGCCAGCGATAGATCACCCCGCCGGCCAGCCGACTTTCCAGTAGTTCTATATGCGGTTCCGGCAGGTCACCCTGGTAGTTGGACATACCCAGAAAGACACTCCATTCGTGCTGATACTGCGCTTGTAATCCTGGCAGGAAGCAAACATGGAGACAGAGGAAGAGGATCACCAACTGTTTCATCATGATCATGGTTTTGCGGGGATGAAAAAAGAAATTGTCTGAACACCCGTGATCCCTCGCAGGACCAGGAAATACCGCCCGGGCGGCCAATCCCAAACGGGAATGATGGTCTCTGCTTCTGTGATCGTGCCCTGGACCCATTTTCGACCCAGCACATCTGCGATCGCGAAGGGCGTGGACGGGATGGAAGAGCTGATTCGGGTCAATCGGATCACCTTTCCCTCCCCGGGCCCGAACAGTTGCCAGGAATCCTGGCTTCCCTCATGCCACAATACCCGGACAGGGCTGTACCGGGAAGTTCCATCCTCATCCTCCTGGCGGACCCGGTAATAATTCCAGCCCGGCTTTGGTGTGAAATGGTCAAACACGTAGGTCTGGCCACCCGCCCCGGCCGCCCCGGAGGCCATTCTGCCCAGGCCCTCAAACGAGTTGCCGTCCACACTGTGCTCTGCAGAGAAATACAGATTGTTGATCTCCTCCTCCGTTTTCCAGATCAGCCGCGCTCCTTCCAGGTGGTGGACGACCTGAAAGTCTACCCAGGTCACCGGCAAAGGCTGATCTGCACCGAACAGGTCGATCGTCCCGAAAGCAGTCAGGTCCTTCGTCAGGCCGGTCGGGCACGGATCAAAATCTCCGTCCCGGGCAATGGTATACCAGGGTGCTGCGGCGAGCACGGGGGTGACCGTCAGGGTCATGAGGTGGTTTGCCCCCTGATCCGGTTCCAACTGCCAGCCACCGCAGTAAAGCAGGTAGTCGTATTCACCCACCGGAATACCTGGAGGCGGGTTGGTGCAATCCGCCAACCCCGGGGCCATACCAACCGGATCAAAAAAGCCCAGCAGATTGTCGGCATCCGTCGTAGAGACATCCAGCACAAAGGGTGCATAGTGAGAAGCATTGCCCACTGGAAAGTGGTAGTCGTCTGTACCGGACAGGAGGTCTCTTCGCAAGCGCCCTTCGATGTAAGCTGTGGGCCCGAAGTTGAGAATCGACGCCGGCACAGTGGTCTGCAGCCGGATCTCGGACAAGCCCGTGGTGATGACATTTTCCTCTCCAGAAAATTCCAGGGTATTGGTGACGACCGCATGCAATGAAAAGAACACTTCTGCCCCGATGGTGAGGTGAAATGCCCGGAAATGGTCGGCCAGTCCCTCAATAGTGGAAGGTTCGGAAAACCGGACCTCACCCGTCCCATGAGTATGCTGCAGGACGCCATCCAGTTGCATCCCCGGCCCCTGGCAGTGCAACAACAGCCCATGAGGGGTATTGCCATTATAGGCCTCATTGGTCAGGGTACAGCCCTCCCGAATGATGACCTCTCCCAGGGTGGTGCATTCCTGTTTCTGATTGTGAACCAGTACGGTTCCCGTGCCATTTCCGCCGATATCCAGATCGCCCTGGACGGTGAGCGTGCCAAACTCATTGATGCGACTGGTGAGGCTGTTGAATGCATAGTCTCCGGCAACGCTTTCAAAGATCAGATGCCCATAGGTCCAGTTGGAAGAGGAGACGGAAACCGTCCCACCGGTATATCGGTAAATCACCGTTGACCCCGCCGGTAGCTGCGGGGATCCCGGACTATCCTGGTAGTGATCCCGGTATTCGGAAGAGGCACTGTTTCCGGTTTTGATCAAGATCCCCTCCGGCCCCATCAACCAGCGTGCACCACTTTGGAATCGCCAGCCATTTGCACCGCCCACCCCATGGTCGATCAATGTGCCCTCCAGCTGGCATTGTGGGGCCGGACTAGCCTGGGCGATCTCCAGTCGGTTTGCCGGCGGGATCTCCACGGTTCCGGATGAGGCAATAACCAGGTCATCGACCTCCAGATCTGTATCCACTGTCAGGAAATGGAGGACCTCCACCTGACCACAGTTGGTGGCTACCGGGTACGCCCCTGCTGCCACCCAGGATGCCCCCTGATCATGGGACACCTCCCAAATGGCCGGACTGGACCAGTTGCCACCCGATACGGTGCGGTACCAGTCACCGGGGAAGTCATCATCCAGGATGGTGACTGTATGCAGATCCAGGACTGGCTCGGCTGATCCACTGAGGATATCCAGCTGAAGGTCCAGGGTCTCGTCTCCTTCCACCAGCCCATCACCGTGGATGGTCACGTATACCGTTTGGGTGAAGGGATATGAATCAGCTGGATCAAAGACCAGGACAGCGGTGGCAAAGGTGTAGTCGTCTCCCGGAGTGGCCGACCCGGTCAGGGCATCACTGATCTGCACCTCCACCGGTCCGGACGGGGGTGAGGCCATGGTGACCGACACGGGATGATCCTGGTCGCCCACATTCCCCTCCTGAAGGCTGCTGCTCGCCAGGTCAAATCCGACCTCCGGCGTCAATACACCACTGGTGATGACAACATCATCCAGGCCGACATTGCCCCCGTCCTTGGTAAACAGCCAGCGGACATAGCGCACATCGTCAGGCAGGACAAATGAAACCGGCTGACAGTTGACAATGGGTGTACAATTCGAACACGAGCCGAATTCATCGATCAGCGTCCAATTGGCATTGTCAGGTGAGGTGGCCAGCGCACAGGATGATGCCCCGTTCAGGCCGGCATCCTTTAATGAAAAGGTCAGTTCGTCCGGGGTCTCTGAAAATGCGATCAAATAATATTCGCCGGTATGATCCAGACGGCCCATGTCATTGCCGGAGCATGCAAATCCGCTGTCGTAACACCGATCTGCATTGTTGCCATTGCCATCTGTCCATCCAACCGGTGGCGAGGGATCGCACCATGCGGAACGAGAAAGGGGAAGAGTTGATTGGGCGGCCAGAACCCAAGAAAAAACCAGGGCCCACCCGAGCAGGGCAGCACGAAACACGAACATGATCAGACATTCAATCGATGATCCCGAAAGGGAATAACGAAGGAATGCCAACAGCGCGATGTCTGACGGAAATACGAAAGTCTATCAGGGAAATAAGCGGAAACGGACTCCGATCAAAAGCGCTTGAATAAAAAGATGATCCAATTTATTCTGGCTCAACAGTCGCGTTGCGGGCATCCTCCGGTCTTGTCAATGTTGTGTTTTCCGGATAGAATGCTGCTAATTTAATTCAGGCCGCCGTAGATCACCAAAGGGTGTGGCGTTAAGAAAATAATAAAGTCGGCTGACGGTTATCCAGGATCCTTCCTGCAGTTCACCCAATGGCCTCGGGGCCGTTCGCTATTCGATATTCGCCAGAATTCGTTTCAATAAAGTGGAGGGGAAAATATAACCGTAAAGAGTGAATCCAGAATCTCTTTGCGCCCGGACAATCTCGCTTATTGCGGGAAGTCCAGATACTTCGATCCGGATCTGAAGTTATGGATTCGGACTGTAAACGACCTGACTTTAACTCACTCGCGCCTTTGCGTGAACAATTGAACGAAAAGGGTCGTATGGTAATTACCGGAATCGCTCCCGAATTTCTTGTCGTAATTCCCTTTGACAACTCTATAAGAGCATGCATCTAAACCTTGGGTTTCTTTGCGCACGGATCGCCACTTCAGAATATGTATTGGGGAAGGAGGCAATACAGAGGTGGCCCTGTTTGTGCCAGTAGTAAGTTTTCTGTCCCCTGCCATTTTACTCTGGGTAAAATAATTCAGTTGACAACCATACTTACGTTTAGCATAGAGGTTTTGGCCGTCATCTTTAAGACTGCAAATCCTGCTTCAGGCAAGACTTCAGCAAACCAAACACCAAACACCGAATGCCGAATGCCGAATGCCGAAATTAATCCTTCTGGAAGCGGCCTGTCCACACCCCATCCCGATTGCTGACCCGAAGGATATACATCCCTCCTGTCAGGGCGGCAACGGAAAGCGGGGTTTGCTCCGCGCCTTTCTGAATGGCCCCACGCATAACTGCGCGGCCGTCGGGTGTCAGGATGGTCCAGTCTGCATTGTCGGATTCCTGGCCTGAACGGATCAGGTAGATCATATCGCTGGTGACGGTCGGGCGAATGATCCAGCTCCCGGCTGTGCCTTCACCATCCATCATCACGGCGCGAATCGGGCTGTATTCAAACTGGCCGTTGTAGTCTACCTGCTTGAGCCGGTAATAATTCTCACCCGGCGATGGTTGCTCGTGCATCCATTGGTAAGTCTGGCTCTGGGTAGTGGTCCCGGCACCGATGACGGTACCCAGGTCATCAAAGCGGATGCCATCCGTACTGTGCTGCACGAGGAAATAATCGTTGTTGATCTCGGAGGCAGTCGCCCAGTTCAGTTTGACCTTCTGATCGACGCGGGTTGCATGAAAATGAGTGAGTTCTACGGGAAGCACTCCGGCCGGTCCGCCGAGCAGGTCGAAGCGTGACCAGGAGGTAAATGAAGCGGAGAGGCCTGTCGGACAATCCGGGATGACTCCGTCCTTGGCAATGGTGAAGGTTGTCGCTCCACAACCTGCCGCATCTACCAACGTAATATTATAAGACTCGGATCCTGATGTATTAGGCATGATCTCCCAGGAGCCACAGTTATTTTCATAAGTGTAGTCCGTCACTGGGGGATCGGTACAGGTAGATTCTCCTTCATCAAGCGTAAAGCCTGTAGGATCATACTTTGCATCGAGATACAAGGCTCCTGAGCTGAGAATACCCAATGATACCGGAGCATAAACAATCCCTTCGCCAAGGGGCCAGACGTAAGAGGTGGTGGATATATGTTGTTGCAGATTGCCATCAATATAACTGGCAGAACTGCCCCCGGAAATAGATTCCGTTGCTGTATTCATGAGGATCACTTTATTGGACCCGGTATGCAACAAGCCATCAGTCAGAGTGAGAACGGCATCTGATCCCAAAGTCAGATCTGAATTCAGGGTGATATCGCCACTCACACCTGTGCGATTGAGCACAATATTCACTGACCCGGTAATTGATCCACTCATGGATAGTGTGCCACTTCCGGACCCCACAAATTCCAGGCGACTGTTGTCGCTGGAACCGGTCTCCGTCAAGGTGCCATTGATAGTGCAATCGCCGGACACCTGGATAATGCCATTTCCTGAAGAGCCACTCAGATTTAAAGTGGCTGTACCATCAATGGTCAGATCACCACCAACTGTGGTGGTATTGGTGGATCCGACCATGCGTACATTACTGGAGCCGGTATGCATGATATGAAAGTCGCCGGCAATATTATCCAGTTCGCCGTTCAGATCTGCCTCGGTGGATTGGGTGGTAAAATTCCAGGTAAAGTGATGGAAATTCTGGCCCAGTCCATTGGGTCGGCCGGTCCCTCCTGCCTGGAGGATCTCACAGGTGGAACCCGAATTCCAGGTGGCGTTGGGAATGGTACCGGCGGAGCCGGACACATTGTGCTGATAAGTGCCCACGCTGGTAATGACAATGCTGCCTGAGCTGGCAATGGAAGACCCGTTTTTCAGGGTGCCGGCCACGGTCAGGTCATCCCCGGACCCATCGGCAATGATCAGTGTACCGCCGGTGATATCCAGGGTGCCCCCTGATTCTACCGTCAACTGATCAATGGTCACAGTGGAAGAAACTGTAATGGTATGACCACTTTGAATGGTGACAGACAAATCGTTGACATCCGGTGCTTTGGTAGCGTTAGACCAGTTCATATTATCGGTAGACTTTTCCCACGCTTTCGAACTGGAAAAATTACCAGATGCTTTTGATCGATAATGCAAGGGTTGAGAAGGTGTGGTCACACAGATCGTAAAATCACCTCCTCCGGCATCGTAATCATAAATGCGGACGTAATACGTGTTACCAATGGTCAGTCCCGTATTCGTTATGACTTCGACGCCATCTGCAGTAGTGGCGTCTGCACAATCAATATTGGTCCCATTACAAGCACCGCTGCGCAGATCGATCACCGCATCCATATTGGCCGCTCCATCAACGGTGATAATATGGGTGGTATAAGTGGCCACAAAGGAATACCAGACATCGTCATCGGCATCGCCGGTAAATCCACCACAGGGTACACCTGCAATGGATTGTGTTCCATCAATACTGGTTCCATTCGTTGCCCCATCACATATTTCATCCGCGTCAACTGTCAGGGCAATGGCTCCGGCGCAATTATCATGGGCAAAAGCAAGTGTTTTGGCATTGCCAGTCAATTTATCACTGGTCCGATAACATTCACTTCCACCAGATCCGTCAAATTCATACAGCGCATAGTGATAGGTTGTATTGAGGGTCAGGGAGGTAACGGTTTCCATTGAACCCGGCCCATTATACACTACATAATTTCCGGTGCCAATTTCATCACCGGATCCAAAAGCCGCATCTGCGGAATAAGTGGTTCCGTTAACCGGATCTGCATCCACTGCACCACCTTCACGCGCTACGACAAGAATATTGGCCCCATTTCCTTTGGTCCAGGTCACATCCATCTGGTTGATCTCTATATCGTCAGAGCCAAAGTTCGTGGCTTGGGTGGTGGGGGGAGTGCAGTTAACTATTCCAATAACATGAAAATCATCAATTCTGAAATTATTGCTACTGCCACTATTTGCAATAATTGAAAATCTGATTATCAAGTTGGCAACTCCTTCAGCTTGACTAGGAAGGTCAATTGTAAAGTCATTCCATGATGTTGGAAGAGTAATTCCTCCTGCTAAAGAAAAAGAAACTCCATCAACAGAGTAATATAAATTTAGATCTGGAACAGTCCCTTGCTTTACTGCACCAAATCTTACTTTAATAGTATTGTAGCCAATTGTTGAAATGCCATTATCATATGTCAATGTTTTTTCGTTGTTATTTGTACCAAGATTGGTAAATACATTTGCTCCACCAGAAGCGGAGATACTTGGATTTGACCAAGAATACCCTGAACTAGCGCTAGTTGTTCTAAGCTCCCAATCTGACCCAGATCCATTATCGGCCGTCCAGCCAACTCTATTAATTGGATCTTGAGCAGTTGAGCCAAAATTGTCAAGAACTAATTCAACTTGCCCCCAAACCCCTCCGCCTGCCAGCAGGAAGGTGATCAACAAGAATAGCTGCTTATGTGTCATAGGTCTGGTCTCTGAAAGATGAAACGGATGGCTGTTCCAGGCTGTCGGGGATTTCAGGATGATATCATTTGATCCTTTTACCTTCGCTACTGGTTACTTTAAGCTCCTAACCAGTAAAATTAGGTGAAAAGGAGCACATCCCGAAGTTCTACAGCCCCGAAGATGTCGAAATCTGTGTTACGCATTTCTCTGGCCACCATCCGGGCGCTCATCCTGGTCCTCCTGGTGGCCCTGATCATTCCTATTTTGTTGATTGCCAGCTGGATACCAAAGTTTGGCAACTGGTGGCGTCATCGAGTCCGCCGGCTGTGGATCCATATGATCCTGTTCACTCTGGGCATCTATATCCGCTGGGAAGGTCGCATACCCACCCATCCGGCCATTTATGTCGGCAATCACCGGGCCTATCTCGATCCCCTGCTGATCATGCGGGAGGTGCTGGCCGTGCCGGTCGCCAAGAAGGAAATGGCTTCCTGGCCGCTGATCGGTTTTGCATCCCGGCTCAGCGGGATCTTCTTTGTCAATCGTGAAAGTCCCCGGGACCGGCAGAAAACCCTGCACAAGATCGCCAGTGCCGTCCGGGCCGGCGAGTCCATTCTCCTCTTTCCCGAAGGCACCACCCATGCCGGTCATGAGGTTCTCCCCTTTCGAAAAGGCGTGTTCCGTGTGGCGGCCGAGGAAGGCGTACACATCGTTCCCTTTGCCCTTGATTTTGATGACCCGGCCGACTACTGGATCGATGACGATACCTTCCTGGCCCACTTCTTCCGGCGCTTCGGCCATTTCCGCACCTATGTACATGTCGCCATCGGACCCGATCTGGTCGATCCGGATGCAGAATCCATGCGCCTGCACTGTATGGCGTGGATCAATGGAAAGCTGGGGGAATTCCGGAATGGACATCCGGCGAAGACCTTACGTCGCGAGGGGAAAACCAGGGTTATTTCGTGATCAGGTGATTTCGTGCTTTCGAAGGAAAGATCCAGGAAGCGACATGAAGTTCTGACCAGCGTTATTACATTGCGCATGATGTGGCGTCGACTCCTGCGGATCTCCGGTTTTTTCTTCCTGGCCATACTCGGGCTTCTGCTCCTGGTATCCTGGACAGGGATCATGGATTTCAAGGGCGATCTCGACAAGGTCAATCGGGAGCGAAATGCCCTGGGACTGGCGCCACTGACCACCCAGATCATTTCTGTTGGCGAACGTTCTCTCTATACCATTGTGGGCGGCGATACATCCAGTCTGGTCTGCCTGCTCTTTCTCCACGGTTCGCCGGGGTCCTGGACGGCCAGTGCGCCCTATCTCAACGACAGCAGCCTGCAGCGATTTCTGCTCCTGGCGCCGGATCGGCCCGGATTCGGGGAGTCCGATTTCGGGGAGTCCCTCCCGTCGCTGACCGGTCAGGGACAGATGATGCAGGCCCTCATGGATGCCTGGCCGGGACGGCAGTTTCTGGTCATCGGCCATTCCTACGGTTGCTCACTGGGCCAGCAACTGGCCTTTGATGATCCCGGGCGTGTCTCTGCTGTGGTCCACGTGGCGCCGCCCCTGGATCCGAAACTGGAGTTCGGGATCGCCTGGCGCAAATTCTTCGATTTCCCGCTTTTTCACCTGATCACTCCCCCCGCTTTTCGGGTGTGCAATCAGGAACTGATCACCCTGAGATCGGATCTGGAAGTGTTGATGCCCCGCTGGAAACAGCTGGCTGTCCCCACCTACCTCATCCAGGGAGCGAAGGACAACCTGGTCTCACCAAAAGAACTGGACTTCTTTTCCCGCATGGCTCCACCTGCCCTCCAGCATCTCTATCCGCATCCCGGCGATCATTTTATCTACTGGACAGACGTGCCGTTTGTCCTGGATGTGATCCATGATGCACTGGAAGAGATAACCCGGTAATTGTTTCTGCCAGTCAGCCACAGGCTGGATTCCTGGTTCTTGCGTTCCTCATTCCTCATTCCGCGCGTCATCGATTGCGCCCCTTCAGGGCTTTGATGAGAGTTTGTCCATTTCAATGGGCGCTGCCCATTGCTGAGATGTTGCGCCCCTTCAGGGCTTGATCCAATGGTCAGGGACTCATCTTGATTTTCGACTTTCTCATTCCTTATTGTTCATTTCTCAATTTCCCGGGCCTTGAAATGCCCCCTTCAGGACATGTTCAATTGCCAGAGGCTTGTCAAGTTTGCTCCCTTTCTCATTCCTCATTCCTCATTCCTCATTCCTAATTTCTCATTCCTTATTTTTCATTTCCCGGTTCCCGTCTGGTCCTTGCCTGAACGACCCTCGTTGCAAGGCTGTTGGGACCATTCTAAGCATGGATGTAGCAGTATCACCCCTACAGGGCGATAGCGGTGGTTCATATCTAATGCTATAAACCTTGTACCCCTACGGGGCACCGGCTCTTTGATCCACCTTTTCTGTCTGCTGATCGGTCAGACACCCATATTGAAGGGCCATGTCCTGATATGACGATCTTGCCAGCCGGGGTAAAATATGCTTAGGAAACCGCCGACTGATTTCAGAAACCATCATGAAGGCACCCCATGGCATACCGGAAACAACCTGAATATAAGCCCACCTGAATGCTCGCATTGATCCATGTGTTTATCCAGTATTGGGTATGACGTCCGTCAGGGCTTGATCCAATGGTCAGGGACTCATCTTGATTTTCGACTTTCTCATTCCTTATTGTTCATTTCTCAATTTCCCGGGCCTTGAAATGCCCCCTTCAGGACATGTTCAATTGCCAGAGGCTTG
>JAUIEA010000247.1 GCA_030429045.1 Bacteroidia bacterium | reverse complement strand
TATCCAGATAGATCCAGTCGAAGGTGTGATCCGGGAATGCGGCCATGGTAGCCTCTGAGTCGCCCCGGTGCAGGCTGACCAGTCCATCACTCACTTCCTTTTCAAATCGGCTGGCCACAGCGCTATACCGGTCATTCCGCACAACCGAAGGGGGCCAGAGGTCGACCAGGTGAAAATGAGTGGGTTTGGCGATGTCCAGGATCTTCTGGGAAAAGTCGCCCATGTCCACCCCGACTTCCGCGATCACCCCGCCTTTAGGGAGCACCTCAATCAGGGCCTCTCGCGTCGGAAGCAGGCGGGTTTGTTGAATGCGTTCAGGGTGAATGGTGATATTGGGTCGTGTTCGGTACCAGCGGGTCAGGACCTGAATGGGATTTGTCATCTGCTGTTTGTCTTTGAATGTTCCCGGTGGAAACCGGTGAAATGAATATCTTGGCTCTAATTGATCAACAAAACAAGCTAAAAAAATGAAGAATTCCTCCCTATTAGGCCTCTTTGCCTGTTTATTCCTGGTCGGCATGCTGATCGGATGTGGCGATACGGCTACCACTGCTGAAGATCAGTCGACCGAGTCGACAGAAATGGAACAGGGTGAAGATATGTCCGGACCGGAATATACCTCCGCCTATATCTGCCCGATGCATTGTGCAGGCAGCGGGTCCGCCGAGATGGGTACCTGCCCTGAATGTGGCATGGAGTACGTGGCCAACCCGGATATGGCCGCTCCCGCCGGAGAAGCACACGACCATGATGGCCATGACCACGATGGTCATGATCACGAGCATTGATCAACTGAACTTGATTGCATAACCCGGGAGGAATCAATACCTTAGAGCAAACTCCCGGGTTATGCGTTTTTACATTCTCCCCCTCTTTTTTCTGGCGACCGTTTCTACTCTCATTGCCCAGCAAGAAACGAGACAGGAAAATTTGATTCCCTATGTCTCACCTTATGCCCGTGGAGGGTCGGATCTGATCCTGGATACCGCCTATTCTGTTCAGGAATTGATCTCGGATTTCTTTTCGAACTCCTGTGTTGAGCCATTTAACATCACCATGGTGGGCAGTGCAGAAGGGATGGGCTTCTTTCAAGCTGTGGGAACTGAATTGGGCGTACCAGCAGGTATTTTATTGTCTTCAGGAAAGATTTGGAATGTAAAAGGTCCAAACAATCAAGGTGGCGCAGGGAATTCCTTTGGCAAATCGGGTGATGAGGATTTGGACTTATTTGCTGGACAGAACACGTTTGATGCGCTTACTATCCATTTTGATTTCATTCCTTCAGTGGAGGAGTTGACATTTCGGTATGTCTTTGCCTCAGAAGAGTATCCGGAATATGTCTGCGCCATCTACAACGACATCTTTGGATTCTTTCTCTCCGGGCCGGGTTTGGACGGGTCCTATAGCAACAACGCTATCAACATAGCAACGTTACCGGACACTTCGATCTATGTCGGGATCAATTCGATCAATCCTGGAGTGCCAGGGCCACTTGGGAATCCCGTTAATTGCACCAATGGCTCTCTTGATTATGGTGCTTTGTATGTCGACAATACAGGAGGTATGCATCTCCAGTGTGATGGCTTTACAATGCCATTAGACGCAGTAGTAAACGTTATTCCCGGGGAAGTATATCACGCGAAAATTGTGGTGGCTGACGCAGGAGATGGCATTTTTGACTCCTCCGTCTTTCTGAGTGTGGAGAGCCTTTGCGGCGACTCTCTGCTCCATCCAATTGCTCAAATTTCTAAGCTGGAATATACCGGTCCGAAGTCCATTGCCATGAACGGATGGTTGAAATACGGCTATGATGAATGGACCTGGGATTTTGGGGATAATTCGACCAAATTCAAAAATCAGTTCAGTGTTACTCATACCTATGCCAAACCAGGACTGTATACGGTGAAGATGTATGGATCCAATTATTGCTGCTCCGATACATTCACTTTGATTGTCCCCATTCAGCTTCCACCATACCTGACCAAAGAGGTTGTTCGACCGGTCACCTGCCACGGGATGGCGAACGGCCGGATTGATCTGGATGCACTGAGTAGCTATGGTGACCTGACCTATGCCTGGTCGGATGGTGATACCCAACCTGAACGGATCGATCTGCCGCCGGGTGAATACACCGTTACCATCACGGATGTCATGGGGCAACAGACCATGGGGGGCCCTTATGTCGTTCCCGAACCCCTGCCATTGGAGATGGAGTTGTTGCAGGGGCAACCGGGAGAGGAAGGG
>JAUIEA010000003.1 GCA_030429045.1 Bacteroidia bacterium | reverse complement strand
AGATTGGACAGCTCCTCTCGCGCTGCCGGTGAGACACCGGCACCAGCATTTTAATCTTTAAGAAGCTCCTAACCTCCTCCACTCATAACCTCATAACCTCATAACCTCCTCCACTCCTCCACTCCTCCACTCCTCCACTCCCGTCTAATCCGTGCATTGTCAACACCCTGCATCATTTACTTCAAGAAAAACATTGGTAAAGAGCCAAGGCGTTGGGTTCTTTTTCTATTTTTACCTGTTGAAGGAGTATGGCATTACATCAACTGACCGACCAACTGGATACGATTGAGCTCAAAGCTCGGCAACTCGCTGTGCGGTTGCGTCACGTGCAGGGTGTCAATCAGGAACTCCAGGAATTGAATTCGCAGCTCAAAAGAGAACTCGACAAAGCCAATGACCGCATAAAACACCTCAACGCAGCAACTCCGGATACGCCAGTTCCGGGTGCGGCTCATCTCGTGGCAGATGCCCGGGATCTGAAAAAGGAGATACATCGCTATATAGAAGAATTGGACAAGTGTATAGAATGGCTGAGCAAACAGGCATAACATCATGATCACCGAGACTAAAAAGCAAGTGACCCTGGTCATTGCCGGAAGGTCTTATCCCGTGCAACTCGATCCGGTCGAGGAACGGGAGGTGAAGACCGTTGTGGCCGAGGTCAATGCTCGCGTGGAATCCATCCAGTCCCGTTATCCGAAACAGGATAAACAGGATTGTCTGGCCATGGCCATCCTTATGTACGCTTCCGAATTACATAAGATTCAGCACACCGGTGAACTCGCCGAGATGCAGGAGGCCATGACTGCCAAGATGGCGGCCCTTGAAACCCTCCTCGATGATCTTCTTTCCTGAGTCGTCCCTTTTCCGACGTCTGATTGCTGTACCGTGAGGTGAGAACAAGCAATCGTACACCACTATAAATACCCATTATGGAACTATACATCGGAATCGGGATCGGAATCCTCGTCGGCGGAGGGGTGATCTGGGCCTGGCTATCTGTCCTCAATAAAAAACGAATCGAGGAGATCAATGCAGAATCCGACCTTGCCCTCAAAGAATCCAAACTGACTGCCAAGCGCCTGATCGATGATGCAGAGATCAAGGCGGAAAAGATCATCTCCAAGGCAGAAGCGACCAACGAGAGCATCAAGCAGAAAAAGATCCAGGAAGCCCGCGAGAAATTCAACAAATACCGCGCTCAGTTTGAAGATGAAAAAGCCCAATACAAGGTAGAGATCAAAGAGCGCGAGATCGAGGTCAGGAACCTGGAAAAGGAAATGGCCCAGCGTGAAAAAGACTTCCAGATGAAACTGGAAGATGTGGAGCAACGAGAAGGGGATCTGCAGAAGGTCCGGGATAACCTGGATCTTCAGCTGAAGATCGTGGCCAAGAAAAAGGAAGAGCTGGACTCGGCCAATGAAATCCATATCAAGGCACTGGAGAACGTCTCCAAACTCTCCGAGCAGGAAGCCCGCGACCAGTTGCTGGAGGCGGTCAAGGCCAAGGCCGAGACGGATGCTATGGCCATAATCAAGGATTCCGTTTCCCAGGCCCAGGCAGAAGCCGGCAAACAGGCCAAGAAAATCATTATCCAGACCATCCAGCGGATGGCTTCAGAATTTACCATTGAGAACACCGTATCGGTCTTCAACCTGGAATCGGACGATATCAAAGGTCAGATCATCGGCAGGGAAGGCCGCAATATTCGGGCGATTGAAGCGGCCACCGGAGCAGAGATCGTCGTGGATGATACCCCGGAGGCCATCATTATCAGCAGCTTTGACCCGATCCGTCGGGAGATCGCTCGCTTGTCCCTGAAAAAACTGGTTGCCGACGGCCGGATCCACCCGACCCGAATTGAAGAGGTCGTCGCGAAAACCAGGAAGCAACTGGACGAGCAGATCGTTGAGATCGGTGAACGGACGGTGATCGACCTGGACATCCATGGGCTGGATCCCTACCTCATCAAGATGGTGGGTCGCATGCGCTTCCGTTCCTCTTATGGACAGAACCTGCTCAAGCACTCCCTGGAAGTAGCCAACCTCTGTGCCACCATGGCAGCCGAACTGGGGCTGAACCCCAAACAGATCAAACTGGCCAAACGCGCCGGGCTGCTCCACGATATCGGAAAAGTATCCGAAGAGGAATCAGAACTGTCCCACGCCATCCTGGGTATGCGGATCAGTGAAAAGCATGGAGAAGTTCCCATTGTGCTCAATGCCATCGGAGCACACCACGATGAGATCGAGATGAATAATATCATCTCGCCTATTGTCCAGGCCTGTGACTCCATCTCCGGCGCCCGTCCGGGTGCCCGGCGGGAGATCCTCGAAAGCTACCTCAAGCGGATCAACGATCTGGAAGAACTGGCCATGTCCTACGACGGGGTCCAGAAAGCGTATGCCCTTCAGGCCGGTCGTGAACTCCGTGTCATGGTCGAAGCTGAAAAGGTCACCGACCAGTATGCCGATGATCTGTCCTTTATGATCTCCCAGAAGATCCAGGAGGAAATGCAGTATCCGGGCCAGATCAAGGTCACCGTCATCCGCGAAATGCGTGCGGTGAATTACGCCCGGTAAACGCATTGTCACCATCAAAATTCAAAAGAGCCGGGGATTTCTCCGGCTCTTTTTTTGGATCTGCAAGCCCAAGGCCTGCGTTCCTGCCCGCCGGCCGCAGGCTGGGTTCCTCATTTTTCCGCTTTCCCATTCCTGATTCCTTCATTCCTCATTCGTCTATCTGCACTTGATTGCGCCCCTTCAGGGCTTTTACCGTGGGTTTATCATTTCGTTGGGCGCTGCCCAACGCTAGTCTATGGCGCCCCTTCAGGGCTTGCAATCCTGATCATGCAAGGCGACAGTTTGCGTTCCAACATCCGCCTTATCTCTACGTCACTCAGTCTCTTCGTTTCACAGTCCCAAAGTCTCACTTTCTCGTTCCAGGTTGCCTTCAGACCTGACTTTCGAAATCACCCCATAACGAAATATCGAAATAACGCCTCCCGTTCCAAGACACCCAACCCCCAATACCCAGCGCCCAACGCCCATTCCTCATTCCTCATTCCTCATTTTTCCGCTCCCAGACGAAGCTGCTATGCCCCGAGGACTCGGGGTCTGGATCCGGACATGGTGCCAAAAGCACCATCGTCCGGGTTCCGCTTTCCGCTTTCTGACTTCGGACTTCCGTCTCTTTGTCTCACAGTCCCAAAGTCTCACTTTCTCGTTCCAGGTTGCCTTCAGACCTGGCATTCGAAATCACCCCATAACGAAATATCGAAATAACGCCTCCCGTTCCAAGACACCCAATACCCAACACATTGGTCCCTTACTTCTCAAATCTCCTTATCTTTCAGGAAACGATTTGCCATGCTTCATCCAGCCCATTTACACCCGACGACAAATGTGGATACCAACAAGCTGGCCTGGCTGGCCTGGTGGCAGGAACAGCGCCATGAGTTGGTGAATCATCGCAACTTGGATATCACCTTGTTGCTGTTGTCTGCCTTGATCTTCGGATTCGCCTATTGGGCAGATGACATGAAGTGGGGCGCATACGTAGCAGGATGTTCGGGCTGGGTGGCAGCCGCCTATGCTTACTACTGCCGGCGAACCCGAACAAACAAGGTCGGAGAATGGGATGAGATCGGTCAACTGCCTTATGAAGAACAATGCAGGGTGATCCGGGACAAACTCGTGACCAACGGAAAACCGGGGTGGTTCCATCCCTGGTATTTGTTCGGTCTTCCCGTCTTTTGGGTTATTGTGCATATGCCACAGCTGGACTGGACCTGGACCCCCGACATGACGGATCATTTGATCTTTGGTGCGATCGGTGGTGTGGCGTTTAATTTCGTCTATCAATATCAGAAACGGTCCCAATGGCAAAAGGGGATGGACCTGGCCGACCGGGCACTGGAGGAGTGACATGACTTATCCTCTATTTGGACAGCGGGATGCCACTAGAACTCTTTTGGGATCTATTTCCGTGTTTCCGGTATTTTATTTGGTCAATACTGATAGTGCAGTCACTTTGTACTGAACCTGAACGGATTTTTTCACGCTACCAAGTATTGTTCGGTTTCCCTCTTGGAAAAATAGGTTGAATTTCTCTTCCAAAACACAGGGGCTTTACCTACCTTTGCACCGGTTTTGGGGAGGCGCCCTCCTCAATTTCGAAACAAGCTGCAAATGAAGGGCTTCGTACGTCAACTCCTGATCCTCCTCCTCAGTTTCGCCTCCACCTTTGTGTTGGCCCAGCATGAGGACGACTCTTCCGGCCATGATCAAGAACCGGCCGGTCATGTGGAAACCACGGATCACCAGACCGGTGAAGCCGATCACGGTGCCCCTCACACAGCAGAAAAATACAACCCCTCACCACTGGTCATGGGCCATATCGGCGATGCCCATGAATTCCATATCTGGGGAAGCATCTCCCTCCCTTTACCCTGTATCACCTATGAAGAAGGACAGGGATTGTCTTTTTTCTCTTCTTCCGTTTTTCATCATGGCACCATGGCCAGTCACGGATACGTGCTGGACCACGGAGTGCTGCGCAAGATCGTCGACTTCCCGACCCGGGATGCAGTCGAACTGGAAGTCTTGCATTCAGACGATGAAGGCCATGCCCATTATGTCCATACGGAAGAGGTCAAAGACCAAGCTGGCAAGATCTCCGAACACAAGAGTATCAGCTACCAGGGGCAGACCTACAATCTGGAGGCCGCCAGCAAGATCTTCTCTGCGTCATCCTGGATTGATTTCAGTATTACCAAGAATGTGTTCACCATGTTCCTGGCATCCATCCTGCTCTTCATCATCTTCTTCGGCATGAAACGCTTCTATGCCAACAATGAAGGCAAGGCCCCACGCGGACTGACCAACTTTATGGAGCCTTTCTTTGAATTCATGCGGGATGAGGTGGTCAAGCCGAGTATCGGACCGAAGTGGGAAAAGTATATGGGCCTCATCATGAGCTTGTTCTTTTTCATCCTGATCTGCAACCTGCTCGGACTCATTCCATTCTTCCCCGGTTCTGGAAACGTCATGGGGAATATTTCAGTGACCATTGTCCTGGCGCTGATCACATTTATCGTTGTGAATTTCAGTGGTAACAAGCATTATTGGCAGCACATCTTCTGGATGCCCAACGTGCCTGTACCCATCAAGATATTGTTTATTCCGATCGAGCTGGCTGGCCTGTTTATCAAGCCATTCACCCTGCTCATTCGTCTTTTTGCCAACATCACCGCCGGCCATACGATCATCCTGTCGCTGGTGAGTTTGATCTTCATCTTTGGTGAGGTCGGGCAGAATGTCGGGGGAGCAAGTGTCGGAGCGGTGGTTGCCTTCATTTTTGTGGCCTTTATGAACCTGTTGGAATTGCTGGTCGCAGTTCTGCAGGCCTTCATCTTTGCCCTCCTGTCTGCCCTGTATATCGGAGCAGCAGTGGAAGAACACCATCACGAAGAAGCACATTAATTCATTTATATAACTGTTCGTATCATGACTGGAACGTTAGCAGCTGTTGGTGCAGGTCTCGCCGTAATTGGCGCAGGGATCGGTATCGGACAAATTGGTGGTAAGGCTATGGAAGCCATTGCTCGTCAGCCTGAGGCTGTGGGTGATATCCGTACGAATATGTTGATCGCTGCGGCCCTTGTAGAAGGTGCTGCCCTGGCGACCATCGTATTGGCATTCTTCGCCTAATCATCACAAGAACCGCGGGACGCTGGGTGCGATTGGCCTCTAGCTTCCCGCTTTTTCAACCGCATTTCAATTTCATCGCATATGATTTCGCTTCTGTTTGCCCTTGAATTCAGCGTCATCAAACCCGACTACGGGTTGCTTTTCTGGACCGCTATCATTTTCCTGACGGTATGGTTTGTGCTGGGTCGCTCTGCCTTTCCGGCCATCGCGGAAGCCCTGAAGAAGCGTGAGACCAATATCGCCAATGCCCTGGCTTCAGCCGAAAAGGCGCGTGAAGAGATCCAGGACCTGCACGCCGAGAACGAGAAGTTGCTCGCCCAGGCCCGTGAAGAGCGTTCTGCCATCCTGCGAGAAGCAAAAGAGGCACGCGACTCTATCGTCAAAGAAGCGAAGAACAAGGCGAAGGAAGAAGCCCAGCGGGTGATGACCTCCGCTACCCAGGAGATCGAAAAACAAAAAAATGCCGCCATTCAGGACCTGAAGACACAGGCCGGTTTGATGGCACTGGATATCGCCGAGAAGGTGATCCGGAAAGAATTGAAAGGACAACCTGATCAAGAGGCCTTTGTGAAAGGCCTTGTGGATGACCTCAAACTGAACTAGAAATCCTATGTCGGTCAATCGTATTGCTTCCAGATTTGCCAAATCCCTTCTTGAGCTTGCTGAAGAAAAGGGTCAGCTTGAAGCTGTCCGTGCCGATATGGACACCTTTGGATTAGCACTTGAAAACAGAGAACTCTACCTTCTCCTCAAGAGCCCCATCGTCCATGCCGACAAAAAGATCAGCATCCTCGATGCCATCTTCAAGGACAAGATCAATGCCCTCACCATGTCCTTCCTGCACATCTGTGTCCAGAAAGGACGGGAGCCCTACCTGACCGAGATCGCGGAAGCCTTCATTGTACAATACCGCGAAAAGAAGAATATCCTTTCCTTGAAAGTCATCTCTGCCATCCCCCTCGATGATCAGGTTCAAAACCAGATCAAAGACCAGGTGAGGGCAAGCGGATTGGCCAGCGGAGAGATTCAGCTGGATACTTCTGTCAATCCCGAACTGATCGGCGGATTTATCCTCGAACTGGAAGACAAACGATACGATGCAAGCGTGGCCCGCAAATTGGACCTGCTTCGCAAAGAGATTAACACAAAAGTGACGCTTTAAGCATTTTTCAACTTCAACGCCTCAAACAAAATCTACGATCATGGTGGATGTAAAACCCGATGAAATATCCGCGATCCTCAAGCAGCAACTGTCCGGATTTGCAACAGCGACCGAACTGGAAGAAGTGGGCTCCGTACTCCAGGTGGGTGACGGTATTGCCCGCGTTTACGGCTTGACTGGTGTTCAGGCTGGTGAACTGGTCGAATTTGAATCCGGAGTACAAGCCATTGTACTGAACCTTGAGGAAGACAACGTGGGTGTGGTATTGATGGGTTCCAGTGCTGGGATCAAGGAAGGTAGTACCGTCCGCCGGACCAAAAAGATCGCTTCTATTGATGTCGGTGAAGAGTATGTCGGCCGTGTGGTCAATCCACTGGGTATGCCCATTGATGGAAAAGGACCGATCGGAGGCACAAAGTATACCATGCCGCTGGAGCGGAAGGCACCTGGTGTCATCTATCGCCAGCCGGTATCTGAGCCATTGCAGACGGGGATCAAAGCCATCGATGCGATGATTCCTGTGGGCCGTGGCCAGCGTGAGTTGATCATCGGTGACCGCCAGACGGGTAAAACGGCGATCGCCATCGATACCATCATCAACCAGAAAGAATTCTACGATCGGGGCGAGCCGGTTTATTGCATCTATGTGGCCTCTGGCCAGAAGGCATCTACGGTGGCCCAGGTGGCGAAGACACTTGAAGAAAATGGCGCGATGGCCTATACCACCATCGTTGCTGCCAGCGCTGCGGATCCGGCACCATTGGTGTTCTACGCACCGTTTGCAGGTGCTGCCATTGGTGAGTTCTACCGGGATACCGGCCGCCCGGCACTCATCATCTATGATGATCTGTCCAAGCAGGCGGTCGCTTACCGTGAGGTCTCCCTCCTGCTGCGTCGTCCACCGGGACGTGAAGCCTATCCGGGTGATGTATTCTACCTGCACAGCCGTTTGCTCGAGCGCGCGGCCAAGATCATCGGCAACGATGAGATCGCTCGCAATATGAACGACTTGCCGGATTCATTGAAAAACGCCAAGGACGCCAACGGCGAGCCCCTGGTAAAAGGTGGTGGTTCCCTGACCGCTCTGCCGATCATCGAAACGCAGGCGGGTGACGTATCTGCCTATATCCCGACCAACGTGATTTCGATTACCGACGGTCAGATCTTCCTGGAATCAAACCTCTTTAATGCAGGTATTCGCCCGGCGATCAACGTGGGTATCTCTGTATCCCGTGTGGGAGGTAACGCCCAGATCAAATCCATGAAAAAGGTAGCTGGTACGCTGAAGCTGGACCAGGCGCAATTCCGCGAATTGGAAGCGTTTGCCAAGTTCGGTTCAGACCTCGACGCTGCCACCCAGTCTGTCCTGGACAAAGGACAGCGCAACGTGGAGATCCTGAAGCAACCCCAGTATTCACCGGTATCTGTCGAGAAGCAGGTCGCCATCATTTACCTGGGAAGTAAGGGTCTCTTACGTCACGTACCTGTCAATAAGGTGAAGGAGTTCGAGGAGAATGTCCTCAATACCATGGAGCAGAAGCACAGTGGTATCCTGGAGAATTTCCGTAAGGGAAAGCTGGAGGCAGATGATCTTCAGGTCCTCGAGAAACTGGCCGCTGACCTGTCAGCGTCGTACAAGTAATTATTGTTTTTAGGAATTATTGCCCCGGATTATGGCTGCAAATCTCAAGGAAGTTCGCGAACGGATCAAATCGGTCATTGGGACCCAACAGATCACCAAAGCGATGAAAATGGTCTCGGCTGCAAAATTGCGCCGGGCTCAACAGGCCATTGTCGATATGCGCCCTTATGCGGAGCGTCTGAATACCATGATGGTGAATATCCTGGCCAATGCGGATGGAGATATCAACTCCTCTTTTGGTCAGGTTCGCGACGTACAAAAAGCCTGTATGGTCGTAGTCACATCCAGCAAGGGACTTTGCGGCGCATTCAATACCAATGTCATCAAGGTGGCAGTCGCCAGGATCGAGGAGAAATATCAGGATGTGTTGAATGCTGGTAACCTGACCATCATCTGTATCGGGAAGAAAGGCAATGATTATTTCCGCCGTCACTACAAGAAGGCCACTGTGATCAGTGACCATGCCAATATGTTCCAGGATCTGACCTTTGAGCAGGTCGAAAAGGCGGCTCAGGAGATCATGGACAAGTTCTCTGATCAGTCCTACGATGTCGTCGAAGTCGCCTACGGCCGCTTTAAAAATGCAGCGACGCAATTCCCTGAATTGCAAACTTTCCTGCCTGTCGTCGAGGATAAAACATCAGTGGTAAAACAGAAGACCAAGGCAGACTACCTGTTCGAACCAGACAAGCACGGTCTGCTGGATCACCTCTTACCCAGTATTTTGAAAACGTCGTTTTACAAATTCCTGCTGGATACACATGCATCCGAACATGGTGCACGGATGACAGCGATGGAAAAGGCGACAGAGAATGCGGAAGAGCTTCTCAAGGAATTGAGGATCTCCTACAACAAGGCGCGTCAGGAATCGATCACCCGGGAACTCTCGGAGATCGTGGGTGGCGCAGCGGCCCTGGAAGGCGCCTGATCCGGCTCTCCAGTTTAAATCATTTCCAACACCAGAGTGAAAGGCTTGGGTCTTTCTTGTGCTTGCTGACTACGGCGGGCCTGTCCAATGTTTTGATTGATCATTCTTAAAATAGAAGTAGTTATGGCAGTATTAGTCGGAAAAAGTGCCCCGGATTTTAAAGCGGCGGCAGTCGTGAACGGAGTGGAGATCGTGAATGATTTCAGCTTGTCTCAGTTCAAAGGAGAGAAATATGTACTCCTGTTCTTCTATCCCAAGGATTTCACCTTTGTTTGCCCGACAGAACTTCATGCCTTCCAGGAAAAACTGCAGCAGTTCCGGGATCGCAATGTAGAAGTTGTCGCCGTCTCCACGGATACCGAACAATCCCACTGGGGATGGTTGCAAATGAGTCCGGAGCAGGGCGGGATCAAAGGGATCACCTATCCATTGGTAGCCGATACCAACAAGAGCATTTCTTTCAATTATGATGTGCTGGCAGGCCAGTGGTTTATCGATGAGGATGACCAGATGCAATGCGAGTGAGAAATGATCGCCTTCCGTGGTTTGTTCCTGATCGACAGGCAGGGAATCGTTCGCCACCAGATCGTAAATGATCTGCCGCTTGGCCGCAACGTGGATGAGGCACTTCGGATGGTGGATGCCCTCCAGTATTTTGAAGAGGTCGGTGAAGTATGTCCCGCCAACTGGAAAAAAGGAATGGATGGAATGAAGGCCACCCATCGTGGGGTATCGGAATACCTCGCCACCAGGATCGTCGAGAACTAGAGAACGCCCTCGCTGTTCACCCGTCCCGAAAGGCCCATGAACAAGTGGCCTGTCGGGGCGTTTGAATAGGGTTAGCGTCGGTCAGCCGACAAAAGTATTTGCGTTCGTCCGGTTTAACAGTTCATTCGTCCAAGATTCAGATCATTCCGTAGGCGGAGGATAATGAACATCGTATCTTTTCAGTTGAATTGGCTTCTCCAACTTAAATCCATAGTATGATGATGAAAAATTTGATCCTGATGTTGACAATGATGTTAGGAGTGCAGGCAGTTGCGACTGCTGCAGATCCGATCAAGGTGACCTCCGTGGAGGGGATCACAGAATATCGACTGGAAAACGGGCTGCGTGTCCTTTTGTTTCCAGATCAATCCAAGCAAACGATCACGGTGAACATCACCTATCTGGTGGGATCACGTCACGAGAACTACGGAGAAACGGGAATGGCTCACCTCCTGGAACACATGGTGTTCAAAGGCACGCCAAAGCATCCGAATATTCCCCAGGAATTGACCGAGCACGGCGCCCGTCCGAATGGCACCACCTGGCTGGATCGGACCAATTATTACGAAACGTTCAATGCGACGGAGGAAAACCTCAAGTGGGCATTGGAATTGGAGGCAGATCGCATGACCAATTCCTTCATTGCCAAAAAGGATCTGGATAGCGAGATGACAGTGGTCCGGAATGAATTTGAGTCCGGTGAAAACAGTCCGTTCAGTGTTCTGATGGAACGGATCGTATCCACTGCATACCTGTGGCACAACTATGGCAAGTCGACGATCGGTTGCCGTGCCGATATTGAGAATGTCCCCATCGAACGCCTCCAGGCGTTCTACAAAAAATATTACCAGCCGGACAATGCCGTATTGACCGTCGCCGGTAAGTTTGATCCGGAAAAGACGCTGGCACTGGTCAATGAATATTTTGCACCCATTCCAAAGCCGGAGCGGGTCTTGCCGGATATCTATACGCTTGACCCCGTTCAGGATGGAGAGCGTTTTGTGACCCTCCGTCGGGTCGGTGATGTCCAGTTTCTGGGATGTGCCTACCACGCTGCTCCGGGTCCTCATTCCGACTTTGCTGCGATAGAGGTTCTGACTAGCGTACTGGCCTCCAATCCTTCCGGCCGCCTGTACAAGGCCATGGTCGACGGCAAGAAGGCGAGCCAGTCTTTTGGTTGGTCCTTCCAGCTGCATGATCCGGGATTGATGATGTTCTTTGCTGAAGTACCCAAGGAAAAAGATCTGGAAGAAGCGAAGAAGACCATGCTGTCCACGCTGGACGCCGTGGTGAGCAATCCACCTACTGAAGCCGAAGTGGAGCAGGCCAAAAACGAGTTGCTGAAGAATATCGAATTGTCATTCAACTCCTCCGAGCGGATCTGTTTGCAGCTCAGTGAATGGATCGGCATGGGCGATTGGCGCCTGATGTTCATTCACCGTGACCGGATCAAGCAGGTGACTGCAGATCAGGTTTTGAAGGTTGCTGAAAACTATCTGAAGCCGGACAACCGCACGGTGGGCATCTTTATTCCCACGGCTGAACCGCAGCGGGCTGAGATCCCGGCTACCCCGGATGTTGCTGCTTTGGTAAAGGATTATAAAGGCACGGAGACCATTTCTGAAGGAGAGGCATTTGATCCGTCACCGGACAATATTGATGCACGCACCGTGATCACCGAAGCCAGGAACGGAATGGAGATTGCCCTCCTGCCCAAAAAGACACGTGGTGAATCGGTCAATCTGTCCATGACCTTGCGTTATGGAACCGAGGAGACCCTGATGAACAAGGGTAAGATCGGTGAATATGCCATAGACCTGCTCAACACCGGAACCTCCAAAATGAACCGGGAGGAGATCAAGCAGGCCTTTGATAAATTGAAGGCTACCGTACGGATCAACGGTTCTTCCACGGGCGCAAATGTGAGTATCACCACCAAGAAGGAGAATCTCAACGAGGTGCTCACACTGGTACGGGATATCCTGCGCGACCCGGTGTTCCCGCAGGAAGAACTGGACAAGCTGATCGAGCAGAACCTGGCCGCCATGGAGCAGAACCGCTCCGAGCCACAGGCCATTGCCATTCGTGCCATCCAGCGCCACAACCAACAGTTTGAAAAGGGTCACCCATACTATATCGGCACCCTGGATGAAGAGCTGGCGGACTATAAGAATGTCAGCCGGGATGAGATCGTTTCTTTTTACAAGGACTTTATCAGTACATCCAATGCTACAGTGAGTGTCGTTGGTGATTTTGACCAGGCATCCTTGACCCAACAGCTGAATAACCTCTTTGGTGATTGGAAGGCCCCTCAAAAGTATGTCCGGATCGAACGCCCCTTCCAGGAACCCAAGCCCGATAATCTCAATTTTGAGACACCGGACAAGGCCAATGCCTTTTTCATTGCATCCCTGCCCATCGAAATGAACGATGAAAGCGCCGATTACGCAGCGGTGACCATGGGTAACTTTATGCTCGGTGGTGGTTTCCTGAACAGCCGCCTGGCCACGCGTATCCGTCAGAAGGAAGGACTGAGCTATGGTGTCGGTTCCTTCTTCAATGCCGGATCACTGGATAAAGCCGCTTCATGGGGTGCTTATGCGATCTATGCCCCTGAAAATGCCGAAAAGCTGGAGGCAGCCTTCAAGGAGGAGATCCAGAAGGTCATTACCGAAGGATTTACGGCAGAGGAGCTGGAAGCTGCGAAAAATGGCTGGCTCCAAAGCCAGACCGTCACTCGAACACAGGACAACCGGTTGGCTGGAACTCTGAACAGCAACCTCTTTCTGGATCGGACCATGGCTTTTGATAAAGCCCTTGAAGAAAAGGTCATGAATATGAAGGTGGAGGAGATCAATGCCGCGATGAAGCGCAACATTGATCCGGCCAAGATCACCATCATCAAAGCGGGCGATTTCGCCAAGGTCAAGGCCAAGACAGACAAGCCCTGATCCGGGAGTCAATGATTCATAAAACGGGTGTCCACCGACCGGTGGACACCCGTTTTCTTCAATGCCATACCGAGATGAGCCCTCGTGCTCCATTCCCGACGAACACTTATCTTTGCACTCTGTAAACAAAACCGGCCTGCTGGTCGTTAATCGCACAAATCGTTTTCCATGTCTACTACTGTCACCAGACTCCCCTACAAAGTAAAGGATATCACCCAGGCTGAATACGGCCGTCGTGAAATTGAACTCGCCGAAGCCGAAATGCCCGGTTTGATGGCTCTTCGCGAGCAATACGGGAAGGAAAAGCCCCTGAAAGGTGCGCGTATAGCAGGTTGCCTGCATATGACCATCCAGACCGCTGTCCTGATCGAAACATTGATCGAGCTCGGTGCAGATGTGACCTGGTCTTCCTGCAATATCTTCTCGACCCAGGATCATGCCGCTGCAGCCATCGCCAAGGCAGGCATTCCGGTTTATGCCTGGAAGGGTATGAATGAGGAAGAATTCGACTGGTGCATCGAACAGACCCTGTTTGCGTTCAAGGACAATCAGCCCTTGAATATGATCCTGGACGATGGAGGAGATCTGACCAATATGGTCCTGGATCGCTATCCTGAACTGGTACCAGGCATTCGCGGTTTGAGTGAAGAAACCACCACGGGTGTCCACCGGCTGTATGAGCGGATGAAGAAAGGAACCTTGCCCATGCCCGCGATCAATGTCAATGACTCGGTGACCAAGTCCAAGTTTGACAACAAATATGGGTGTAAGGAATCCTGTGTAGATGCCATTCGTCGGGCGACCGATGTGATGATGGCAGGTAAAGTGGCCCTTGTTGCCGGATATGGTGACGTTGGAAAAGGATCAGCGGCTTCACTGCGCGGTGCGGGATGCCGGGTGATCGTCACAGAGATCGATCCGATTTGCGCCCTGCAGGCAGCCATGGACGGATTTGAGGTCCAGAAGATGGTGAACGCAATTCCACGTGCGGATATCATCGTGACCGCTACCGGTAACAAGGATGTGGTCACCGGCACTCACTTCCGCCTGATGAAGGACAAAGCCATCCTGGCCAATATCGGTCACTTCGACAATGAGATCGACATGGCCTGGCTCAATGGTACAAAGGGGGTCCGGAAGATGGAGATCAAGCCCCAGGTCGATAAGTATACGATCGACGGAAAGGATATCATCGTCCTGGCCGAAGGCCGACTGGTCAACCTCGGTTGTGCAACTGGACACCCTTCTTTTGTGATGTCCAATTCCTTCACCAATCAAACCCTGGCCCAGCTGGAATTGTGGCAGAATCACGGCAACTACGAAAATGCGGTGTATACCCTGCCCAAGCATCTGGATGAAATGGTGGCTCGCCTCCATCTCGCCAAGATCGGTGTTGAACTGGATGTGCTTTCTGATGAGCAGGCCGCCTATATCGGGGTGACCCCTGAAGGCCCGTACAAGCCGGAATACTATCGATATTGATCCGATCGGCTCTGCAATACGGGTCGGTCACATCATATTTCTCTGAAAAGGGGGTTGGGGGATGATCCGGGATCTCGTCTCAACCCTCTTTTCTTGTCGAAGGACCCTGACCAGGGAGAGGGCCTATCCGGATTAGTACCTACATTCACCACAAATCAATTGCTGAAGGATACCTTCTCGTTTATGATCTGGCTTCTCAAACGATTGCTGATTTTGCCTGTCCGGTTTTATCAGTACGCCATTGCGCCTCTATTGCCTCCATCCTGTCGGTATACTCCGACCTGTTCGCATTATATGGTCGAGGCCATCGAGGAGTGGGGTCCGTTTCGTGGGTTGTGGATGGGCATCAAACGAATTGGCAGGTGTCATCCATGGGGTGGCCACGGCCATGACCCCGTGCCCCGGAATCCTAAAAAGCATCCATCCGGATCCGTGGATCACTCCTCAAGAGAGTCGATATAGGCAGACCATTTGCGATCGACCTGCCTGGCCAGATAATCGGTGATCACCCGTTGTTCTTCCAGGGTGTCCGGAGAGGTGGTAAAGGTCAAAAAGGCTTCGAGAAAGCGGATGAAACGGGTACCGAGGGACCCTTCCCGAAATTGATCTGGAAACTTCCCGGGAAGGTCCTGGCGATCTGGGGTGCTGGCCATCCACACTTCTACACCGGTGCCTGTCTCACGGCTGGTTTTTTTCTTTTTCAGGAAGATCACCTCGTTATTCACTATGCCCGAAAGCGTGGCTGTTTTACCTTCCAGATCGATCCAGGTCAGGGGAGAAAGGCCCTTTTGCCAGCGAGCATAGCTCGTATCGGGCATCAGGCGAACTTTTCCGAACTGATAATGTTCCTGAAAGGAAGCTGATAATGCCAGCAGAAGTGTGTCGCGATAGGATCGATCCCGCTGCATGATCCGTTCCGCCTGCAGGCGGCCTCTGGCCTCAGGTGCATGATTCTGAACGGAAGACTGGATGCGCTGATGTTTGACAGTGAAGGTGGGTACGACGATCACAAGCGTACGCTTGGGCAGAGAGGCGGCCCAGCTGCCTGGATCGGTCAAATCCTGACTCAGACCCCTCCCGGACAGAAAAAGCAGGCTGATGGCCAGCAGGAGTCCCGGGGTGAGAGTACCTTTAAGCAAGAACCTGAAACACAATGACTGGAGATTTCCGCACATGGGCCTTTTTTTGGCTGGTCTGCCTCAAAAGTACATCCTTGATCGGACAGGATTTGTCAGGCCCGTTACATTTCTATGGGTTGTGGGAGGGATTCCACCCCGTAGAGATCCAATTGGATGATCAGGGTGATGGTACGTTGTCGCTGCCTGATGAACCGTTTCCCATCCAACTGCACGCGCAACAGCAGGGGGATCAGTGGATGATCCATGAAGTGATACCCGATGGAAGTATAGCAGGGAAGTGGGTCATCGGGCCGCAAAGTGATCATTGGCTGGGTGAATGGTCCAACTACAACCAATCCAGCGGAAGCTTGTGCGCCTTGTTCAGTGCACCGGTCGATGTGCCCAGGACATTCACAGTACGATTCTTTTTTAACGACGGCAAGAAAAAATGGTCCTTTATCCTCTTTCCGCTTCCCAGGGGAAAATGGAAGGGATTGGCCTGGGAGGCCACACAACAGAAGCTGGCACCGGTGACGGGAGAGTGGCTGGCTTCCGGTATATTACTTTCCCTGGATGATCCACATTCGGGGCAGCACCACGAACTGCAGTTGTTGACAGACCGGCAGGCCTGGCGCTCAGCCAACTGGACAGATCAACAAGGTCGATTCCAGCGTGTCCATCTGCGAAAATTCAAAACTGACCCGGTCCTGGTCACGGCATTTCTGGATTATTCCCGGGAGATCC
This sequence comes from Bacteroidia bacterium, assembly GCA_030429045.1. GTDB lineage: Bacteria > Bacteroidota > Bacteroidia > Chitinophagales > Saprospiraceae > JAGNXB01. Next base: position 65,348 of record JAUIEA010000003.1, on the reverse strand, counting down.
TCTTGCTGCACCCCGACCTGGATTGGCCGGGGTGGATGGCATTTCTGGACGAACATCTTCTTCCGGTGCGGAGGTCCTTCGAAGAAGAATATCACAGCCTGCTGACCGGCCATGAGGTCCAACGCCCCTTCCAGCGACATGCCGTGCGCCTGTATTCCTGGGTGGACTGGTCCTATCGGGATCGAAAAATGGCCAGTGGCACACTCCATATCATCAGTTCCTGGGGCCCGTTCATTCATGCCCCGTTCATCATTTCAAGAAAGGAAGGGATAATGACACTATCGGATCTGTGGCCGGATGGACGCATGCCGGAGACAGTCCGGCAACACCTCCAGTCAGAACAGTCTGGCCAGCAGGTCCGACTCGATCCATTTGCCTTGCACATCGGGCCTTCCGGCCGGGAAGAATCCTTTCCGTTGCGGGAGGTTTTACCTGAATTCTTCTCGACCAGCTGGTTGAACAACCTGTTTGGCCGATGATCGGGAATCCATATTTTTGTCTCAAATGAACTCTTGCATCATGAAACCACTAGTGGGATTGACACTCCTGGTCTGGTTTTGTCAAGTTGCTACCGCCCAGGAAATGCGATTTTTTGTCCAGGTTTCCCGGGATACGATTCTGGAAGGGCACCTGGTTCAATTGACCTATCAAATCGAAAACGCAAAGGTAGAGGAGTTCGAACCCCCGACATTTGAAGGGTTTACGCTTGTAGCCGGTCCACAGCAATCCTCTTCCATGCGCATCCTGAACGGGCAGGTCAGCAGGCAGGCCAGCATCACCTATATCCTGGCCAGCACATCGTCAGGAGTATTTGTTCTGGAGCCGGCCCGGTTGAGTTTGGGTGACAAGGTGCTGGAATGTCCGCGAAAGACCATCGTGGTCCTGCCCAATCCGGGAGAGATCCCGGATCCACAATTTCCGGGTTACAGGCCTGTGAAGCAACCGGAACCACCTTCCAGCGATCCGCGAATGAATCTCCTGAACAAAAGGAAGCGGGTGTACAAGATGTAAGCGGTGGCGGGTCAATCCACCAGGACGCGTAACAAAAAATAGCCATCATCGCCCTGTTTCTGGTAGCGGGGCATGAGGATCATGCCATCATCAATGGCCCGGATTTCCTGGCCGGCATCATGAGCCAGCAACTGTCCCTTTGTGACCAGCTGGAAATTCTTGAAGTCGGGGAGGATTTCGAATGTCTGTTCATCCTGGACCTGGTAGGCCTGGATCAGTTCGGCGATCCGAGGCAATCCGTGAGAATCATGGATGAGGACCTCGTCGTGGACCGTTTCCACATGCTCCGGGTCGATCATATCCAGGGCTCGCATGCAAGCGATAATGGCCGCAATGGATCGGTTGATCGATTTGGGGTCGTCATGCTGTCCCGCTTCAAAGGCGAATGCAGTGACATCCCGCGGGATGACCTCCTTGCGGAAATAATGCATGGTGGTTCCGCGAATCCCGTGGAGCATCCCCAGGATGACTGGTGCATGCAATTCTGAGGCGATCCGGACACTCTCCGGATCTTCGGTCGCAATACAGAATATTCCACCATCGGCAGTGGTGGTATGGAGGTCCATGACGACTACAGGTGCATCCGGGAGGTGGGCTATTTCTGCATCGATATGATGGATCATATCGCGCAATTCGCGTTCTTCTGCGCTGAGGACATGAGGTGGGGCATTGCGAATACGGTCGACATTCTCCGGCATCCACATACGATTCATATCCTGATGGATGAAGCGCTTCTGCTGCTCCATGGCCTGGATGTTTCCGGCGATCCCTACCAGGCGCCCGTGAAAATGAAAATCAGGATTGGTAATATGCTCTACTTCAAGCATTTTGAAGATAAACTCCAATGCTTTGATCCCAGCCAGTTCATTGCCGTGTAAACCTGCAGTGCAGATGAGCAGGTGGCCTGGGGATTGGCCTTCGAATGTTCCAATGATGCGGAGCAGCAAAGGTACGAAGGATGGACGACCTCCTAGTCGGCGCTTTCCGTGTCTATGACCAGCAATTGGAATCCATTGCCATGAATGTTGACGATCTCGATCCGCTCATCCAGGCTGAGGTATTTCCGCAATTTGGTGACAAAGACATCCATGCTTCTGGCAGTAAAATAGTTGTCTTCTCCCCAGATCTTGGTCAGGGCTTCTGTCCGGGTCAGGACACCGTTCAACCGAAGACAGAACAGGCGCAGCAGGGCCGCTTCCTTGGGTGACAGCTTGTTTTTCTCCTCCTGGCCATCATGGCGGAATGTGAGAATGCGCAAGGGAAAGTTGAAGTGGAAATGACCAAAATCAAATTCCTGGATCTCGGACTCCGGATCCTCCCGGGGCAGGCTTCGTTTGAGGATGACCTGGATGCGCAGCAACAACTCTTCAGAGTTGAACGGCTTGGTGATATAATCGTCGGCCCCGATCTTGAAGCCTTGCAGAAGGTCATCTTTCAGGGTCTTGGCGGTCAGGAAGATAATGGGGATATCCTGATCCTTTTCACGGATCTCCCTGGCCAGGGTGAAGCCGTCCTTCTTCGGCATCATCACATCGAAAATGCACAATTCAAATTTTCCCTTCCTGTATTTTTCAAGGCCAGAGACACCATCAGTAGCCAGGGTGACATCATAGTCATGCATCTCCAGGTAGGATTTCAGCACGTCACCAAAATTTTGGTCGTCCTCGACAAGAAGGATCTTGGGGTTGGTATTCATAGTCCTAAACTTATTCCGCTTGTTTGGTAAACGGGAAAAAGAGCGTGAAAGTACTTCCTTTCCCAGGTTCGCTGTCCACATCTACCCGGCCCCTGTGGGCATCCATCATTGCCTTGACATAGCTGAGTCCAAGTCCAAACCCTTTCACATCATGCAAGTTACCAGTGGAGACCCGGTAGAATTTTTCAAATATCAATTTTCGATCCTCCTTGTTCATGCCCTGGCCCTTGTCCTGGATGGCCACCTCGACCCCCAGGGGTGTATTACGGGTGCGGATACAGATTTCAGGCGCTTCGGGAGAATATTTGTTGGCATTGTCCAGCAGGTTGTTGATCATACTGGCAATATGGGTGGGGTCCCCTTCCACCAGTGGACGTTGCGCACCCAGATCGCTGGTCAGCTGACCATTCCGGCGCTCGATCTGCAGGCTGAAGTTTTCCATGGCAACTTCGATGATCTCATGCAGATTGACGGGTGACCAGTTGATCTCGAAATCCTGTTTCTCGATCAAGGCCATTTGCAGGACCTTTTCCACCTGGTTATTCATCCGGCGATTCTCCTGGCGGATGATATCCGCGAAACGCTTCACCTTGGTGCTGTCTCCGGTCACCTGCGGGTTGGATATGGAATCTGTGGCAAGGGAGATGGTGGCGATGGGCGTCTTGAACTCGTGGGTCATATTGTTGATGAAGTCATTCTTCATCTCGGAGACTTTTTTCTGCCGGAACACCACCATGATGGTATAGGCAAAACAAAACAGGATGATGCCGGTAAAAAGCACTGATCCGATCAGGTTCTGGATGACGGATCCCCAGATGGCCGTCACCTTGGTCGGGAAATAGATCATCAATAGTCCAGGAACATTCTTTCCTTCGGGGAAAAGGGAGACCTTATAACTGGAATTCAGCAACTTGTCGATCCCACCACCTTGAGAGAGTTGGGTGTTCTGATCCAGGACGACATAATGGTCGTCATTGATGATGAAACTGTTGGTCTCGTTTGAATAAATGCCATAGTGAAAGTTGCCATCCAGGCCCGCATTTTCCAACTCTTCATGCAACATCCGGTGGATGCCCTCCAGGTCACCGATCCGGTCAGCCAGATCCAGCTGGCTGCGCTGGATCCGTTTGCGCATGATCTGAAAATATTTGATCTGTCGTTCCAGCCGGCAGCTTTCGCAATCACAGGAATTCTGGTTCAACAGAAATCCGGCCAGTTGATCATTGGGAAGATCGCTCTCCAGCATATTGTCCAGGTTCAGATCCATCAACCCCTTGGGACCTGTTTTCAGCACCTGGCGGAATTCCTGTTCCAGAAAATTGGATTCAAATCCGTTCATGGATTCGAGAGCGGCAATGGACTCCTGGCTTTCCAGTCGTTCAGCAACCCGAAACAGAGCGGCAAAGACGTTTTTATCAAATTGCTCTTCATTCAAATGGATAGACCGGATGATCCAGTCGGCCTGCAGGGATATGATCCCGGCAAGTGCTACGGTCATCAGGCCGATAATGATCCAGATGGAAGAACGTTTCATGTGTTGGTTTAACCTGCCCGGAACGGAAATTGTTCCCTCCAATCGTCCTTAAATGTAAGTGGGTATCGGAGGAAAGCCAGACTTTAACTGACTTTTAACGGTTCATTAACCGCGGGGCTGTTTTTGAGAAATTAGATTTGTATGTCCACTTGTTTGACATCTTGTTCTGACTATAATTCTGCAATATGAAAAAGATTCTACTTCTCACATTCGCCCTGTTTCTCATCCAGATAGGCTTCGGTCAGGAGGCTTCCGAAGCCCCCGCCAAGAAACAAGTGACGATCACTAAGACCTGGACAGATGATCAGGGACAGGAACGAACCATTACCATCATCAAGGAGGCTGAAGATACGCCCGAGAATGCAGACTGGCTCGAATCCGAGGACATCACTGCTCCTTCAGATGCCGAGGTGATCGAACGTGCAGAGCGAATCGACACAGATCGGGATAGTGAATTTCCCTGGAAGGACCTCCCCGGAGAATTGAGGATCCAGATCGAGGACCTGAGCCAGGAACTCCAGGACCGTTGGCCGGAGATGGAATATGAATTGCGCAAGGGGACGGATCACCTCTTCCTGGAGAATGGCCGCCCCCTGTCAAAGCAGGCCTTCCTAGGTGTCGTCACCGAATCTGTGGATGACGGCGTCCGGGTCACGGAAGTGATAGAAGGATCAGCGGCGGAAGCGGCTGGCCTGCAATCCGGCGACGTGATCATGGCCATATCCGATCGAACGGTTTCAACTCCCTCAGAATTGGCCAGGGCCATCCGCGCTCACAAGCCGGAACAAACCGTTGACGTCCTCCTCCGTCGGAATGGGGAGGAGATCACGATGCAGGCGCAACTAGGTCGTCGGGCACCCCAGGGATTGAGTTGGATGGAAAAAGCATTTCCAGACAACCACCAATATTTTATGCTCAAAGAATGTGAGCCGAAAGCACAGTTGGGGGTCATGGTCAACGATCAGGAAAAAGGTGTCAGTGTCATCGAAGTCTTCCCTGGAAGTGCGGCAGAGGAGGCCGGCTTGAATGTAGGGGATGTGATCTATCAGATCGATGAGGTGGAGATCGAAACTTCCAGGGATCTCATTCAGGCCATCGGTACATACAAGCCGGGGGAGGAGGCGCAGGTGCGCATCCTGAGAAAGGGTGTTCGGGAAAACAAAAAGGTGATTCTTGGAAAAATGTCCTCTCGTGGATGCTGCCCTCCAGGCTGCTGTGAAAAAGGAGAAAAACGCAACACAGTCGAAGAGGAGGAGATGGAAATGGATGGAATTCCCCAGGGAACGGCAACCCTCGAATTGAAGGATCTGCGCATTTTTCCGAATCCCACTAGCGATGAAGTGCAAGTTCGCTTCCGGTCCGGTTCTAATGCCCCTATCCAGGTGCGCCTGTTGGATGCTTCCGGCAGGGCATTCCAGGTCGTCGAAATGGAAGGCTCGGATACCTTCGATGAGACCTTTCGGATCGGAGATCAACCTGCAGGAAACTACACCCTCCTGATCGAACAGGATGGGCAGTTTCTGACCCGGACGATTATTCGGAATGATTAAACGGTAGTATAAATAGTAAGAAGAGCCCCGGCATTGTCGGGGCTTTTTTTATGCGGTGTCCATTCAAACTTGTTGGAAGATAGGCGGAATGTAGCGCATGCCCAGAAATCACAAATCACAAATCACAAATCACAAACAAATTCCAAAAATCAATGACCGAAACTACCAGTTGTTTTGGTCATTCGAATTTGGTGCTTGTGATTTGTTTGTTTTTTGGAGCTTGTAATTTGGTGCTTTCTATCCTTGTCCGGATCAGGATTTGCAGGATTTGAGGATGGACAGGATGGGGTTAGAGAAAAGGCGAAGCACTTGCCGAAAGCTGGACACCACTTCTGCCCTGACTTTCGAAATATCGAAATCCTGACTGCCGAAGGAAGTAACTCAATATCGCAATAACTCAACCTGCCACGTACCGCCCTGTGTAAGGGCATGCAGTTACATATTCAACGCCCGATCTCCAGTGGCTGCCAGGCAGGCTTCCTTGAAGGCTTCTGCGAATGTGGGGTGCGCATGACTCATCCTCGAAGCATCCTCAGCGGATGCTCTGAATTCCATCAATGCAACAGCCTCTGCGATCAGATCGGCAGCCCGTGCGCCAACGATATGAACACCCAGGATCTCATCCGTCTCCTGGTGGGCCAGCACTTTGACCATGCCATCCAGGTCATTGCTGGCTCGAGCGCGACCCAGGGCTTTGAATGGATATTTGCCGGATTTGTATGGGATACCGGCGTCTTTCAACTGTTGTTCTGTCTGGCCGACTGCCGAGACCTCCGGCCAGGTGTACACCACTCCGGGGATCAGGTTGTAGTCGATATGCGGTTGTTGTCCGGCAATAAACTCGGCGACAAAAACCCCTTCTTCTTCGGCCTTATGGGCCAGCATCTGCCCCTGGATGACATCACCGATAGCGAAGACGCCAGGTACACTGGTTTGCAGGTGCGCATCCACCGGGATTCGCCCCTTATCATCTGTCGCCAGTCCGATCTTGTCCAGTCCCAGGTTGTCTGTATAGGGGCGGCGACCGATGGCAACCAGGCAATAATCGGCAGTCAACTCACCGGTTTCGTCCTTTTTGTTCTTGAAACTGATTTTCACCTGCTTGGCTGTTGCCTTCACATCTGTGACCTGGTGGCCCAGATGGAACTTCATGCCCAGTTTTTTCAGGGACCGCTGTAGTTCGCGACTGCAATCTGTATCCATCCCCGGAATGATCCGATCGAGGAATTCGACCACATCGACCTGGGTGCCCAGGCGCGCAAATACACTCCCCAGTTCCAATCCGATAACGCCACCACCGATAATGACCATCGACTTGGGCAGTTTGTCGATATTCAGGGCTTCCGTGGAAGTGATGACCCGCTTTTTATCCACGTTGAACATGGCGGGTGTGGTGGGCTTGGAGCCCGTGGCAATAATGATCTTCCTGGCCTCCAGCACCACAGGGTCGCCTTTTTCAACAGTTACCTGCACATGGGTTTTATCCACAAAGGAACCATGGCCATGGTACACATCGATCTTGTTTTTCTTCATCAGAAACTCGACCCCCTTCACCGTGGCATCGACCACGCCATTTTTCCGCTGGATCATCTTTTCCATGTCCAGGCTCAACTTGGAGATGCCAATGCCATGTTCCTCAAAAGAGGAATGGGCCTGGTGATAGTGTTCTGAGGAATCCAGCAGTGCCTTGGATGGAATGCATCCGACATTCAGGCAGGTACCGCCGAGTGTATTGTAGCGTTCTATGATGGCTGTCTTCATGCCAAGCTGAGCGGCCCGGATCGCGGCGATATATCCACCAGGTCCGGATCCGATCACAACAAGATCATACGTCATGCTCCTTGATTATTGGGTTTGTCCGGCTTTGGCTTTCCGGGAGGTCTGTTTCCGCCTTTCTTACGGCCACCTCCTCCGCCAGAGCGTTGATTCGATCGCGGATTCTTACTGTCCCGGGGAGGGCGGGAACCACCACGCGATTTAGTATTTCTTTTTTTCTTCCTCTTTTTATCCGGCGGCAATTCGATCACCCCGGTCACCGCATCATCAAATGTAGGTTCATCATCCACGGGAGAGGTGATCACTTGCTCAGCTGCGAGACTAACCGGGAATTCACCCCGTTTGTTCATTTCGATAAACTCCTTGACGCGCTCCTTGTCGAGGGCGTAGAGTTTGCCGCGGCCGTGGTCACGATCATAGGCAAAATACATCAGGCCTTTGAAGATATCCGTCTTGATCAGGTTGGCAAGACCCTCCTGTGTCTTGATCCGATCCGTATCCTGAGGGAAGTCACTGAGCGCATCGAGATAGGTGTCCAGTTCAAAGTTGAGACAGCATTTCAACCGGCCGCACTGTCCGGAAAGCTTGGATTGGTTGATGGCCAGGTTCTGGTAGCGTGCAGCCGCCGTATTGACTGATTTGAAGTCGGTCAGCCAGGTAGAACAACACAGTTCCCGGCCGCAGGGCCCCAATCCTCCGATCAGTCCAGATTCCTGTCGTGCACCGATCTGGCGCATCTCCACCTTTACCCGGAATTCGCGGGCATAGTGTCGGATCAGTTCCCGAAAGTCAACCCGCCCTTCTGCCGTATAGTAGAACGAGGCCTTTCGACGGTCGCCCTGATATTCGACATCGCCGATCTTCATATTCAGGTTGAGACTGGCGGCAATGGCTCGCGCCCGCACCAGGGTGGGCATTTCCAGATCGCGTGCTTCTGCCAGTCGATCCAGATCCCGTTCGTTGGCCAGTCGCTGGATATTATAGAGAACATGTTTTTCGGTCGTCTTCTTCTTTTTCATTTGCAACCGCACCAGTTCTCCGGTCAGGGAGACCCGGCCGATATCATATCCGGTATTGGAATCGACGATCACCATATCACCGGTGTTCGCCCTGACCCGTTCAGGATTGCGAAAGAAACCCTTCCGGGAGCCATGCTTGAAGCTGACTTCTACCAGGTTGTAAGAAGAAGGATCGGGAATGTCAAGTTGACTGAGCCAGTCAAAGGTGTTGAGACGATTACATCCGCCACTGGCACATCCCCCCTGGCTATTACAGCCGGATGGCGTACTTCCTGCATGACTAGAACAAGCTCCACAACCCATGATCATTCAATTCATCGACGGTATAAAACGCATTTGATCCCGCAATACGGCATGCAACTGGATCGAGACGTTCAAAAATAAGATTTTTGCATTGGCATTGCGTTCAATACTGCGCAATGACTCATCAAACAAGGTGATCATTTCCTGAAGTCGGTCCAGATCCAGGGTATTGACCATCTTGATGGCGGCTGTTTTCTCCGTTTCCGACAGCCGGATGGCGTCAGACCGATCCGACCAGGCGAGGGCCATCTGACGGATAAAGTAGAGTCCATACTGGAACAGGCTCTTTTGTTCTTCGCGACCCATCCGGGCGAGCTTTTCGACCAGGAGCATCAATTTAGGCCCCTTGTCTGAATAGCAGGTCCGCAGCCAGGTCAGCAGCAGGTCCGCCACCGGACGTTCACTGACACTGGACAGGTGGATGGCCTGTCCCAGATTCCCATCGGCCAGATAGGCCCAGGTCGTAGACTCGTGAGCACCGGCCAGGCTCAGCGCCTGTAGTGCTTCCGCGATCTCCGGATCGCGGAACGGTCGCACCTTGACCAATTGGCATCGGGAGAGAATGGTGGGCAGGATGCGATCAGCATCAGCACCCACCAGGAGGAAGAGGGTATTCTGAGGGGGTTCTTCGATCAACTTCAAGAGTCGATTCCCCTCCTTGCCCAAAAACTCCGGCCCCCAGAGCAGGAGGATCTTATAGCGGCCCTCCACAATGGTGTAGCTCAGTTTCTGGAAGATCTGGTGGCATTCGGCGACATTGATATTACCCAGTTTGTTTTCTTCCCCCATTTTGCCAAACCAGTCCGAAGGCTGGCCGTAAGGGTGCTGGGAAATGAATTCACGCCAGGTGGTCAGAAAATCATTGCTGGTTTTCTTTTCACCGATGACCGGGAAGGAAAAGTGCAGGTCCGGATGGATCCATCGTCCTGACTTCAGGCAGGCGGGGCATGTTTCGCAAGGCTCTTCTCCAGACTGTTCACACAGGACCAGTCGGGCAAAAGCCAGGGCCAGCCCCAGGGCCGCCGAGCCAAAGTCACCCAGAAAGAGCTGCGCATGGGGTATCCGATCCTGACGGGCGAGTTGCTGGAGTTCAGCTTTTTCCTGGTCCATGCCAGGGATTTGAGAAAAATTCCAAAGACTCATATCAAGGGGATGTTATGCCCGTTTTCTGGAGAATCTCATCAGCAAAAGGCGACACCGTCGGGCCATAGCCCCCCAGCCAGATGCCCTCCGGGGAGATCAGAAACTTGGTAAAGTTCCAGGTCACCGGGAAATCCCGGACCCCGTTATATTCCTTCCGGGTCAACCAGCTGTACAAGGAATGGACCGGTTGAGTGGTGATATTGACCTTTTCGGTCAGGGGGAAGGTGACCTGGTAGCGTTGATCGCAAAAGCTGAGGATCTCTTCGGGTGAACCGGGTTCCTGGCCGCCAAAGTCATTACAAGGCAGGCCAATGACCTGAACCTGATCCGAATATTGGCTGTACAGCTCCTGAAGTTGCCGATATTGCGGCGTGAACCCGCACTCACTGGCAACGTTGACCAGGATGAGATACTTGCCCTTGAAGGGTTCGAAAGAGATCGATCCGCCATCCAAAAGGGGCAATGTGAAGGCGTAAATGTCGGTTGGTATCGTCATTGGCATAAAGGTAGGAATTGCCATCGGCAACCACAGGGCCATGGATTTGTTACACATCAAAGACCCATCAGATATGCAGACCGCTGTCATCAGAAAAGCCCACTTCAATGCCGCTCATCGCCTGGCGCATCAGGACTGGTCGGAAGCACGCAATGCAGAGGTGTTTGGCCTGTGTGCCAATCCGCATTATCACGGGCACAACTATGAACTGGATGTACGGGTCAGTGGAGAAGTCAACCATGAAACAGGTATGCTAATCGATATGAAAGAACTGAAGACCCTGATCTACCGTGAAGTGGAGGTCTATATGGATCATAAGAACCTGAACCTGGAAGTGGCCGAGTTTTGTCAGCCGGATGCCAATGGCCGATTGCTGATCCCTACCGCTGAAAATATCTGTCGGGTGATCTATGATCGATTGCGGATCCATTTACCGGAAAACCTGGAACTGATGGTACGCCTGTATGAGACTCCCCGGAATATTGTGGAGTATCCGGCCTGATCAGGAGGTTAAAAAAAGCCCGCCACGAATACTCGGGGCGGGCTTTTTACTACCACTTGATCAGGGCAATCTGATCAGGGTGTGTTTTTCGTCAATCGTTTGGTCGTGACCAAGCGACCCTGCTTGTCAATCACACGTACCAGATACATACCACCAGCCAGATTGCTGATGTCGTAACGGCCGGAGGACTGATAGGGGTATTGTGCGATCTGCTTGCCAATGATGTTGTAGACTTCCACCCTGGATGCCTGGACGTTTTCACTGATGGAGAACCAGGTCACGGCCGGGTTAGGGAAGATAGAAATGGCATTCGGAGACGTTGGATTGGTTGTCGAACTGACCATGCATTCAAATTGGAATGAACCGGAAGCAACGACCTGATTGATCGTCTCATCGGTAAAGGTCAGATCATAGGAACCAGTCCCACAAACCAGGTTGGTGAAGAAATGTCCCTGGATGTCGATGGTATCACCTGGCTCAATGGTGGTTAGACCGGTGTATTGGCCGGGAGGATAGCACGCAATACCCAGACAGACATATGCCGTCCATTCTTTGGGACTCTCAATATTGATGATATTCCATCGAAGAGTGATCGGTGTATTGCCGTTATAGATCAATGTGGCATCACCATGGATGTCATTCTCATTTGCCTCAAATTGGGTCATCACAGGAGAAGGACCCAGCTCAAACTGAGCCTGTACGGCAGTGATGATGAACAGGAGGAGTAAAAGTGGTAGTAATCTCTTCATAGAATATACTTTTCGAAGTATACAAATATACTCTTCTGGAACGTTATTCCCAAATGCCTGGATCTCGCCGGAAACAGAACAGGGTTGATCAGTGCCTCCAGAAGGAGATCGACGATCAATCATTATTGGGTAAAAGCCCGGTATCGGATATTTAACACAGGCGGACAGGGTAAAGTTCAAAATAAAATGAAGATGGTCGGGCCGAGCACCAAAGTGTCTTCGATCCGACCATCTTTCAGTTCTTTAACGCTGTTTTAACGGCTGCCAACCACGAGGGGGCGGGAGACCGTCTCTGTTCCAATGGTGATCATCATCTGGTACATGCCTGCCGGCCAGTCCTGGATCAGGATGGGCAGAACCTGATCGCCGGTCTGGATACCGTAATCGCGGGAGGCGACCACCTGTCCCAGGACATCATTGATCTGGATACTGACGGGTTGTGCCTGCTGCAGTTGAAGGCGAAGGAAGGCTTCGGTGGTTGCCGGATTCGGGAATAGTGCCAGTTTATTCACGAATGCAGGTAGATCTGATGAACCACTGCTCAGCAACGATGTCGATACGACATTCGCAATACTTTTACTTTGGTCATTGTGCAGGACACCGATCACGTGGATGTTCTCCGGATCCCAGTCCATATCCACCTCCGTGCTGAAGGTATAGGAATGCATTTCTCCGGTCTTGGTCAGGAAGGGCAATGATCCGGCTGCTCCATTGGCACCGCCAACGATCGCACGACCGACATGATCATAAACCATCATGGATGCGGGGACCGGATTGGGCAGGGACTCATATCCGCCCATCGGGCCCTGACCACCGCCGGCGTAATAATTGGATTGTGACCAACCCGGTCCGGTGCCGGTCACGCCATCTTCCGTCAGGATCAGATTGAAGCGGTGGGAGATCACATTCATCAGGAAGTTGCCGGTGACGGTCGCATTGAGCATCCGGGTCACCTCATCATATTCGATGTCCAGGGACAACTCTGCTGGCGGGGCAATATTCTTTGCCAGGAGATAGTTTTCCTCCAGGTCTGAAGGGTTGAAATCCTTGAATTTCCGCTGAACATGGGCACTGGGATATCCGCCTACAGACCCTGCCATCCAGGAGTCATAGATGGTATTGACCATCGGGTCACCATTATGCACGGCCACGCCGATAAAATCGTCATATTTCTCCGTCATCAGGTCCATGAACACGGCCCCTCTCGGACACCAGCCACACCAGGTACCCGTGGCTTCTTCAGCCAGGATGCCATGCTGGATGGAGTTGCCATCCACGGAAGCGATCAAGACATCGAAAACATTGTCATCAGTCATCGGGTCGGTGGCCCCCAATGGATTGATGGTCATCGAAAATGTGCCCAGGCCGGCAGCATCAATGGAAACGGGATACTCAAATTCGAAGGTGGTCATCGATGGTATTTCGATCTCCTCGATCTCCTCAGTATAGGGCGTTTGCCCTTCCATGTTGATACCGAGCTCGACACCGTAAATGTCCTCATCCCCCAGGTTGCTCACAGTGACCTGAACCATGACATCATTGCCCACAAATACGGGCGTATCAGATTGGATCTTGCCGGTCACGTGGACGTTCGCACCATCTGTCGGCACGAGGCTGAGGTTGTCAATGGCAACGCCAGTGCCCTGCCCCCCATTGTCACTGTATCGGATAGCAAATTTGATGTCGCCCTGGATATTGGCTGTCTTCAACCCGGTAACGGCTGTCTGCCAGGCTTTACCGGTAGGGTCGAGCTGCAACAGCGAAGCCCAGGTCGATCCGCCATTGGTGGAATAGAGCACTGCGACATGTTCACCGCTGACATTATTGCTTGTTCCAGGGAAATAATATTCAAAGACCACTGTCCAGTTCTTATCTGCCGTATAGGTGCCTGGAATGATCAGCAGGTCATTGCTCTTGTCACAAGAACACATCCCATCTGCGGTATAGGCGTATTGCCAGTCACCACCGGGAGCCGGAAAACCGGCATCCACGACATTGGATGCAAATGGATTGAACAGAGACCAGCCGCCATCGGATGCGAGCGTTTCCTGTTGCCACTCGGAGGAGAACGTGGTGAAATCAAAACTGGTGGTATAGGTCGTTTGGGCGACCAGCAGGCCAGTTGTGACCAAAAGGGATAAAAGTGTGTACAGTTTCTTCATGGTGAATGATGTCATAAGATAAATGATGGAACAGAGCAATATGGTCTTTGCTCACTAACAAATATACACAACAGAGGCAGAATAGGCAATGCAAGTCGGGTCTGTGGCCAGGGGTATTTCTGCGAATGATCGGACGGAGACGGGTCAGGATGGCTTGCGGGGTCTCCCCGGAGCCCTTTTCTGCTGGTTGAGGGGGCAAATTCCCGGCCTGGCCGCAAGATTTTCGGGTTCGTTCCTTTTTTCGGGGCAAAGAGAGTGGATCGTATCCAGGGGTCCTGAAGAACCCTGTACATTTATGACCTTCCAGACAAGTTGATCATGACCGTGAAATCAGTTACCCTGACCCTCGTTTGCAGTGCCATCGTATTGGTGTTGAGTCAATGTACCAAAGACCATTTACCGGAGCCGGCTATTTGTTACCAGACGGATATCGAACCGTTGATCGTCAGTAACTGCACCCAAAGTGGATGTCACAACAGCACAGATCATGCAGCAGGCTATGATTTCACGACGTACCAGGGCATTCTCGAAGGGGTTGAACCCGGTCATTACAAAGGCTCCGAGATGTATAAGGTGCTCATCCTTCCATTCGGTGAAAAACGGATGCCGCAATCCCCGGCCGAGCCGTTTTCTGACGAGCAGATTGCCCTGTTTGCCAGGTGGATCGAGGAAGGAGCAGTCCAATCGCTGGATTGCATCAGCGCTTGTGATACGACCTTTGTCGGATATGCCGGGACAGTATCACCCATACTGACAACCTACTGTACCGGATGTCATTCGGGATCTCAGCCAGAAGGTGATATTGATCTTTCCACCTGGTCCAAGGTGAAGCCCTATGCCGATAACGGTACTCTTGCGGGCAGTGTCCGGCATGCGAGTGGCTATTCCGCCATGCCGAAGAATGGAAATAAACTTCCTGAATGTGCGATCCGACAGATCGAGAAATGGGTTGCCGACGGGGCCCAGAATAATTAACCTCCTGGTATCCTGGATGATATGAGAACGTTACCCTTACTCCTTTGCTTTTTTCTAGCCCCCTTCTCCCTCATACAGGCACAGGAGGACCTCCTGAGCCTGCTGGGCGAAACGGAAAAGACGGATTATGCTGCCTACGCGTTCAAGTCGCCCCGGGTGATCAATAGCCACAGCCTGGAAATGCTGCATTCCGGGGCTCTGGATTTTCGGATCCTGCATCGTTTTGGCCGCCTGGATCAGGGATTTTACGATGTCTTTGGCCTGGATAATGCCAGTATTCGCCTGAGCTTTGATTATGGGATCACCTCGAATCTGACGGTCGGGTTTGGCCGGACCAACCAGAAAAAGGAGATCGACGCATTTGTGAAATATCGGATCCTCCGGCAAAGCACCGGTGCAAAGGTGATGCCGGTGACACTGACCTGGGTGGGTGGACTGACACGCAATGGCTTGAAGGACCCCTATCCTGGAGAGGCGTTTTCCGGATCAGACCGGTTGGCCTACTACCATCAGGTCATCATCGGACGAAAATTCTCAGACAAGTTCACCCTGCAGATGACGCCGACCATCGTTCATCGCAATCTGAGCAGTGGCTCACTTGACCCTAATACGATCTATGCACTGGAAATGGGTATGCGGTATAAGATCACACAACGGGTCGCGGTCTTGCTCGATTATGTTCACAGCTTCAATCGCTTCCCTAACCTGGTCATTCGCAACCCGCTGTCGGTGGGGGTGGATATCGAAACCGGTGGACATATCTTTCAGTTGCATTTCAGCAATAGCACGGGTATGAACGAACGGGCATTCATCACGGAGGCCAATGGAAGTTGGCTGAAGGGAGAGATCCAGTTTGGTTTTAACCTCAGTCGAGTCTTCCAGATCGTACAACCAAAGATCTGAGGAAGGTCCATTCCTCTAGTCGAACGTTTTCGCTCACACGAAGTCGATTTCTGTATTATCACCCGTGTTAAGACTCTGTCTGGGCCCCTGGATGGAGGAGTCATTGCCGATGATACTGTGGTGGAGAACCACCTCTTCCAGATTGGAAAAGTTGCCCACGATAGATTCTCGGATCATGCTGGCGTAGATGCGGGTGTTCCCGCCGATACTCACATTGGGGCCGATAATGGAGTGACTGATGGAGCAGTTCTCCCCGATATAGACCGGTGGGATCACAATGGTATTTTCCAGGCCGGTTGTATTGGTGGTGGCTGCCCCGGGACGCTTGAGCATCATGGCATTCGTCTCGAGCAGGACTTCTTTTTTTCCACAATCAAACCAATTCCTGACTTCCATGGTCTGGAAGGGTATGCCTTCTCGGATCATGGCTTCCAGGGCATCTGTCAACTGGTATTCCTGGCGCGTCTGTATATCACGTTCCACAACGGATGTAATGGCCCGTCGGAATGCAGCCACTTCCCGGACCTTGTACATCCCGACCAGGGCGAGATTGGATTTGGGAATACTGGGCTTTTCGACCAGGTGCAGGGCCTTGCCTGTCTCATCGACTTCCACCACCCCGACATTCCGGGGATCTTTGACCTTCTTGACTGCCAGGCAGGACGTCGGACTTTGAAGAAAACGGGTCATCTCCAGGTCAATGATGGTATCTCCGAAGACAATGATCAATTCCTCGTCATCGGCAAAGGAATCCCGGGCCATATATAATGCATGAGCGGATCCCAGGCGGTTGGTTTGGGTGACAAACGTTTTGCGGAGATCTGGATAGGACTGCTCCAGGTACAAGCGCATCTTCTCTCCGAGATAGCCGATGATAAAGACAAAGTCCTGAACGCCCGCATCGACCAGTTGATCGACCAGGAAAGCGATGATCGGCTTACCCGCGACGGGGATCAGGGGCTTGGGTTGGGTATAGGTATGTGGACGAAGGCGGATACCGGCCCCGGCCACGGGAATGATGGCTTTCATAGATGCCCAAACTTACGGTAAAATCCAGGTTGATGCATGGTGGCAGTTCTTGTGGTCAATCTGATCCTGGACAGGGTCGTGATCCAAAGGTCGATCCGGGCAGACGATCCAGGTACAGGGAAATCTTGCTTCAACAGGTCGTCCCTGGTCAGCCGGTATTATCCGGGCAGATTTTGACGCAGGGTCTGACGTGACAGCCAGATGCTGAATTGCTCTGGAAGCAGGCGGCTGATCGGGTTGATCAACGGGAGGTACCAGGTGGGGATGACCTGTCTGGACTTCCGCAAATATCCCTTCCACGTCGCCCGGGCGACAGTCTCCACATCGCTGGACAACCATCCGGAATATAAGGTGGATCGATGCATGCCGGCCACCTCCCGGAAGGCCGTTGGAATAGCCGGTGGACAAACCGTGGTGACCCGGATACCGGATCGTTTGGCTTTCAGTTCATGATACAAGGCCATTCCGAAATTGCGAATGAACGCCTTTGTGGCACCATAGGTCGCCATGTAGGGATTGGGTTGGAATGCGGCGATCGAAGCGATAAAGATGATATGACCGGAGTCTCTTGTCTGCATGGTATCCAATGCCAACCGAGTCAGTGAATAGACCGCCCTGATATTGAGATCGATCATCCGGAGTTCCTGCTCCACATCGATACGAGGCACTTCTCCCCAGGTGCCAAATCCGGCATTGTTCACCAGGACATCGACGTGCCACTGGTGTTCATGGACAAAGGACCACAATCGCTGCGGGGCATCCGGGGTGGTCAGGTCAACGGGGTAAGTCAGTACCTGAACGTCCGGGAAAGCGTCCTTCAGGGATTGGGCAGCGTGCTCCAGTTCGGGATCCGGCAATGCCGCCAGAATAAGACGATCTCCCGCACGGGCAAAGTGACGGGCCAGGGCCAGTCCGATTCCACGGGAACCACCGGTGATCAATACAGTTTGATTCATGACAGTATTTGAGGATGACAATACATCGCGGATGTTTCCATCTGCTTTCACGGGGTCTTTCCACACTGGAAGGACGGGATCCCTTCAGCCGGCGTTCTCCTCCCCGCTAGCCGGATGAGGAAGTTGAACCACCGGAGGATCTGATCTTCTTGTCCACTGGAAGAATAGGTCGTAATGGGGTGGTGTCGACTTCGATCCGGGCAGAGTCTAAAAGCGGTCGTTCTGGTCGGGGTGGTGGGAGTAGGGAATCCTCGCTGGTCCAGGGTGCCTGGACCAGGAGCATGGAATCCACAAACCGGGAGGCCTGTTCCACGGCAGCGGTCCGACACTCTTTCCAGAAGGCGGCCTTCCGCTCTTCGAGATTGGCCTGGATGGCCTCTTCGACCTTGGGCTCCAGGGCCGGCACGTCGGGGTCCGGTGTGGCCAGCAGAAGCAACATCAGGAGTATGAGGATCGATGGATTCATTGATGCAGCTTTCGGTTCATATCCCGGATCCGGGCATTCATCAGGGAGTCGATCAGGTAGGGCTGGAGGCTGTCCTGGAGATAGTCACAGCGCAGATCCAGCTGTGGTAGCATGTCCTGATATCGTCGCTCGGAGATCTCCATCACCTGCCGCTTCTGGGTAGAATTGAGAAACTCGTTTTCCGGACTGCAGGCGACCAGGGAAAGTATGCCGATGGCCAGGCAAGTACGCTTCATCACAGATTGATTTCCTTGCGTTTCAATTCGAACTGTTGACCGAGATAGACTCTCCGGACTACTTCGTCGGCGGCCAGTTCCTCTGCAGTGCCGGCCTTGAGGATGCTCCCTTCAAACATGAGATAGGCCCGATCGGTAATGGACAGGGTTTCCTGGACATTGTGGTCGGTGATGAGGATGCCGATGTTTCGGTTTTTCAGACGGGATACATTGTACTGGATGTCTTCGACAGCGATCGGGTCGATGCCGGCAAAGGGTTCGTCCAACAGGATAAAGTTGGGGTTGGTCGCCAGGGCCCGGGCAATTTCGGTGCGTCGGCGCTCGCCACCGGAAAGAGTGTCTCCGTTTCCTTTCCTCACCTTGTGCAGGTTGAATTCTTCGATCAGGGATTCCATTTTGTCGCGTTGTTCCTCCTTGGACAAGTCGGTCATTTCCAGCACAGCCCGGATATTATCCTCGACCGTCATTTTTCGGAAGACAGATGCCTCCTGGGGGAGATAACCGACACCCAGTCGGGCTCGTTTGTACATGGGCAGGTTGGTGATCTCCTGATCATTGAGAAAAACCTGGCCCCCGTTAGGCTGGATAAATCCGACGACCATGTAGAAGCTGGTGGTCTTTCCCGCTCCATTGGGTCCGAGCAGGCCCACGATCTCCCCCTGGTTCACTTCCAGGGACACATCATTCACAACCGTCCGGCTGCCATATTGCTTCACGAGATGTTCGGCCCTTAGCTTCATGGGTTAAAGATAGGTCAATTCGGAGGTACAGATGGCCATTGGGGAATGAGGGGGATTTCCATCTCCCAATTGGCGCGAAGTCCGGATAACGGGAAACCACTGCGCAGTTCAGCGGGGTCGTCCCGGTAGTAGTCCGCCGGATCCCAGAAGCCGTTCCGGTTCTGGTCCAGAGTGAGGAAGGCCTGGTAGGTTCCCGGAGCCAGTCCGGGAACGGACAGTTCCCATCGTTTCGTCCCGGAGTGGACCCACTTGCCGAGCAGGGCAGATCCATTCATGAGTTCCAGGATGACCTGCTGGTCCGGAGGCAGACTGTCGATCAGCAATCGCAGCTGGACCAGTTCAGATTGCGATCCCATACTGGCCGGAATAAGCAGGGTGTCCAGATTCGATCGTCCGTAAAGATCGGTCAGGGCACCGGGGAGGAAGAAGATTCTCAGGGTAGTATGCTCAGCCTTGATACCCGCCAGGGTAAGGGAGTCTCCAGAACTGGATCGATGTATGGAGGTCAGGGGCAGACGTATGGAATCCCGCCACACCTGGATACGACTGGTATCTGTTTCGAACAGGGGAACCGGGGCCACCATCCGGATCGGCTGACCCGGCGGTAGTTTGCCCTGTCTGGCCTGCCGGACGATGGGCAGCGGGGTCAGGGTATCCGGAAAGAGGTGAAATTGGACGGTATCCGTTTCGTTGAACAGGAGGGACCCGGCCAGCTCTTCGGCCGACCACAATCGGAGGATGGTGTCTCCCAGCCATTGCAGGACAGGGGCCTTCTCCTCTTCAGCCAGGAGCCGATAGGTGTTCGGGGGTTTGCTGAATGAAAGGGCCAGGCTGCCCCGGATGGTGGTCGAGTCGGAAGACAGGATCCGAAAAGATCTGGAAGGAGGCGACAATCGAAGCGTGGGAAGGAGGGTGGATGGACTGTCGATCTGAAGGACTCCCGGTTGCCACCCGATCCATTCATTTGGCAGGTCATAGAGGTAGTTCGTCGTTTTTTCGGCCAGGCCAAAAAGCCGGTATGTGCCGGATCGCAGGTTGTCCAGTCGATATTGCCCCTGTTTGTCGGTACGGGCCACATAGTCGGGCAGCTGAAGGGTAATGGCCGAATCGTGGGGACTCCGGTGCAGGATCACCAGGGCATCCGGTACGGGTTCGCCGGTTTTGGCATGGATCAACTGGCCCCGGGCCGTCAACGAATCCACCACAGGTCCGGTAGAAAAGACGAATCGGAGAGACTCTGCCGGATTGCCTTCATTCCTGTCCTGGATCGCTTTTCCAAAATACAGGGTATAGGTTGTACTGTCCTTCCAGGGTTCTTCCGGGTCGAAGGTCACGACTACAGCCTTCCCTTCGGCAGTGACCACGGGGTTCTTTTTGACAGGGGGCGAAATGACCACTTCCTTGAGCGCGTCTTTCAGCTGGATCCATTCATCAAAGACCAACCGGACGGTCTCGGGCCTGAACATCGTTTGGCGGTCCGGGGTGGAGAGGGCTTTCTGGATGACGGGCGGAGTGGTATCCTTTTCGCCGCCTTCCGGGGGAAGCACCCGTGCGCAGCTCGACAGGAAAATGAACAGAACGATCAGGCGGAGTGTCAAGGGCATTCGTTTGGGCAAAAGTACACCGGTGATCGGATTCGATCAGGATGAGGCAGAACGATTTGCCGGGTGAAAACGAAGAATGGTCTCCCTGAGGTATCGCATATCCAGATGGGTATAGATCTCAGTTGTCGTTATGGATTCATGTCCGAGCATTTCCTGGACGGCGCGCAGGTCGGCACCGCCTTCAACCAGATGGGTGGCAAAGGAATGGCGGAACGTATGGGGGCTGACAGTTTTGGCAATTCCCGCCTGTGTAGTGAGCTTCTTGATCAACATAAACACCATCACCCGGGAAAGTTGTCCGCCCCGCTGATTGAGAAAGACGATATGATCGGCATCCGGTTTGGCAGATTGGTGTTGCCGGATATCGGTCAGGTAATAGTTCAGGTGCTTGATGGCTTCCTCACCGATGGGGATCAGGCGCTCCTTGTTGTTTTTACCGATGACCTTGATATAGCCAATTTCAAGGAACAGGTCGGCGATCCGCAATCCGGTCAGTTCACTGACCCGCAATCCGCAGGCATACAGCACTTCCAGCATGGCCCTGTCGCGCTGGCCAAAAGGCTGGGACAGGTCGATGGCCATGAGGATCGCTTCAATTTCTTCGATGGACAGGACATCCGGGATCTTTCGTTCCAAAACGGGGGCTTCCAGGAGGGAAGATGGATCGTGATCGAGGATCTCTTCCAGGATCAGATACTGGCAAAACGCTTTCATTCCCGAAACGATCCGTGCCTGGGTCGTGCGAGCCAGACCAATGGAATGGATCTGGCGGATAAAATCCTCGAGATGTGCCATTGTCATCTGTGCAGGGGCAACGGCTAGATCGGTCGAGTTCAGATAGGACGCGAGTTTGCTGACATCTTGCAGATAGGCATCCACCGTGTGGGAGGACAATCCCTTTTCCAATTGGAGATAGCTGACAAATCCCCGAGCTGCAGGTTGCCAGGAGTTGGGGATGTTCCGGATCGTTTTCATGGAGGAAGTGGTCTGTCAAGAACGTAAAAAAAAGTGAGTAAGTGTCTGTTTCAAAGGTGAGATGGAAGGTGAAGTTGAAATTTCAAGATCAATTCACCGCCTCTGTCATGAATGTCCACCTTCTTATTCCGATCCTTTTCCTGATGTTGTCTCATCCAGATTGTGCACCTGCTTTGGAAGGCATCCGTGAAGGTGAGCCGGCAAGCAAGGCAGCGGTCGAGTCAGCTGATCAGCAGGCGGCAGCCACCCACCCGTGCTGACAGATGAGCCAAGAAATGCCAACCAACAGGAAAGGCATAATCAGGAGAAGCGCATGGAGATCCGGATAATGGGTGGGCACAATCCAGCGATCGTCCATAATGTTGAGCATCGTCGTTCCAGCAAACAAGTGGAGTTGACCAGGGGGGGCTGGCGCAATGGGCCTGCTTCACTGACGGGCAGTCCGACCACATCCGGAGAGATCGGGGACCATGAATTTTGCGCTGATGAAATCGCGGATGAGGCGATTATTTTATCAGGGCAGACCAGTTGCTGTGGAATATAATGACTGGTACGGGCAGGATATCGTTTGTGAGGTGTCTTTTGAGCGATTCTAAGGATTTACAACTGAAAGTCAGTATTTCATTTGGTGATTGAGGATGAACTTATTACATTCAACCAAATATTCTAAATCCTCCCGCTATGCGCATTTTGATCAACGGGTTTCTGATCTTTCTGCTCTGGGCGATCCTATGTCGATATTGGTATGTCTGCGAGATCAAGCACCATTGTGATGATTCGCCTCCGCCGACAGAGAAGGACGAGGCATCCACCCGGGCCATGGATCTCGGGTTATATCAGGGAGAGGATCTGGTGATGAAAGGGTTTGAACAGCTGGCCTTTACCGGAGATGCTGTCCAGCCGGATCTCACTGCTTCCAATCATCTCTTCCTCGATTCAATCGCCTCCTGGATGACCCTCAATCCTGATCTTGGATTGACCCTCACGGGGGCTTTTCGAGCATCTGAGGAGGGAAAAACATCCGGTTTCTTTGAGAATCTCGGGTTGGCCAGGGCGGCATCCGTCCGTCAGCTGTTGGTGAACCGGGGTATTGCGGAGAGTCGGATCGGCCTGGATTACCTCCAGCTGGAAGATGAAGACCTCAGTTACCCGATCCGATTTGGTGTTCGGGATCAGATCACAGCTGCCACTTCAGCAGAAGGGGCTGGAGAGGGGGCGACACCCGCTCCGGCCGCAGATGCATTCACCTTTACCAACATGAATTTCTCAGGGGCCAATTTCGGTCGTAATTCGGATATTTTTCAGCCGAATGCCACCTTTGAAGCCTATGCGGACAGCCTCAAGATCTATTTCAACCTGCATCCTGAAAAAACCCTGACCATCACAGGGCATACAGACGCCCTGAGTAGTGAAGCGTACAACCTGGATCTGGGTCGAAGACGCGCTCAATCTGTCCGCAAATACCTGGAGCAAAGAGGCGTAAAAGCCAAATTCAAGATTGCTTCAGCCGGAGAGCGTGAGCCTGTAGCCGCAAATGACACGGAGGCCGGGCGTGCGAAGAACCGCCGTGTCAACCTGAGCATCAACTAACCGAAAAACCTGAACGCATGGATTTTTTGACGGACCTGTTCACCCAAATGAGCATTCGGGACAGTCTCCTGGTTCTCCTGTTTCTGTTTGTCGCCTTTCTGATCGGCCTGATCACCGGGTGGCTCTACTGGCGACGTCGACTGGAGGAACTACGTACGGAATTGACAGGAACCCTGACCACCCTCAATCGTGTGAGTAAGGAGTTGGATGAGACCAGGATCAAGCTGGCCAACACCGAGGAAGACCTGCATCGGGCCAATATGGAGGCAGACAACTTCAGGAAGAAGTTTCATACCTGCGAGGAAGAAAAGGGTCAGTTGCGAGCAGATATCTATACCCTGCAGGAAAAGGTCGAGGGCAAGGCCAAGTCACCCACTGGAAAGAAAGAAGGCGGGGAGGCAGGTGCTGCAAAACAGGCACTCAGCGCAGCCATGGGGACCCGGATCACCAAGGCCACTGCTGCGGATAAAGATGATCTGAAACTGATCAATGGCGTCGGCCCATTTATTGAGAAAAAACTGAATGCGCTGGATCTCTACACATTTGAACAGATCAGCCAGTTTGATGACGACCTTGTCGAGCAGGT
This sequence comes from Bacteroidia bacterium, assembly GCA_030429045.1. Classification (GTDB taxonomy): domain Bacteria; phylum Bacteroidota; class Bacteroidia; order Chitinophagales; family Saprospiraceae; genus JAGNXB01. Next base: position 41,347 of record JAUIEA010000003.1, on the reverse strand, counting down.
CACCCGGGCCATCGAGTTTTTCCCGGGACGTATCGCCCGGGATAATTGGGTCGGTCAGGCAGCCGCCCTCTTTCAGACGAAAATGACCAACCCCGCAGCGCTCAAACGGGCAAAGGCAACACCCTCAAATCCCAATGACTTGAAAGTCGTGGAAGGGGTGGGTCCGAAGATCGAACAACTGCTGAAAGACGGGGGCATCCGGAATTGGAGCGACCTCGCTTCGGCATCTGTTGCCAGACTGCAGGAGATCCTGGACGCTGCCGGCGATCGCTATCGCATCCATGATCCCGGAACCTGGCCCAAACAGGCGGACCTGCTGGCCAAAGGAGATTTTGATGCCTTTAAAGAATATACTGATTTTCTCCAGGGAGGGAAGTCTCCCGGATAATCTGGACGGATCATTGCTTCATGAAAACCGATGAACCCCTGCATGCAGCTGCATCTCAGGGGTTCTCTTTTTGAAGCCCCTGAAGATGGCAAACTAGGCTGCCTGCATATCCTCCCAATCGCGGAAGCTGAAGGACATCCCGGAGAGGGAGACAAGGAGGGTCATCAGGTAGAACAGGACACTGATGGCGACAGCCGGCGCCTCTGCAAGGCCAAGCCAGGTAGCACCATAGAAGAATGCGATTTCTCGAGCACCGGCTCCTCCATAGCTCAGGGGCAAGGCTGCCAGTACACTGGAGGCCAGAAAGAGCACGATAAAGCCCAGCCAGGGCAATGGCTGCCCGATCATCAACAGCAGGCAGAGTACGGCACAGACTTGCAAGCCCTGGACCAGGAAAGACCATCCCAGGACGATCCTAAAGGCCGGGCTGATGGCTGGTTGGATCCAGCGGACCACCCACCAGGCGATCAGGATCAGGATGGGGACCAGGAGGAGGATCCAGGATTGGGCGGAAAACAGTGGTGGCAGATACCAGACCAGGACCAGGGCGAGACTGACCAGCGCCAGCAGTCCGAAGGCCCGGTCAGCCAGAGAGGCCAGGACCAGATCGCGGGTAGCGACAACATTTCGCTTGCGCAGGACCACCACTTTATAGGCATCCCCGCCGATGCCACCAGGCAGCAGGAGATTGTAATACATACCCAGCCAGTAGAGGCGCAGATTGGTCCGCTCGGAAAGGTTTAGCCCGATATGGCGAAAGAGGGTGTTCAGCCGGAAGGCCGAGGCGACCTGGGAGCTGGTGAAGAACAGCAGTGCCGGCAGGAACCACCACCATTGCCCGTTCCGGAGCAGATCCACCAACTGGCGCATATCAATTTTCTGATAAACGATGATCAGCGCAGTGACCGACAAAGCCACTTTTCCTGCAAAAAGAAGCCGTTTTTGCCAGAGAGGTCTACTCGTTTCCATGGGCCCGGTCTGCATCGGATTGGATGATGCGCCTCACCTTGTACACCGTTTTGTTCTGTGACTCGTAATAGGTGCGCATCATGATCTCCACAATGATCCCGATGGTAATGAACTGAATGCCTCCAATGACCAGCAATACGCCGAGGATCAGGAGGGGCTTGCCCCAGATGTCATGGCCCATTACTTTCAAGGCAAGCAGATAGAGATTGATCAACACCCCGATGCCGAAGGCAATGACCCCTGCCGTGCCAAACAGGTGCATGGGTTTTTGGAGGTAACGGCGGAAGAAGACCATCAGCAACAAGTCGCTGATCACCCGAAACGTCCGTCCGATCCCGTATTTGGAGACCCCGTGGATCCTCGGGTGGTGATGCACATCCACCTGGGTGATACGGGCCCCTTCCAGGCTGGCCAGGACAGGAATGAAACGATGCAACTCGCCATACAATCCCATATCCTTGGCAACATCACTTTTAAAGACTTTCAGGGTGCAGCCATAATCCTTGATATGGATCCCCGTACTCTGGCGGATGATGGCATTGGCAATTTTGCTGGGGATCTTCCGAAGGATCATCCCGTCTTGTCGATTTGCACGAATGCCGGCGACCAGGTCCCACTCTTCCCGTTCTGCCATGGTCAGCATCATGGGGATATCCACCGGGTCGTTTTGAAGATCTCCGTCCAGGGTGGCGAGATAGGTCCCCCTTGCTTCATTGATCCCGGCGGCCAGGGCAGCACTTTGCCCATAATTCTTTCTCAACTCGACAACCCGGAGGCGATCAAACATCACCTCCTTCAGGGCAGCCACTGTTCCGTCGGTCGATCCGTCATCCACATAGATCAGTTCGTAATCGAGGTCTTGAAGGTCCTGGCGAATCTTGTCCACCAGGGGGCGAATGTTCTCGACTTCATTATAGACGCAGACGATGACAGAGAGGTAGGGTCGCATAGTTCAATCAGTTAGAGACGGGCATTTCACAAATCAGCACAAACCGATCATCTACATGACGGATATGCATGGTATCTGTAATGATCACTCCCGGAGGCAGGTTGGTGTACCGGGGCACGATAAAGGCCTGACCGGGGGCGGGAGGTGAGGGCGCGACCGGGGTGATCTTTCCCCGCGCGGTGCTCAGATAAAACCAGGTGGTCGGAGAAGCTAGCGCTTCATCGAGATAGACCAGGGGTCTGTCTTTATACCGATGACCGATACGGCGGGCATCCTCGCGGACTTCGGTGCCGAAGTCATTTGCGATCCGATCCGGAATGACAAACCAGTCAAAGGCCAGGCGCAAGGTGAGCAATTGGACCACCAGACCACAGAGCAGAAGATCCCTGCGCCGCAAGACGGCGACTGCGGGGATGATGGTCAGGCCCATCAAAAGCAGGGTTTTGGGCAGGACGTGTGCCATGTCCCGGGTTTGCTCCAGGATGAGTGGCGTCCAGGAAGCCAGGGAGATCAGTACAGCCACCGTGGCAAGCAGTGCATAGAAGAGCCTCCTGGGACGGTCGGAGGCGGTGGTGTACAGCACATATCCGATCAGGGAAAACATCGGGACAAACATCAGCAGGTATCGCGGGAACACGTCCGGGCTGATCCAGTAGATCGGAATATTCGCCGCGATCATCAACAGGTTGAACCGGACAAAAGGGTGTTCCAACCGGGTCCATAACGAGCGAATTGGAAATAGAAACAGGAGAAGCAGGGACCAGGGCAGAAAATGATAGGTCATCTCGAAGGGGAAGGTCAGGATGTGCAATAACACCTTGCCGATTCCGTGGTGGGTAGGTGTTCGTTGAGCGGACTCCGTAAACAAGGTTCCGAAAACCGTTTCCGGGTCAGCGCCTTCCAGTCGCAACCAGTAATACCCACCTACAAGGAGAAGAAAGAGGACGGCACCCATAAACTGCCCGGGATGGAACAGTTTTTTCCATTGTTTCTCACTCAACAGATGTGCGGTGATCGACAGTCCCAGAAAGACCACTGCCGGAAGGCCCTTGAGGAGAAAGGCAATGGCTGCAATGAGCCAGGCCCCGATGAAATAGGCAAACCATTGCCTGGATCGGTAGCGAAAATACAACCAGAGAAACAGCCCGAAGATGGTCATGGAAAAGGCCATGTCGATCAGGCCGAGGAAGGAGTCCCAGAAGAGGATCCGACCACTGGTCAGGGTCAGGGCGGCAACCACAAAAGCCATGGTGGTATCTCCGGTGGCCCTACGTATGGCGAAGAAGATCAGAACCAGGAAGGTGAGGAGAAACAGGACCGTTGGCAGGCGAGCAGACCATTCATTGACAGATCCGGTGATGGTAAATGCAGCGACGAGAACCCAGTTGTAGAGGGGAGGCTTTTTATAATAGGCCTCATCATTCATGGTCGTATGAATGTAATCTCCCGATTCCATCATTTCAAAAGCCACCAGAGACCGGATGCCTTCATCATCGATGAAGGTATGGTCCCCCAGATTGATCAGCAGGGCGGGAAGGGTCAGCGCTCCGATCAGGAAGAGGAGGGTGAACTCCCAACGGCGTGAAACAGGATGTAGATCAGGTGTGGGCACAACGACTTGGGTGGGCTGGGCGTAAAAATAGCCCGAATCCGTTAGCTACCTGTATGCAGCTGACGGATTCGGGCCGGATCGATACAGGAAATACGTGGAGCCGTTAAGCGACAGGCGGGGTCTGATCGGCAGGTGGTTCCGGATTGGTGTCGGTTGCAGGCGTTTCGTCCGCCTCCTTTCCCTGGACCATGTCTTCTACCTTTTCGGTCACGTCCTCAGCAGCATCTTTGGCCTTTTCGGCCATGTCCTTGGCAGTTGCCTTGGCTTTATCCGCCCATTCCTCCAGGGTGTCTTCTGTTTTGTCGGCCCACTCCTTTGCGTTCGTGACCACTTTCTCGGTGAGCTCTTCAGCCTCTTCCATGGCTTTTTTGGCAGCCTCTGTGGCCTTCTCCGTGACTTTTTCGGTGACTTCAGAAGCTTCGTCCCAGGCTTTTTTTGCTGCTTCCTTTGCCTGCCCGGCCATCTTTTCGGTTGCCTCACCCGCTTCTTCGGCCCAGGCCTTGGCTTTGGTGGCCATCCGCTCACCTGTCTCTGCAGCAGCCTTACCAGCCTCTTCCATCATTTCTTCTGTCTTGTCAGCCCATTCCTTTGCCTTCTCACGAAGCGCCTTGGCGTGTTCCTTGGCCTCAGCCATTTCTTCGCTCAATTCTTCCTGAGCCTTGCCAAACCATTTTTTAAAAAATTCGAATGCCATGATCGTAGGGGTTAAGTATGGTGCAAAGGTACATCATTCCTTTGGTCTGGCATCCCGGCTGGTGGTCCATCGATCCTGCAATTTGACCAGCCAGGAACGTTCGATCTCCTGCCAATCCTGCGGATCGGGGACCGGTGCACCCGGATTGGGATCCTGACCGGGGAAGCTCTCCACATAGAGTGACTGACTCGGGAAGGCAAAGCTGATCCCGGCCTCGTGAGCCAGGCGGATAATGCCCATCACCAATTCCTCCCGGACGATCAACTCATTCTTGAAATCCGGCACCACCACCGGAACCCGAAAGCGAATGTCAATGCTGGAATTGTTCAGTTCGTGCAGGTAGATGAAGATCAGGTCCTTTCGGGTGTCCGGATGAGACTGGGCCATATCCCGCAGGGAATCAATAAAGCGTTGGATCTGGTCGGCAGGTGTGCTGTACACCACCCCGATCATGAAGTGAACCAGGCGATATTGACGAAGACCAAGATTGACAATATTGTCATTGATCATATTGCTGTTCGGGATGGAAATGATGGAACTGTCAATGGTCATCATTCGGGTCGACCGGAAGCCGATCTCCACCACTGTGCCTTCCACTCCGCCGGCAAGAATATAATCGCCTATCTGGAAGGGCTTGTCAAAAAAGATGAGTGCTGAGCTGATCAGGTTTTTGACGGTATCCTGGGCTGCCAGTGCCACGGCAATACCGCCAATGGACAGGCCGGCAATCAAGGCGGTGAGATTCACTTCCAGGAGGCGCAGAATGGGTACCAGGATGAGAAAGACCAGGATGATCTGAAAGGTCTTTCGCAGGATAGGCACCAGCTGGTCATCCGTTTTGGTATCCGTTTTTTCGGCTGCTTTCCGGACATAGACAAAAACCAGATCCAGGATGCGAAGGCCCAATAGCAGAACGAAAATCCAGGAAGTGATCCGAAGTCCATGTAGCATCCATTCATTCACGCGGACGGGGAGTTGCAAGAGGGGGATGGCCAGGATGGCGACTTTGACCAGGATCCAGAGTGTCAGGTAGCGATCCGCATGGCGAAGACTGGTCTGGTCGGTGATGTCATCCACATCAAAACGATGCGCCAGGCTGCGCATGATGGGAAACAGGAAAAAATAGATCAGCCAGTAGAGGAGAAACAGGATGACGGGAAGGAGCAGCAATCCGATCCATTGCCAGGTGAACAATCCCAGAAAACTGTGCTCCGCATTCTGGCCAAACCAGTTGACCAGTCGGTCTACTCCGAATGGATATAGGTGACGGTGCATGTCAGGGATGGCCTTGACAGTCTCCTCACTGTACCGCCAGATGCCATTTTCTTCCGAGACAAAGATCAAGGGATTCTCTTCCGGAAATGGTGAATAGGTTGCGCTCCGGGTAAGTGTATCGCGATACTGCGGATCCCGGGGCAGTTTTTCCAGATAGACAAAGTAGCCATTACCGTCCAGGACCTGCTTGAGCTGGATGGCCAGCCGAACCATGGTGGCCGAATCTCCGACCTGGGCCAGGGCCTCGGATGCCTTCGCCGGGTCACTGGTTTCCGGTTGGAGATAATAGAGATGCTGGTAGATGGCCTGATAGGGGGATTCCAGATCACCGGTAGGCGGTAATCCCTGACCGAATGAGGGAAGCCAGGCACAGACAAAGAAGAGAAGACTGATCAGACGCATATCCACGAAGGAAACAAAATTGTGGAGGATCACCAAATCAGAAAACTCAGCTGAACTCCAGGGATGGCATCCTGATCAGATCAGGCAGTCTCTAACGGCCTTTGACGCAGGAGAAGTAAAAGGAGGAAAAGGGTGACAAAGCCGGTGCCGATCGAGTTTTCGATGGTGTGTTCCAGTAAAAATGTTGTGCTGACCAACCCGTAAAATCCGATGAGCAGGGGAGCATATTCCTTTCGATGAAAAAGTAAGGGGCCATAAAAACAATATAGAAAGAGGACCAGTCCGATGATGCCAGTGCCGGCCAATACGTACAGAAATTGATTGTGTGGAGTGAGTGGTTCAACAAATTCTGGATAGTCCTCAGCAAAGACTTTGTTGACCTCCTTTCTCAAATTCCCCACGCCGATGCCAATGAGGGGATGTGCTTGAAAGATCTTCCATCCCGTCTGCAGGGAAACGATACGCCCGGAATCTGCATAATGACCACCTTCGCCTTGCTGGTACATCGCCAGGTCATAGCGCATATAGTCGATCTTGGATTTCAAGCTGGGCAAGACATGATATCCCGACCAAACCAACAGACCGAAGCCGCCCAGGACAGCAATGGGTGCCCAGATGCGACGGGAACGAAACGCATACCAGAGTCCGATGACAACTGCTCCACCATAGAAAGCGAGAATTCCTGTTCGCACAGCCAGGAAATGCAGCATGAAAAAGAGAAAGAGGATGGCCAGGACTTGCACCGGGCGCTCCCATTTCCAGCGGTAGGTATAGCCAGCGCGGATCAGCTCGAAACCGCCCAGCAGACTCATGGCCAGGAGCATGCTGAAACGAATATGATTGCGGGGGACCGGGATGGAATGGCCGCGTTGCATAGCAACCAGGATATCCTCGGTATGCAGAAGATAGTTGACCCCGACTCCAACGCACATCATAGCCATAAAACCCAATAGAAGAGCCAGAATGGCGTGCAATCTCCTTTCCGGGAGCCCGGGCAGCAACATGCCGGACAGCCCAAGGACAAGGAAGGGCAGGCGTATGCGCAACCGTTCCCACCAGTAAGGCCAGTCTTCGGTTTGGAAGCCGCTGAGCAAGATGATACCGAATAAACCGATCAAGAGCAAAAAGGGCCTTTGTTTCCGATCAAAAACCTGTAGGCTAAGGGCTCTTCTGGACAAACGAGGGTGATACCAAACCTGTCCGGATTGCCAGGCGAACAGTCCCAGGGCCGGAATGAGCCACATGGTTACAGACAGGACAAACGGGGACAGGATCATGCTTGCACTGGCAATGAAATAGATCAGGACAAGAAGGTCCATTCGAGTGATTCGTGCCAGCCATGTATCAACGCTCATGCGCGGGTATTGCTCGATGAAGGGGAATTACCTCCAGTTGATTTGAACAAGTTGAAGGGTTTTGCGAAGATGCGAAGTTCCCGGGGATCTTCCGAAAGGGTCTGATCCTCGTAGGTGGGCAAAAAAAAGGTGGCTTCAACGAAGCCACCTTGGAGTGTAGCGAGGAGCAGACTTGAACTGCCGACCTTCGGGTTATGAATCCGATGCTCTAACCAGCTGAGCTACCTCGCCATTTCGGCCTGCAAATATAGGGGAATTCCGCTTTCATGGACAGGGGAGGGTAAAAAAAGCCTTCCTGTTGTCGGTTGTGCCCGCCTGCAGGAGTTGTCCATTCTAGGTTGTCAGTTTTGATTTGCGATTCGCCATTCGCTGTTGGCTGTTCGCTAGAGTCGTTTGTGGCTGGCGCCACGGGGATGTACGTTGCTCGTTTAGCAGGTAAAAGGCGAAGGGTAAATGGTGAAGGGCTTGGGGCAACGGCCGAACGCCCAGTGGCGAATACAGAACGCCGAATGAGCAAATCCTGTGTTCCTGATTACACAGTTTGTCATGTGAGCCATTTCAATCTCTTGCCAGCAACTCAAAAAGAGGGACGTTGGTGCCGGTGTTTCACCGGCAGCGCAAGACGTAAGGCTCCATGTTTTCCTATTCCTTGATCGATGAATACTGACGGTGTCTCACCGTCATATTGGTGATCCAGTGACGGGAATGATTACATGAGGTAGATGTATATATTTCAGCAAGGAGGGTGTACGTATTGTGTTCCTCATTCCTGATTTCAGAGTTTCATTGTTCTATGGTCTTTCCTTTGAAATAACCCAATCACGAAATAACGCTCTTTCTGGTAAAAGGTAAATGGTGAAGGGCCTGAGGCAATGGCCGAACGCCGAGTACCGAATACCGAATGAGCAGCTCGTGTGTTCCTGTCTGCCAGCCGCAGGCTGGGTTCCTTCGATCTTCCGCTTTCCGCTTTCCGACTTTGTCCTGGCCTGATTGATTGCGAAATAGCGCATAGAACTCCTCCCATAAAAAAGCCGGCCCCGAGTGCTCGGGGCCGGCGAATTCCAGAAAACGTAAACAATCAGTCGTTGTCGATATCGGCCCGATATCGATCCTTGGAGGTCATTTGTTTGCCGGTAGCGGATTCGACCAGCTTCAGATAGCGTTGGTGGACGGCATCCGGCATGCGGCGGCCATCGATCTTCAGTCGCTTGGTACTGAGGTCATATTTATAATCATTCCGGCTCTCGATCAACCCTTCCTGGAGCATTTTTGCGGTCAGTTGTTCGTGGACAGATCCGCCCATTCCACCAAAGAAGGTGAAGTCTTTGATGACATGGGGTGCATGGCCATCCATCACCACTTCCAGTTGGCGCTCCAGGTTGTCTTTGTTGTCGTTGAAGAAGATGACACGATCTTCATGGGCCCTTGTCCGGTCGTGCTCGGCCAGTTCGCGTTCAATGCGCATTTTTTTGTGACGATGGTCATCGCCACCGCTCTTGAATCGGAATACCTGGTTGCCTTCGCCATCGATGCTTTCTTCCTCTCGAATGATTTCGATCCGGTGTTCTGTATCTCCATGATCGCCTTTCTCGATCCAGATATTGGACTCGTCATCCCCGTCGATGATGATTTTCTTCATTCGCTTTTCGCCTTTCTGTCCGGGATGTCCTTCCTTTCGAATGATGATCCGTTTTTCCTGGCTGCCGTCTTCCGTAGTCCATTCCATCACCTCTTCCTCCATCACATTCGGGGCACCGGGTGGGGAAGGAGGAGAAGGGGGTGAAGGCGGGGCAGGAGGCGCAAGCCGGGTGGCATGATTACTCATCCGGTCGATCAGGTCTTTGTGATTGCCGTAGTCCTTAGGTGCAACGGTCTTGTCATTGATTTTCAATTCAGTGAGTTTGCCGTTTTCAAAAGTGGCCTCTTCACGAACACCGTCATTTTCTTCGACGATCTTCTGAACTTCTTTGTGGATCTCCTTGCGGACGATCTTCTTTTCGGGAACACTGTCCCGCAGTTCGGTGATCGGTGATTCAGGTGAGCCATCAGAGATGCCTTCAGCAGAAGGGATCCAGGCCATCAGAGCGATGGCAATGGCGGGGATGGTCATCAGCATGGGGATAAGCCATTTACGTTGCATGGTGTCAGGGTTTACGGAGTGATCAATAATGCGTTGAATACGATGGAGGAGGGCATCTTTCCGGCCCGTTGCCGCCAGGGCGGCATGTCGGGGGAGGGTGTGCCACTCCTGGATATGAAGCAGTGCCTTGGCATAGGTCAGGGCATTGGCGTCCTGTTGGAGGGTGATCTCGTCACAGAGGTGTTCACGTTCATCGGTGATCTGTCTGGACAGCCACCAGGTCAGCGGGTGGTAATAGAACAGGCATTCCAGGCATTGCTGCCAGGTGTTCCAGAGGTAGTCCCGGCGTTGGATATGGGCCAGTTCATGAATGAGGATGGCCTCTACTTCCTGGGGGCTCAGGTGGTTGATCAGTCCGATGGGGAGCAGGATAACCGGCTTGATCCAGCCAAAAGTGATGGGAACGGAGCTGAAGGGCGAGGCCATCAGGCGAACCCTGCGGCGAATAGCCAGACGGTCGGACAGGCGGGCAAATCGGGTGGTCCATTCCGGATCCAGGATTTCTGTTGCCTGCAGGCGAAGGCCCAGCAAGCTGAGCCGGCCGACGAAGAAGCGGAGGAGGAGCAGGAGATATCCCACCAGCCATAAAGGCGTGAGGAAAGGGACCCATTCCGAGAGGTCAGATCCGGAATCGATCGAAGTCGTGTTGACCGTGCCGGAGGTTTGCAGGATGGGTGAACTGGCACCGGTGTCAGCCAGTGGACTGACGGTTTGTGCCGGCCAATCCTGGAGAAGGAAGGTGATCACCGCCAGGATCAACAGCAGGTTCAGGGCGGAGAAGGCCAGGGCATAGCGGGCCTTGCTGGCCCGGGTGGGTAACTGCCTGCGGATGAGCTCCACTACCAGGCCGATCAACATACCCTGCCACAGGGTATGGATCAAGGTCCAACCGAGGACTTCGGCAATCGGGGGGAGAGATTGGATGCTGATCATAGCCGTTATGCATTTTGGTTGTCCTGATGATCCAGCATCTTGCGGATCCTGGATAATTCATCCTCTGTCGTCCGGTGTCCGCCCAGCAGTTGCAAGACCATCTCGCCTGCAGCACCCTGGAAGGTGGTTTCCAGAAAGCGGTCCAGGAGGGCTTTACGGGTCTGATCGGGAGGGAGGGCAGCTGCGTAGACGTGTATCTTCTGGGAGCTGTCCCGGCTGACCAGTCCCTTGCTATCCATGATCTGGAGGAGTTTCAGGGTGGTGGTATACCCCACTGGCCGTAACAGGTTCATGGCTTCGTTGACCTGGCGAACGGTGACGGGGCCTTTTTCCCAGAGGATCTGGAGGATTTCCAGTTCGCCATCGGTGGGCAGGGGATGTTGCGTTTGGGACATAGCTGCTGTTTCTGTTGCAAGTATATACGAAGTCTTTCGTACTTCATAACGCATCTACGAATGATTTCGTATTTTAAGAGAATATTAACGAACCCGGACCCGTTTTGGGCGGAATCAGGCCAGAGAGGCTCGATCGGCCCGGAGTCCGGAGCAGAAAAGCCAATGCAGAAATCTGGATGAGTTGTGTTCCCTGGTCCGGTGGTCAGCAACTAACGGCACCCGGGCATGGCCGCTGTTTTCATGGTGCTGGGGGGGATTTCAGGCATAAAAAAAGCGTGTCCTTCCGGGGGGAAAGACACGCTTTTGATGAATGTCGAGACGGGAATTAAGCCAGTCGACCGACGTGCTTCATCAGGCTGCTCTTGAGGTTGGCGGCCTTATTCCTGTGGATGTTATTCTTCTTGGCCAGACGATCAACCATGGAGATCACCTTGGGAAGGAAGGACTCGGCCTCGCTCTTCACGGTCATTGCCCGCAGGTTCTTGATCGCCGTACGAGCGCTCTTCTTGTAAAATCTGTTACGCAGACGCTGAACAGCGATCTGACGCATGCGCTTCTTGGCGGACTGATGGTTTGCCATATTGTTTTTTCTTAACGGAGGGCAAAGATAGTTGTTGTTTTACAACTTTAAAAGGCCTTTTGGCATTATTTTTCACGAAAGAAACTCGGTGAATCATTGCCAGCATCCGGGAAAGGCAGCGATCTTTGCCGCGCCAACCGATCTTTAGTCCTCCTTTGAACCCGTAAAGTACGCGATCATGCGTGATTATTCTTCAGTTTTTAATGCCCATCCTTCCTTCATCGATGAGATGTACAAGCGATATGTGAAGGACCCTTCTTCCGTGGATGATGGCTGGCAGGCCTTCTTCCGTGGCTTTGATTTTGGTGGCACAGTCGCCAATGGCCAGGCCAACGGTGCTTCTTCCGCCATCGATGCCAAGGAATTCGGGGTGATGGCCATCATTCACGGATTCCGGGATCGCGGTCATCTGTTGTCGACCACCAACCCCATCCGCCAGCGACGTGACCGGAAACCGCATCTCGATCTCTCCGATTATGGACTGGAAGAAGCAGATCTGAACCGTTCTTTTCGGGCAGGCAAGGAGATCGGCCTGGGCGAAACGGCAACCCTCCGGCAGATCCTGGACAGGGTTCACGACATCTATGCCAGCAATATCGGGTTTGAGTTTACCCATGTTCTGAACAGGGAACGCCGCAACTGGCTTCGGGAAAAGATCGAATCCAGAGATCCGAAGGAGTACGGGTTCAGCCTGGACAAGAAGCGCCGCATCCTGGAGAAACTGAATGGTGCCGTGGGCTTTGAACGATTCCTGCATACCAAGTATGTCGGACAGAAGCGATTCTCCCTGGAAGGTGGTGAAACCACCATCGCTGCACTGGATGCCATTATCCAGAAGGCCGCTGAAGGCAAGGTTGAAGAAGTAGTGATCGGCATGGCACACCGGGGTCGACTGAACGTACTCGCCAATATCATGGGCAAGACCTATGAGCAGATCTTCTCCGAATTCGAAGGCACCGCCGTGCCTGATCTGAGTTTTGGCGACGGCGACGTCAAATACCACCTGGGCTACAGCTCCCAGGTACCCTATGCCGGCGGGAAGATCATGCAACTGAAACTGGCACCCAATCCATCTCACCTGGAAGCGGTCAATCCCGTGGTCATGGGATTTGCCCGGGCCAAGGCAGACATTCTCTATAACAGTGAATACGATGCCATATTACCCATTCTGATCCATGGAGATGCTGCGGTCGCTGGCCAGGGAATCGTCTATGAGACGGCTCAGATGAGCCAGCTGTCCGGTTATCGGGTAGGTGGCACCATACATTTCGTCATCAATAACCAGATCGGGTTTACCACGGATTTTGATGATGCCCGCACATCGACCTATTCCACGGCTGCCGCGAATATGATCCAGGCACCCGTGTTCCATGTAAATGGGGATGATCCGGAGGCCGTGGTCTGGGCGGTCGAGCTGGCGACAGAATACCGCCAGCGTTTCAATGCCGATGTCTTCATCGATATGGTTTGTTATCGGAAACACGGGCATAATGAAGGGGATGACCCACAGTTTACCCAGCCGGAGATGTATCGGATCATCAAGGACCATCCCAATCCACGGGAGATCTATCTGAAGCAACTCCAGGAACATGGCAAACTGGACGCCATGCTGGCCGAAGAAATGGAAAAGGCCTATTGGGACTTCCTCCAGAGTCGGCTGGACGAAGCCAAGGAGAAGCCATTGCCCTATACCTATCAGGAGCCGGAAGAGGCCTGGCGGGCTCTGAAGAAGAAGACGACGCCGGAGGATTATCTGGAGTCTCCAGAGACCGGAGTCGACCTGAAACGGATCAAGCAGGTCCTGAATCACTTGCACACGATCCCCGATGGGTTCAAACCGTTGAGCAAGGTCAGTCGCCTCATTCGCAATATGGATAAGGCTATCAAGGAGAATAAGCTGGACTGGTCACTTTGTGAGCTCAGTTCCTATGGCTCGCTGCTGTTGGAAGGATTCAATGTGCGATTGTCCGGGCAGGATGCCAAGAGAGGAACCTTCTCTCACCGTCATGCGGTCATGTATGACGACCAGAATTATCAGGAGTACAACCGCCTGGGGAAACTCGGTGATCATCAGGGCCGTTTTTTCATCTACAATAGCCTGCTTTCCGAATTCGGAGTACTGGGCTTTGAATATGGGTATGCACAGGCCACGCCGCATTCACTGGTGATCTGGGAAGCCCAGTTCGGCGACTTCAGCAATGGTGCACAGTCCATCATCGACCAGTTTATCTACGCCGGAGAATCCAAGTGGCAACGGATGAGTGGCCTGGTGATGTTGTTGCCTCATGGCTATGAAGGCCAGGGCCCGGAGCATTCCAGTGCACGCCTCGAACGATACCTCCAGGGTTGTGCGGAGCACAATGTGACGGTCGCCAATATCACGAACCCGGCCAACTTCTTCCACGCCATGCGGCGTCAGTTGCATCGGCCGTTCCGAAAACCCATGGTGGTCATGTCTCCCAAATCCCTCCTGAGGCATCCGCTTTGTGTTTCCGGGGTAGAGGAGATGGGACCGGGCACTCGCTTTCAGGAAACCTACGACGATCCGGCATTTGCGCAGAAGAAAACCGCAAAAGTGAGACGGGTGATCTTCTGTTCGGGCAAGGTTTACTATGACCTTCTCCAGGAAAAACTGGACCAGGGTCATCAGGATGTCGCGATCTGCCGCATCGAACAGTTGTATCCGTATCCTGAAGCTCAGGTGAACAACCTGTTGAAGAAATACAAGGGGGCTGAAGCATGCTGGGTTCAGGAAGAGCCGCTCAACATGGGTGCCTGGAGTTTTCTCCTGTTGCAGGCGGGCTGTCAGACCTTCCGGCCCATCTCTCGGAAACCTGCTGCATCAACGGCAACGGGTCACTACAAGATCCATGACAAGCAGCAGCGGGAGTTGATTGATCAAGCGTTTGAGGCCGGTCGGAAGTAAGTGGAGGCTTGCCCGCCTAAGCTTCAGCCCCGAGTGCTCGCGGGGGAGGGAGTTTGGAGGTTATGAGTCGAGGAGGAAGTTTATAAGGTTATGAGTGGAGGAGGTTATGAGGGGAAAAGCCATGACTCAACGGCGCAAATGTTTTACCTGAAGTGTTTATGGATCGTCTCCGAACCAAGACCGGATATCGTCGATTAGAAAAAATTGATTCCGTCTTCAAATAAACCCCGAAGGGGCGCAATACCTCAAGTGTATGAGTTTGGCGTTGAGGAGGTTTTGAGGGGTTTATAGGTTTATGAGTTTATACAATCAGGTCGCCAAAGTGTGGCCCTGACGCCCGCAGTGCTCCTGGGTCTGGATCCAGACAGAGTCGTCTGGACCCAGATCCCGAGTGTTCAAGGTCCGTATCCGAACCGCAAGGATCATTACAGTAATCTTTTGTCCGTTTTTTAACGGATCAAACGTAGCCCAGGGTTTTAACCCTGGGAATTTCAGATCATCAGTTTTCAGGAAACCATTTTAATGGTTTTTAAATACCTATTCTGGTTGCCAAAAAAACGGTAAGACACCGAATTCTCTGGTGGAAGGCGATGCCAAACATGAAATACTGATGTGACCTGGCTCGCAGGCTGCCAAAAAGAAAATAATGCACCTTATAATGCAGCACACATGATCAAGCGATGTTGACTTCTGTGAAATAGACTATAAAAAAGGCCCCGTTTACCGGAGCCTTTTTTATAGATTCAAATTCGGTACACTTAACCTTGAATTATCGAAGTCAATTCGGTGTCTAGAGGTTTGACCTTACTCGGATAAACTCCGATCAATTTCCCTTCCGGATTCACCAGGAATTTGTAAAAATTCCACTTGACCTCGTGACTGCTCGAGCCATTGATCTCTTGAGTGGTCAGCCACTGATAGATTGGATGTTGGTCCTTTCCTTTGACATCGATCTTGGTCGTCAGGGGAAAGGTGACCCCGTAATTTTTTTCACAGAATCCCTTGATCTCCGTGTTGTCACCCGGCTCCTGCCCCAAAAACTGATTGCAAGGGAACCCGATCACCACAAGGCGATCCGAAAACTGCTCGGAAAGGGCCTGAAGGTCTTTATACTGTGGGGTATAGCCACATTTGGAGGCCACATTCACACAGAGGACGTATCGGCCTTTGAAGTCGGCCATTTGGAGCATGCCACCATCAATGTCCTCCACCGTCAGATCGTAGAAAGAGGCAGATGCCTGCTCGACCGCGGAGGCGGGTGGAATGGATGAGTGGATCGTATAGCTGGCACCGGTCAGCCAGCCGAGAAAAGGGAGTAGGGTCAGGAGAAGTTTCATGCTGTTAATTGGATTAGGACCAGACAACATCACAGATCCTGATCCGGTTCATTCCTTGAAGACCTGAATGGTTCGTTTGGCATCGATCAGGTCGGTGAACTTGCCTAGATACCGGGTGGCTTTAACGATATGATTGTCGATCCAGTGGTAGTTCCCGCCTCTGGGTTTACCCATGAGCAGTCCGTGATACTGGAATTTATGTCGCTTCAGCCATTCCTCGGTCACGGTTCGATGTTCTTCGGTCCGGGATGTAAAGAAGGTGATGATATGCCCCTCTTCATACCATTTGTTGATGGTGACCAATGCATCCGGATACAACCTGGCGGTCGCCATTCGTTCCGGCTCTTCATTGGGAATATCGTCACAGATCGTACCGTCGATATCGATCAGGAAGTTCTTGATATGTTCGGGAAGCCCTGGGCTTAATGGATTGCCCTCCTCATCCTGGAGGGGTTGGAGACTCGACATGGTGAACCAATAGAGTTGGTGATGGTCCAATTTCGGGAATTTTTCCTGAATGAGCCAGCCGATAGCCTCGATGGATGGCTCAGGTGGCTTGTTTCCCCGACTTGTTTTTAACGGCCCAGTACATCAGTGCCAGTCCAGCCAGTGCCTGTAGGCCGACCAGGGCATTCCGCATGTCGGAGTGGTCATGATGTGCGCCGGAGAGAAACCAGTAGCCGGCATGACCGGCAATAATGGCGCCGAGGCTGAGGTAGATTTGTGAACGTGTCATCGATGTTCCAATTGGTGAACAATACGACGAAATATAATACTTATCGGGGCAAATTTCGGATAGCTGGCGCTCATTCGACGATCGTTTCTGGCTTAGAAACGGGCCAACGAAACATGTGGGAATTCCCTTTGGCCTTTTCGAGGGGTAAGATGGGATCAGCAGTGTTCGTTCAGGACGCCGTTACTCCTCCGGATCCGGGTCCGGCTTGACGTCAACGCCGAGCACCAGGAGCAAGCCCGCCTTGCTGCGTTCATAGAATGATTGTTTGTCTATCAGTCTGGCTGCAGAACTGGCAGCAATGCCCGCCAGCAGGAAGTAGAAGATGGCAGAATGGCGATCCGTCATTTCCAGGACCAGGATGGCAGCAGTAAACGGCGACCTGGTGACTCCGGTGAGGAATCCGATCATACAGGACAGCAGCAGCAGGTTGTGTGAAAGGTCGCCCAGCGAAAACCACTGCAAAAGGGTTTCGCCGAGGATGCCCCCTGTACTCAGTGCTGTCGCAAACACCCCACCTGCGGCGCCAACGCTGTAACTCAGGATCATACCCAGGATGCGCACGGGCAGAATAGTCCAGGGGATTTCAGTTCCTTGCTCGAAGAGAAGCCGGTTGACCAGAGGCTTGCCGGTGCCGGCGGCGTCTGCTCCAAACAGGTAGAGCATTGTGGCAAACAGCAGGCCGATCAACAAGGCCCACCAGTATTTTAGCCGCGCTTTCCAATACTTCCGTTTCCAGATGGAGATCCGGTGGAGCATAGAAGCCACGGCCGCTCCACCAAACCCGGCTATCCCTGCAAACAGGATGACCCAGAACAGGTGATCCAGACCGGGGTTGCCAATTTTTGGAAATCCGAGGTACAGGTAGGGCCCCAACAAGGTCTGTGCAGCCATCCCCGCTATGATCACAGCCGCCAGAACGGAGGTGCGGAAATAGGTGATATGGGTGCGCGTCAGCTCCTCGATGGCAAATACGATCCCGCCCAGGGGCGTATTGAAGGCTGCTGCCAGTCCGGCAGCCCCGCCGGTGATCAACATGACCCGTTGGGATACCCGAGGCCAGAATTGGGGTAATCTGGTATACACCCATTGGAAGATGGACCCCGAGATCTGGAGGGTCGGTCCTTCCCGGCCAATGACACCTCCCCCCAACAACATGACCAGGCTGGACAGGATCTTGATCAGGGCGATCCTCAGGCTGAGTAATTTTCCGATGAGGCCCTTCTGGGCCGGGGGGATCTCCACCGCAGCCATCAGGTGGGGAATGCCCGACCCACGGGCACCTGGCGCAAATCGTTCCACCAGCCAGAGGGATACTACGAATGCCAGCGGCGTCAGAATGAAGGCCCAAACCGGATACTCTTGGATGATCCATTGGCCCCAGTCTTCACATGCATGAAAGAGTCGTTCGTAACCGACTGCCACCAGTCCCGTCAGCAAGGCCGCCACCCAGAATGGTATGGCACGCAGGGGAAGCATCCGGATGAGATAGCGCAGGCGTCGTTGATCCAGCCAGCGAGTCAAACCAAGGGCGTTGACCCACCGGGTGAGGATCTCCAGAACGGGTTCGATAAATCGATTGCCAGGGAATGCCATTGGCCGGTAAAGGTAGATTGCTTTCTCAGTCTTCAGAATAGCCATAAAAAATCCAGGGGAAAGGAAACACCAGCGAATCCTCTTCCGTATGATAACCATGATCCACCTGAACGACATCAGGTGGGTGATCCATAATCAAGAATTTATGACCACACTGAAACGATTTCTGTTTGGAACCATGACCGCCATGACCTGTTTCATGCTCCCTGCATGTCAGCAGGATGTCGAGGATTCCGCCACTGAAACAACGGTAAGTGAGGCACCGCCCAAGTTGCAAAAGACCGGTCCTGAAACAGGATTCCGGGTGTTGAATGCCGAAGGACAACTGGTACCGAATGTCAAGTTTTTTGAAGCGGCCAGTCTCTCCAGTGGCACGGTGTATCAATTTTCCAATGGCGAGGGACAAATGAATTTTGAGAAAGGCCCGAAATATAAACTCCGGGCTCCCGGGTATCGGGATATCTCATTCAAAGTAGAAGGAGAAGAACGCCTGACCCGTATCATCTTCTATATGTGGAGTGATCAGGCACCTGCCGAAGGATTGTCCCTGTCGGGACAGGCCAGGGCGAATAACTTCATCCCTTTCGAGGGTGTCTCGGTGCGATGTCAGGAAGAGGAGATGACCACTGCAAAAGATGGTGCCTATTCCCTGTCACCGGCAGCGGATGAAATGCCGTCGGAGTTGGCGCTGGCCTTCAGCTGGCCGGTCACCAAGATGGAAGTGGGCGAGCTGGTATTCACACTCCTGGACAAGCCGGATTTTCCGATCCGCATGGATGTTTTCCTGCAGACCGATACGGTCCTACAACCCAAGCAAAAAGCATTGAACTAAGTACATCTTCCCTGGTCCGGGACTGTTAAGGGTCTAAACGGAAAGAGGGGAGTGCTATAAGAATTCTGATTGGGATCAGATCATTTGAAGTATAAAGGCCAACCGCCGTGAACGGTTGGCCTTTTTCATGTGTTGCCTGCTTCAGAAAGTCGCCTCGCAGGAATGCATCATCCCGATTCGGAACGGGTGGGTACTTCCCAGACGGAAGGGTCCTAGCGAGCGTTAGCCATGACAAAGAGCATCTCTCTGGCGATCTGTGCATTTCGCTCGTCATAGGTCTCATCCTCCCAGTCTGAATGATCGGAAAGCCGCGGATCTATGTATGGGATCGCGACCCTGAATTCAGCCCCCGGAACGATCGGGCAGTGTTCATCCGCATCTGCGCAAACCATCACTGCAGCGAAGTTCGAGGTCGGGTTGTCCGGGTGATCATATTTCTTACTGAAGCACACCAGGGGAGGGCGTATCTCACTGTAGTGCACCTTGTAATCGGCATTGTTGCCGGCTACTGTTTCTGCCATGAATCCGGAACGCATCAGGGACCGGGCGATCCGACGGTTGAAAGCAGTGGTGATCGTACCCCCGGAATAAACCGTGATGTCTTCAATGTTGTAGTAGGCAGCAGCTGTAGCGGCCCAGATCTGCCCCAGTTGACTTCGGCGGCTGTTGCCAGTGCAGATAAACGTCAGTTGTACTGGCTGGTTTGTGACACGCTTTTGGCGGATATATTGGCTGAGCTGGAGCAGTGCCGCTTTTCGATCATCTTCGATCTGATCAAACTCCATGAGTCGATCATCCAGGTAACTGGTGACTTGCTGTCGGGTGATGTGTGCCCGCTTCGCAGGGATACCGCGAGGATAGAGCACCTCTTTCTTCTGCCGACTTCCGGGACGTGTGGTCTGGGCCTGACTGGTAGCAGGCCCGAGGAAGAGGAAGAGAAAGAGACCTAAGGCTATCGAACGCATATAAGTAGGTTGTGAGCGCATGCACGCTTGTCTCCAGAAGACCCTTAAACAACGGTTTTGATGCAAGAAAGATTGCAAATTAACGAATGCTTTACAATATTCCCATAGCCACCAGCCAAAGGATAGACGCAGGGGGACCCTGAATTCGTAAGACATCCGCACATTTTGTCGGCAGATTGACTGATTTTGTCGATTCTTCTGTTTCGGGCTCCTGTCATCCCCCTAAATTCAAAAAGTTGAATGTATCACCGAGTCTGATCCGATGAGATACCAGGAATATCTGCCCCACCCCTCCCTGCGTCCATATATTGTCAATTACTGGCAGATCGTCATGGAGCCGTCCGGGTTTCCGGCCCCGGTAGAACAGATCCTGCCTGATGGAAATGCCAGTTTGATGTTCACAAGCAATTCGATCCGCAGATCGTTTGACGGGGAGCCGGAAGGGATCGATCTGTCTGGCAGGGCTGTCTTTGTGGGGCAAAAAAGGAAAGCCATCCAGTATACGTTTCCGACGGACAACCAGGTGGTGACCTGGGGCGTGCGTTTTCATCCATCCGGGGTCAGGGCATTTACCGATCTGCCTATGCACGAATGCACGGACCTGGTCATGGATGCTACCGACGTTTTTTCAAGTGCCGTGCAAGAACTGATGGACAGGATCATGGATCAACCATTTTCCAGAACCATCCTTCCTGCCATGGATCAGTTTTTTCTGAGCAGATTCCGGTCGCATCAGACACCCTTGCTGATCACGACCGAAATGGCGTCCATCCTGCAGCGCGATCAGCATTCCATTCAGCGCCTGGCAGAGACATTCAGAATGTCGACCCGGCAAGTGGAACGCTATTTCAAGACCTACGTCGGTTTGACACCGAAAAATTTTTCCTGTATTGCCCGATTCAACCTGGCCGTTCTGGAGGCAAACCCCTATCCCGATATTTCTCTGGCGGCGATCTCTCATGCATCCGGATATTTTAATACCATCCACTTGCAACGGGAAACCATGAAGATCTGTGGTCAGCGCCCCCAGGTTGTGTTTGAGGCGAAGCAAAGTCAAATGCGGCCCCTTTTTATGCATATTCTCCGGCAGAGACTGGCCTCCTGATACCCTCGGATTTGTATTGTCGCATTTTTCATATCCAGTGTGGAAGATATCTCCCAACTTTGAAAATCCATAAAATAACCATCCGAAAGGCGAATGATAAAGCATGCTGCCTCTGCTTAAGCCACCATCTTGAATATTGTAAATGAATTAGCCATGTCTCTTAAATCCATCTTTCTCACTTGTTCAGTACTGCTCCTTGGGGTCTTTTCCCTTTTTGCAACCTCGGGATATCGGTACAGCGTCGATCTGACCCGCGTTGTAGATGATCGTGTTTCGGTCACCCTCGAGGTCCCCCCTGTGGATAAATCATCCGTTTGTTTTCGCTTTCCAAAAGTCATTCCCGGCACCTATACCACCTATGATTTTGGCCGGGTCGTTCAGGAATTCAAAGCCCTGGATCAGCACGGTCAGGCATTGCCATTTATTCGAAAAGATGTCAATACCTGGAAGATCAGGGACGCGGACAAATTAAAGACCATCTCCTACTGGGTGGATGATACCTATGACCTCACAGAGGGCAAGCCGGTGGCAGGAATGTCCGGCACCAATATCGAAGAAGGAAAAAATTTTCTGCTCAATGGTCATGGGTTCTTCGGCTATATCGACGGGCTGGAGGAGTTGCCGATTCAGATCGATATTCTTCGGCCTGCATCCTTTTATGGATCATCGGCCTACCCGGAAGTACAAACAGTAGGCAGTCGGGACCGCTATCAGGCGCCGAGATACAGTTATGTGGTGGATATGCCCATCATGTATAATCAACCGGACACGGCGACCATTCGTATCGGAAAGACAGATGTGTTGATCTCCGTTCACTCCCCTAACGGATTGGTTCAGGCAAATTATCTGAAAGAGAAGTATGGGCAGTTGCTTCGATCCCAGGCCGCATATCTGGGTGGGGAGTTGCCAGTTGAGCGGTATGCCTTTCTGATGTATTTCATGTCAGAGCCTCTGCCGATCGGCACGGGCGCTCTGGAGCATAATTATTCGTCGGTGTATTGCCTTCCCGAAATGGACCAGGAAGTGCTTTCTCCCTTTCTGGTGGATATTGCCGCCCACGAGTTTTTTCACATCCTGACGCCGTTGCAGTTGCATTCTCGTGAAATTCATGATTTTGATTTTCACGATCCGGAAATGTCCCGGCATCTCTGGTTGTATGAAGGCGTGACTGAATATTTTGCGCATCACAATCAGGTGCGGTCCGGACTGATCAGTGAAGCTGAATTTCTGAAACGAATGGCAGGGAAGATCCAGGATTCAAAAACGCGTTATACGGATGATCTGGCCTTTACCAGACTCAGCAAGGGTTGCCTGGATAAATATGCCCATGAATACGGAAATGTCTATCAAAAGGGAGCCCTGATCGCCATGTGCCTTGACCTGGAATTAATAAACTGGTCAAATGGCACATATCGATTGATCAACCTGCTGGCGGACCTGGCTCGTCAATATGGTCCGGAAAGACCATTTCGTGACCGGGATCTGGTCCGGGATATCGTCGACCTGACCCATCCTCGGATCGGGGCCTTTTTTACGGCGTATGTCACCGGACAAACGCCCCTGGATTATGCCTATTTTTTTAATCTGGCTGGAGTGGGATATGTCCCGCCCTCTGACACCATGGTTTATGGCCTTGGGGATGTCCAGTTGGGTATGAACCAGGAGACCGGCCGCCTGGTTGTCAACGGCGTTTACCAGCTCAATGAATTCGGCCGGGCATTGGGATATAAAGAAGGGGATGAATTGATCAGCATCCAGGGGCAGCCGCTTCCGAGCAGTTCCTTTGGCCCCTATTTTAAAGGCATTTTTTCCCAGGTAAGAGAGGGGGATCGGTTTGAGGTGGAGGTCTTGCGCAAAGAAGGGGGAAGTGCACGGGAAGTCCGCCTGGTGGCGCCGATCAAACGAGTACGGGTGGTGCTGACCCCGGAGGTGTCCTTCCGCAAACAAACCGCAGATCGTCAAATGATGATCCGGAACGCCTGGCTGAATCCATGATCTAGTCTTGAGTTTTTGAGGACATGTTGGCCCGGCTGAAGTCGGGCCACATGTTTTTTCAATGGCACTTTTGGCTAAACGGATCACTTTCCGTGATATTCCATGTGGGGCAGTTGGCCGGGATTCTTCACGAATCGATCAAACCAGTTCAGGACCTCGTTTTCGACTTCGGTTTTGAATTCGGTCAGCCCGTGATCGCCCCCCTCATAGACGATGAGCCGATAGGGAATGCGGTATGGATCCAGGGCCAGTGCCAGTTGCAGACTTTGTTCTGCTTTGACCCGCCAGTCTGCATTGCCATGCAGGATGAGGAGTGGGACATCGGTCTGAAATCTTTCGGGCCAATACCGGGCGGATCGTTCTCTTAATGCCTCCTGTTTTCTGGTTGCATATTGCGGGATCAATTCTGCCAATACCCCTGTTTCCATGTCGGGCCGATCTGCAATGGATGCAAATTGATCCGCAACAGCCCCCCCGACAGCAGCTGCTTTGACCCCGGGCATTTTCGTCAGGGCAATATAGGTCATCATGCCCCCCCTGCTCCATCCATACATCCCGATCCGGGACGTATCCGCCCCGGGAATTTCAGCCAGTACCTCCGGCAAAACCAAAACATCATTGATGTCCCGGCCCCCAAACTCTTCCATGCCTTCACTACCCCCGCCTCCCCGGTACTGACTGGCGATCACGACATATCCCTGACGTGCGAGGTTGGATAACATGAAAACGCAATGCGCAATTTTCAGGGAACCAAAATCACGGTTTCCGCCACGATTGAATATAATGCAGGGATAGTTGCCTTCAGCTTTTGGTTTGACCACAAATCCGTTGATCCTCAAACTGTCACTCCAATAAGTGATGGCGTGAATGTCTATACTGTCCAGAAATTCGAATTCTCTGTTCCATCGGGGTGTTTCCGCATCCGGGTCAATGAGCCGTGAATAGATGGGGGTATGCGAGAGATCGGAGATCAACTTGTTCTTGATCAGGATGCCCTGGCTGAACGAAACCGAAGGGAATGAAATGAGGATAAGGAAAAGGACCCAGTTGTTGCGCATGACATGAATAGTATGAATCATTGATCAGCAATAGTGGATCCCAATTTAAGGAGAAAAGGGAGCAGTGAAAAAACTGAGTATTATTGATATCCCTGGGCCTGAAGGCGGAAGAGCTCTGCATATAAACCCTCCTGCTGCATGAGGTCCTCATGGCTTCCCGCTTCCACGATCTGTCCTATTTGCAGGACAATGATACGATCTGCCATGCGGACGGTTGAAAACCGATGTGAAATGAGGACAGCACTTCGGCCTTCGATCAATTCGGCAAATCGGACAAACACCTCATGTTCGGCCCGAGCATCCAGGGCAGAGGTGGGCTCGTCGAGGATGAGGAGCTGGGCATCGCGCATATAGGCCCGGGCCAGGGCAATTTTCTGCCACTGGCCACCAGACAGGTCAACCGAATCGGCAAACCGTCGTCCGAGGATCTGGTCGTATCCTTTGGGTAGTTCCCGGATCACATCATCGGCCAGGCTCTTGACAGCTGAATTCTCGATACGTGCCTGGTCGTGGAGCTGGTCGATATGTCCGATGGCAATGTTTTCCCCTGCAGGAAGGGAGAATTTTTGAAAATCCTGAAATATGATACCCACATTATCACGCAATGTAGCCAGGTCATATTCCCGCAGATCATGCCCGTCCATCAGGATGCGACCTTCTGTTGGTTCATAGAGGCGGGCCAGCAACTTGACAAGGGTGGTCTTTCCAGCTCCATTTTCACCCACTAAAGCCAGCTTTTCGCCAGCCTTGAGGGTGAAGTTCAGATCGCGGAGCACCCATTTATCTGTTCCGGGGTATTTAAAACTGACACCTTCGAAGGTGAACCCCTTCTGGATGGGTTTGGGGAAAGAAACGGGTTGTGCCGGGGAACTGATCTGCGGTGTTATGGCAAAGAAATCGAACAGGTCCTGCAGGTATAAAGCAGCCTCGGTAATGGTGGAGAACCGGCTCATCAATCCCTGGAGCAAACTGCGCATGCGGTCGAACGAACCGGCCAGGAAGGTCAGGGTGCCAATAGTGATCAAGCCATTCACCGTATCATGGATGATCAATACATAGGCACCATAGTAGGCTGCTGTACTGATGAGCCCCAGGGCAGCTCCCCATCCTGCCCGGCGAATGGCAATGCGACGATTGGCCAGAAAGTAGCGGTGGGCCAGGTCTTTGAATCGATTGGCCAGGAAGTCGGCCAGCCCGAAGATCTTGACCTCCTTGGCGGTCTGGTCGCTCGCTCCGATGAAGCGCAAATAATCCAATTCACGTCGTTCCGGTGTCCAGGAACGGGTCAGGGAGTAGGATTGCTGGTTGAAATAACTTTCTCCCAGGAATGCAGGAAGGACTGCGACGATGAGGATGAGAATGAGCCAGGGATTGAAAAAGAGGAGTCCGGCTCCGAGCGCCAGGATGGAGATCACATCCTGGACCTGGGTCAGGATTTGGGAGATCAATACTGTCCGGCCCGTCGTCTGTCGTCGGGCCCGTTCGAGTTTATCGTAAAACTCCGGGTTTTCGAATTGAAACAGATCCAGGGTGGCGGCATGTCGGATCAGTTCGTAGCTGGTCTGATTGCTGACCAGATCGCCCAGTAGACTGTCCACCAGGTTGATCCCCCGGTTGAGCAGATCGGACAGAAAGACCAAGACCAATTCAATGCCCACCCATTGCCATAACGGAGCTGGATCCATACCTGGAGATTCGATCATCCCGACGATCTGATCCAGGATCAGTTTGCCGACGAATAGAATGGCCAGGGGGAGGACAGACTTGACCAGGCGGAGCAGGAGGTTGGCCAGGGCCAGACCGGGGTTGGTTCGCCACACCAGTGCCAGGAATGGTGGGAGGTGCCGCAGGGCGGCGAACTGTTCCCGAAAGGGACGATCGGGTTGAGGCGGTGAAAAGCGTTCACCATGTCGAGGTTGTGCCAAGTGCAATGGGAGTTAGGCCGGGTAAAAGGATTACCGGCACGTGAACAAGGCCGTGCCTGGATAAAGGAAATGAAAAATAGTGTCAGGTTGTTCGTTTCCTTCTGGAATCCCTGTTCTTTTCGACGCAAATGGCCCTGGAGAAGAAAGAGCATATGGCCCTCATTCTGAACTGGATATAGATCATCCTGAAGGATACCTATATAAATGAGTCACCCCGCGACCATCAGATCGCAGGGTGACGGATTCACCAAGTCAATCCTTCAATCAAAAACGGTAACTCAACCCGAAAAGCACCACATCGGTGCTCATATCGCTGGTCACGGCACTTCCGGGTACCTTCCCCAGAGGATTATCTGTTGCGATCAGCATGGGATTGAGGAGTTGTCCACTCACTTCAGTGTTGAAGCCGTGGTGGTAGGTCGCATGAACACCCCAGTGATCCAGGAATAGATAGCTGGCACCGATCTGGGCGGCATTGGCGATCACCGCTGGTGCGGAGGAGGACAGGAATACATTGTCTTCCGTGATAGGGTTGGTATTAAATGTATAACCTATCCGTAACGGAAGATTCTCAATGCCTTTGTATTGTAGACCTGCGGCCAGCACATGGATGCTTTCCCATCCGAATCCGGCGACGGCACCCGTGGGGAAGCCATTGTCACCGATCCGCCAGCCGGTCTCGGCAAAACCATCTGTATTGGCATAGTCGATATACCGGTAATCCAGGGCTATATCAAACTGGTCATGCGTAAATGCGGCACCCAGAGAAAGGATAGACGGGTAGTCCATGTTAAATATGGTCACGGGTGCTTCGCTGCCATCCAGGTAGGCGCCTTCCATTTCCAGGTCACCCATAAATTGTGTGGACTTGTAGGTGGCACCGAACTGGAGCCCATTTTCGAGGGCATAAAACAATCCGATCTGGGCACCGAATCCCACGGAGCTGGTTTTTTCACCAATGGGATAACCGCGTTGCGGATCGGGTGCGGCCACCGGGGTGGGTTCTACTTGCAGGGAGGCATAATTAAAGGTAGGGGCTATGCCTATAGAAAAAGCATCTGTGATCCGATAGGCTCCTGTCAGGCCTACCTGCAATAATTGGTAATCCGAATACAGGTCACCAAATCCCATGAAATTCTGTGGGTAGAGCAGGGGGTTGGAGTTTTGTGGATCAAAGTCGGAATTTCCGGGAAGGTTGGTCGTAGCGGGATAGTCGACACCAAATCCACTGATTCCCAGGGCGGATATGCCCCAGGCAAATTTGCTGTCTTCCCGGGCAAAGACGACGGCCAGGGTAGGCAGGATGGAAGCACCTCGCTCATCTTCGGTCATACCCTCTACCGGAAAAAACCCGCCCTGACCATCCGGGATATTCGCCTTGGAATAAACTGACGGGGCGGCCGTAAAATAGGCCGCACTGGCAGCGATCTCAGTGGCCCGGAAAGCAGTAATGGACGCCGGGTTCCATTGTAAAGCACCGGTGGGATCAATGGGCAGAGCCGTGGCTGCACCTCCCATAGAGAAGTTGACTGGTCCGGACCCCTGCAGCACATGCCCTGTCTGGGCATATAATTGAAAAGTAAGTCCCAGTGCCATGAATAATAGAATGTGTTTCATCGTGGTTGATTTAATCAGGAATGACCCTGGAGAGCCAGGGATTCGATCTTGTTTCGATATCGTAACAGGATCACCACGAAGTTGAGGCGGATAGCATATGCCCTCTGTAACTCTGATCACCGGAGACTCGAATCACTGGTTGATCCTGATCATCACAAGGGGTGACCACAGAAGAGGCCGCCATACAGTACAGCGGCGAGATCTGTGAGGCATGAAGGATTGAGCGCATCGGAGGAAGGATGTGCACCAATAGAATCTGGTCCGTCGATCTGAACGAGGTTAGCCAGGTCGAGCCTGAAGGCGTCAGTTGGCTTCAGGTGGCCTTACTTTCTGCCGGGAAGGACAATGGGATCCCGCTTGGAGCTTTCAGCGATGAGCTGATCATATCTGGTGGCTTGCTGGGGGGTCAGTATGGCCTTGATCGATTCATGCTTTCGTTGTTCCTGCGCATCCAGTTGCACGCGTTTGGCCGAGTCACTCAGGGATTTATTGGCATTGATGCCGGCAAGTTTGCTCTGATGATCCGAAATGATCCGGTCATATTTCATGCGTTGTTCTGTGCTCAGACCCAATTCAAGGGCGATCTTATCCGATCCGGAGGCTCGTTGTTTTTCCTCCAGGCCAGCATCTGCATTCGGGTTGGAGGGAGAGTTTGTGCCTCCTGTGGTTCCGGTGGGCAATGTGAATGTACAGGCCGATAACAGGAGGACACTGAAGAGGGTAAAAACCAGGAAAGAGCGCATGGTACGGGTGTTTATGATGTTCTGGATGAGTCCGAAAGACGAGCCGAATTAACGGAATAACTGCTGAATCCACCGACTTATTTCACGATTTTTCGAAACAGCGTTCCTTTGCTGGTCGTCACCAGCAGATGGAATATTCCTCCTGGCAGGGTTGATGGTGAAAGTTCCAGGAGTTTTTTTCCTTCCGGATAATCCATGGATGAGCTCCGACCCAACTGATCGATGATGGACAAACGGAGAATGGGATGGTCCGGCGAGAGGAGTGTTAGTGGTCCTGAACCGATCGGGTTGGGGAAGCAGGAAAACCGGTCGGCCCAGGCAGGGTCTTCTATTCCCGTTGTGATCTGGGTCGGCCCTTTGACGATCCACAGGTCCGGATCGAATTCCAGTGTACTGACAGCCCAGGGCAGGTCCAGGAGAAAGGTTTCTCCGCTATAGGCATGCGGAATGCGAAGCAGGGTGTCCTGCCCACCGGTGCCGGTGATATACAGGGGCAGGGTCATGGGAAAAAATGGGACGGAAGGATGCGAGGTGCTTTGTTCCACCTGCAGGAGGATCTGTTGGTCATCGACCGACCACTGCATGGAATAGGTGGGGAATCCTTCGCCATAATACCAGTTCTGGAAAAAGACCAAGAGGTCTGATCCGCTGGTCTCTTCCAGGTGTTCGATCAGTTCGGCAGTGTGGCCATATGCATATGCATTTTCCGGAGCATCCAGGTAGTTGCGGATGGCCTGGAAAAAATCTTCGTCACCCAGTTCCCATCGCAGCATATGTAACACCATGGCCCCTTTTGAATAGGATAGCCGACTGTTGAATATGCGACTGACGGAAGTGGTATCCTCCACCCAGACTGATCCGCCCGGCGCACTGATCACATGAGCGATCTTTCCCTTTTTCCAGTCCATCCAATCTGTGGGCCCGATCCCGTGTTCATAGTTCAATCCTTCGAGGTAGGTTGCGAATCCTTCATTCAGCCAGATATCTGCCCAGCTTGCACAGGTCACCTTGTCTCCGAACCATTGGTGAGCGAGCTCATGCGCCATCAACAGATGTGAAAATCCGACCATAAAGCTCATGGTCTGGTGTTCCATGCCGCCGCCCCATCCGAATTGGGCATGCCCATATTTTTCATCTGCAAAGGGGTAGAGACCAAACAGGTCATTGTAGAGCTGCATGATGGGAACGATGGCCTGGGTAGCCGCCTGCGCAGTGGCGAGGTTTTCGGGATAGACATAATTCAGGACCTCCACCGGTCCGGCGGAAGTCGGGACAAAATCCGAGTATACAGCATAGTCGGTCACGGCAAAGGCCACCAGATAGGCGGCAATGGGATAACGATGTTGCCAGTGATAGATCTTCTGATCCCCGACCGCATATTCATCTACCAGCAGGCCATTACTGGCGGCCCGATAGATCGCAGGGGTGGTGATGATGATATCGATGCTGTCGGCTTTATCGGTCAGGTCCTGTTTACACGGCCACCAATCACGGGCTCCATAGGGCTCGGACAAAGTCCAGAGAACCGGGCTGTTCTGATGTGTACCCTGGTTGAATGACCCGAACCCGGTTGTACCGGGTTTGCCCTGGTACCAGATGGTCACGCTGTCCACGATGCCAGCAAGCAGTTCTTCGGGAAGGTGGATGGCCAGGGTATGATCGGCATGGGTATATGTACACTGGATCTGGTGCCAGGAAATACTGTCGATCTGCATACCATCAGAAAGATCAAAATGAAGGATATCCAATCCTGGGAGCTGGGGGCGAAAATGAGTGGTGACTTTCCCGGTGATATAACTGATGGCCGGATCCACCTCAACGGACAGGCAGTGGTAAGTCACGTCATAATCCTGGGTGAGTGGATTGCTCCTGAATTGGGCTTTTGATCGGGCATGGTGTTGCTCCGATAAATACAGCTCCTTCATTTCCGGGTGGTCCTGCGCCCCCATCCAGAATGGTAAAAACAGAATAGGGAGGAGTAGGTATCCAGGCATGGCCAACATCTTTCTTTTTCAAAGATGAATGCCCCCCTGTTGGAAGACAGTGATCTGGATCACCCAGGCCAGAAATAAAGGGTTTTTCGCTATTGAAAATAGGCCTGTACAAAATCTTCCAATGCTTCCCCATGGAGATTACGTGCCAGCAGACGACCATGTTCATCGAGTAGATAACAGGCCGGTATGGTGTCAAATTTCAGCGATTGCCGGACCGGGCTGGCATCGCCTTGAAGGTCGCTTACCTGCGGCCAGGTAGCGCCATCTTTTTGAATGGCATTTATCCAGGAGTGTTTATCGCTGTCGATCGAAATGCCGAGGATCTCAAATCCGGCAGAATGATACCGGGCATAGAGCGGGAGTAAGGTTGTTCGGATCTCCTTTCGACAGGGAGCGCACCAGGATGCCCAGAAATCGACCAGGATAAGTTTTGCTTGAATGTCCTTGAGTTGCAGGGGTTCGCCATCTGCAGTCGGGAGATGAAAATCCGGCATTGGTTCCCCTTCCAGGACCGGGAGGTTTTCCGGGCGAAGATGATAGGCCAACTCCTTTACCCAGGGGTGATCGGGGTAGCGCCCGGAAAGCTTCTGGTATACGCGAATGAAGAACTCAGGCCGATCCCGATAGTTGTGGTCGGGCGCCCGGAAACGCAATGCGGCCATCACGGGGTAGAATGAGGTGGCTGTATCCAGGTAGGCATCGAGATCCTGATGAATGGCCTGGCTGATCTCTTCGCTTCCATGGATATTCCATTGGAACTGGCCGGGATCCGGAGCATTCTTCCACCGGGTTTCGATCTCGTCAACCAGTGGGGTGCGAAAGACGTGCAGGGCATTCAATTCCCGTGTCGTCGAATCGGCATCCAAGAACGTCACACTATGACTCATGCGGTCAATATCTGCAGACAGTCGGATACGTCCTCCCGGAGCCAGATGGACGAAGATATAATTCTCGCGAAAGGGTAATGATTCAAGGGCATTGGGAAACCGGCCGCTGGCTGGCTGGGAAACCAGAACATACAAACCTGCCTCGCCGGCAGAGATCTCCTTCTCCAGAGCAAAGGAGCCATCTGCAGATAAAGGGATCGTGTCTGTGACCGGCATTTCATACGGAGCCAGGATCTTGGTAAAGGAGGCCGGTTTCAACAGGTAGAGTCGGGATGCCCATTCGGGGTGAAGGCGGATCTCTCCTGCGATGACAACCGTGTTCCCGGGGTTCGGTTGGGTACAGCCCGAATGAGTGATACTGGTCAGGATAAAGAAGGTAAGGCTAAGGACCGGGAGGAGCGTTGATTTGATCATATCGACAAATTGCCCGCAAAAATACCGGATTTGACCAGTCCGTTATGTGATCTCGATTGGATAAGCCGGAAGGTTATGACCGGCCCAACAACCAGGTCAGGGGAATGTGCAGGCGCTCTCGCCAATCTGATTCGGCATGGCCGGTACCGGGATATATGCGACTCGTCCACAGTTTATCGGTGTATCCTTTAGCGGCAGCCAGGCGGTCTGCCTCTTTCTGGGTGGGGCCATACAGATTGTCCAGGTCTTCCGTACCGTGATCGAAATAGAATCGATGTTGACCCGGAGCGGGGAGATGGCTTTCCAGATAGTGGATCCATCGAGCGGGAAGGGGATTTTGCTCCAGACGGAAGAGCCCGGGCCAATGGGTAGACAAACAGGCAGCCCCCGAGAACACTGCTGGATATTCACACAGCCCATACCAGGAGATCAAACCACCCATGCTGGACCCACAGAGATAATTGTGAGAGGGATCCGTGGCGTATGTATGGTCAATAAAGGGCTTTAGTTCAGTCACCAGAAACTGGAGATAACGATCTGCCAAAAAGGGCCCCTTGGGAAGTTCAGGCAACTGCGGGTCGGGATGAGTCGACAGGGTGTGGACCTCTTCGGTGGACATCGACTGGAGAGGGCGCTGGGGGAGATATTCCAGAGCCCGCAGATGGTCGTGATTGAAAATACCAACCACGATGGTATCCCGAATACGATCGTCCTCAATAAGAGATTGGAGGATGGTGTCAACACTCCATTCATCCTGATCCTTGGTGACGGTGGACTGAAACAACATCTGGCCGTCGTGCATGTAGAGAACGGCATACTTTTTTTCAGGTGAGTAGTGTTCTGGCAACCAAACCACCACTGGTCGTGGATCTATAAACCGGGATGGGAATGCCGAGTACTGACACAGTGTGCCGCATTGGACCAACAGATTTTGCGCGAGAGGGATGGGGAGGCTCATGGTCAATGCTGTCGGGTTTCGATCAGGGCCGGTATTCCGGAAAGGTCGATTGTCGGGTGGTGGTTTGGCCGATGGGGACCAGTCGAATGGTTTCCTCCTGCTGATTGTCGGATCGTCTTGCCAGAAGGGAAAATCGCAGGTCTTCTGCATGTGAACCATGTGCCCGTTTGGGCTTGTCAGCAGGCTTGACCGTATAATATTCAGGCAATGCCAGTCCGGATGACGATGCAGAGGACTGTTCTTGTGGAGAAGGTCGCTTGCTGGCCAGGACCAGGGGACCAAAGGTATACCATCGTCGACCGGTCGCAGTTCTGTAGTTGGAAACTCCTGGAGCGAATACCAGACTTATTTCATCAAAGCCGGACCATTCTTTTTCGATATGGATGAAATCACCGACCAGGGTGTAAGGCTGGTTGATGGTGATCGCTCTTGCCCATTTCGGTTTTCTGACCTTGACCATGAAGGTGCAGGCGGAGTCAGTCTGAATGTTTATACGGACACGATAGTCTCCCGGGAAATCCATCATTTCCTGGATACGAACATAGCGCGACCCCCAACGGGAATTCAGCTCACAGGGAGCAAAGCAGCTATTGACAAATCCCTGTCCATCCTGAAACCAGAGGGACTCCATGTAGGTGGGATGAATATGTCCGATCCCGGCCTCGCAGGACTGGGTCGTTGAATGTGAGATCGCGTGATCGGAAGCCCGGGCTGGTTCAGCGGTGTGATCTTCTGCCTGGGGGCAGACCAGGCCATCGTGGTGATCAGCGAACATGCCGGGTACGGCATTGAGGTAGAGTCGTTCAATGGCCTCGGCATAAACAGGGTCGCCTGATGCCTGTAACAGAAAAACATAGGTCTCCAGAATGGCCCGGACCTCTTCGAAATGATATTGCTGAGCTTTGTCCTTCAGGGAAGGGTTGGCAATAGCACCAGATGGCAATTGATGGCGGGAGATCTGTTCCATTCCATATGCCAGGTCCTGACGCATGCGGGGATCATTGGTCAATGCTGCTCCTGCTGTCAGCCATCGTGGGGCACTGTAGTAGAACGGAGCAGGGGCACGATCGGGTCCCTTCAGGGTGGCGAACTCCCGGATGCTGGAACGGGGTTGGATTTGGGCCCGATGGAGGAGGGTGTCGATCAGATCCTGGTGGATGGTCTGCCCGGTCAAATGGTAGAGTTCGAACAATACATCGACCAGGGTCAATCCTGATGTCAGGGGGTCGATGGGGTCATCCAATGTGGCCGGGAGATGCAGGGAAGTATTCTGAATGGCGCTCTGGATGGATTGAAGCAGTTGGCGGTCTCCGGTATGTATGGACCACTTCAACAACCCCGAAAGGAGTAATGCCTTGGTATAGCATTCGGTATTAAAGTCTTCGGGGAGGTACCGCCGATCCGGATCAAACACGCCCAGATAGCCATCAGCTGCCTGGTGCTGGATCTGCCGGTCGATATATGATCCTGCATGTTGAAGGAGTTGCTGATCCCGGGTCAGAATGGCTTGTTCGATCAAACCGTTCCACCAGACCAGGGATGCTTCAACGCTTGTCCGTTCCTGTGGGGACATCTTCTTGGGAAATTGGCCTTCGCCAAACCGGTGGATAGCTGCAGTTGTTACAGGTGACAGGCTGTCCATGGCGGTGATCATGCTGCGGATATCTTCCAGCATCTGATCTTTCAGCCAGCCCATGGGCTGGATCTGTCCGAAGGTCATGGCCGTCCAGGAAGGGGCAAGGACAGGTTCAGGGACAACCGGAATATTCTGACTGTACCCGGGGCTTGAAATTGCTAATGAAAGCCCCCCTGTCAGGCTGAGGAGTTGTACTATTTTCTTCCACATATGTTGATCGATCAGGGTCGAAGATCGCGCTTCCCGTGAAGAACCTGTCCATTAAACCCCTGCATGCACTGAATAATTCCCGTTTCAATCGTTGCCTTCCCGTGTGATGAGGATCACGATGATCCAGCAAGAACGGCCGCACCTTTGTGAGAAATATGATCATTATGGGTTATTACTTTTCCACGAAGGTGAATCTCGACTTCGATGCTGCTGTTGAAAAAACCATCGCAGGTCTGCAGGCGAGCGGGTTCGGGATTATCACCAGGATCGATATGAAAGAGACCTTTCAGAAAAAGATCGGGAAGGAGATCCGGCCGTATCTGATCCTGGGTGCATGCAATCCGAATTATGCTTTTGAAGCCTTGCAAAAGGAGAACAAGGTCGGGACCATGTTGCCCTGCAACGTCATTGTCCAGCAACTGGAGGACGGTCAGGTTGAGGTGGCTGCGATCGACCCGGTGGCATCCATGTCGGCCATTGACAATCCAGAGCTGCTGCACCTTGCCGGCCAGGTGGCCTCCATGTTGAAGGAGGTTGTCAAGGAGCTTTAATTCGTCTTGGACTCCAGCACAAATACGGGGCATTGCTGGTAGATGAAGCTGGAGTCGGTCAGCAGTTGTGCCTGTTGATCCGGCCAGCCCATCAGGGTGATGCCAAATTGCGTCTGGTTGGGGTCAAATGTTTCAATGGCCAGCCATTTTCCGTCGGGACTCCAGGAGTGCCAACCTTCCTCTTGCGGGAGTCGGGTCAGTTTCCAGGTGGAATCACCGGTGATGCTGGTGGCATAAAGACTGTACTTGCCCGCCTGCATACTTTGGTAGGTAAAGAAGTCGCCAGACGGGTACACAATGGGTGGACCGGCATGATAGTCGTGCCATTTTGCGGTGGTATCGGCCCCGGGGTACCGGGTCAATCGGGTCAGGCCGGTTCCGTCGGGTCGAATGCTGTAGATCCCTTCATTGAACAGGGAGTCTCGTTTGGAGGGGCGTTCACCACCACGGAACAGTATGGTTTGGCCATCCGGGGTGAAATTGGGGTCGCGGGCAAAAGGGAGGGGGATGACCACGCGCTGGATCAGTTGCCCACTGCTGGAAATGATATGAAAAGCACTGTCCACGGACGGGTGAGGGCAGACGATCATCTCCCGATTCTGATCTCTGGATCCCATCCAGCTGTCGGCCAGGCGAACGGAATAGATCATGCGGATATCCTCACCATCCGCATTCAACTCGTACAACCGGAAACATCGCGAACAGGTATCCCGGTCGGACAGGAAGTAGATCCGGTCGCCTCGGGCGATATACGTCCAGGCGACATCGGGATGACGGGTGATATTGCTCTTGTCGCTCCCGTCCATGTTCATCGTATAGATGTCATAGTTGTCCAAAGTGTCGGTCAGGACATTATACGCAATCCGGTAAGCAGGCGCTTGATCCGGCAAAGGAGGGCGGCAATTCTGCAGCAGAAAGAGCAGTGCAAGGAGGGTCAGAGGTCGAAGGGTCAAAATGGAATGGATGTGTACACTATTGACTGTCAAGATAGAGTATTGAGGGAAAAAACTCGATCCTGCGTCAAGAATAGTGTAAACCTGTGCGCCGGCTTGTGATGCCGATCACTCGTTCCTCCCTGAATCCCCGTATCTTTGAAAGATGTCCTCCATTTTAACTGACCGGCACGGGCGATTCCACGACTACCTTCGCATCTCCCTGACAGATGCCTGCAATCTGCGTTGCCAGTATTGCATGCCGGAGGAGGATATGCGATTCATGAAGCGATCGCATCTGATGTCGGTCGAGGAGCTGGATTCCCTGGCTGGATTGTTTGTCCGGCACGGGGTGAAGAAGATCCGATTGACGGGTGGCGAACCCCTGGTCCGGAAGGAAGCTGCGGAGATCATTTCCCGGTTGGGTCGGTATCCTATCGAACTGGCTATGACCACCAACGGGGTACTGGTCGACCAGTTTCTGGATGTTTTCCAACAAGCCGGCTTGCGTTCGATCAATGTGAGCCTGGATTCACTGGATCCGGTTGTCAACCGATCCATTACCCAACGAGATTACCTGGACAAAGTGATTCGGAATATCGAGATGCTGGCTCATGATGACTATCGGGTGAAGGTGAATATGGTGGTCATGAAGGGAGTGAATGAGTTTGAGGTGGGTGATTTCGTCGCCTGGTCCAAAGACCTGCCCCTTCATATCCGGTTCATTGAATACATGCCCTTCGATGGGAATGGCTGGTCTTCTGCGCAGGTCACGACCCACCAGCAGATCCTGGAAATGCTCCGGGACCGATTTACCTTCCACAAGTTGACGGATGGTCCCAATGACACTGCGCGCGCCTACCAGGTGGAGGGATTTGCGGGGACATTTGCGGTGATCAGTACCATGAGTCAGCCATTCTGTGAAACCTGCAACCGGATCCGCCTGACTGCAGATGGAAAGTTGAAAAACTGTCTATTCTCCGCAGGTGAAACGGACCTTTTGTCCGCCTTGCGCGGCGGCCAGGATGTAGAACCCCTGATCCGGCAAACCATTCAGGCGAAACACGCTCGCCTGGGTGGCCAACTCTCCGAAAACTATCTGGATACGGACCCCGATCAGTTGAAAAACCGGGCGATGATCTCCATTGGCGGGTAGTAGGACAATATCCAGAATCCCTCTTCTAATTGCCGGCGTTCCCTACAATGATGATAAAAATCATCATCTTCAATGATCGACTTGATTGAAGTCATCTAATGTTCACTCTATTTTTGTCATCTTGACTCTATCACTACATGAGAACGAGAAGTCCCGAAACCTCTTCCAGGGACGCCAGATCGACAAGCTGTACGCGATGTCGCCTTTGACTCATGATGCCACCTATTACGAGCGCCTGGTCCATCTGCAGTCCTGCATTTATGAACTGGATGCTTTTCTGGAGAAATCCTGGGTCATTCCACCGGATATCCTCAATCAGCACTGGGAACGGATCCACACCAGCCTGGAGTCCTTTCATCTGAATCATGAGGACAGGGAGCGCGTCCTGCGGGATATCCGCGTTTATCAGACCCACGAAATGGTCACTCGTACGGGAGGAAGCCCCATGAATATTCCCATTACCGAGTTCTATCATTACAAGACTTGCGACGTTCGACTGATCCGACATTTGATCTATCAGGGTGATCCCCGTCTGGAACAACAGATCCCGGAATCGATCTGGCGGTATTATGACTGGATGACGGAAGTCCAGGATGATCTGGAAGACCAGGAGGAAGACAAGGGGACCTACAATGTCAATCGGTTCCTGCATGCGGTGGAGCACTTAGGTGAAGAGCGAGCAAAATCGCACTACCTGTCCTATGTCCGGCATATCGGTAGCGCCGCCCGTGAGACATTGCAAGAAGAGAGTTTTCCCCTGCGCAAGGAGTATCAATCCTGGTTGCAGGAAGCGGGGGAGAAGGTGAGGTCCATGCTGTAGGGGTCAGTTGTCCGTTGTCTGTTTTGGCTGGCCATGAGTACAATATTCCGTCTTGGTCATTTGTATTTGGCATTTATCTTTTGGAAGTCCAACTATTCGTTGTCGGTATTCGCTTTGTTCCTGATTCATTGACCTCTCCGGGTAATCGGGCGGGTGGACTTCGGGTCAAACCCTCATGTAGCGATTTGGAACCCGGGCCAGGGGTCAGGATTCAGAGCTGGAGTGTTCCGGGCAAGGTGTTCATTGACAGGGCCCGGATGTGTCTCGTGTATCATGATTTTGTGTAGTATTCATCCGGGAGGCCTGACGGAATGTTTGAAAAGACAAACCCGGGGCAATGTATTTTGTGTTAAATTTCCGATCTGCTTCCTCATGTTTTTATTTCTCTTGAATATGAAGAATGCAGTACTCCTGATTTGTCTCATTGGCATTTCCATTTCCCTCAAAGCGCAGAAATACGATTATAACTGGGTCATGGGTGCAGCGACCATAGTCGATACCTTCCCCTTATTTGAGATCATTTCTGTTATTCATAATGAATCCGGCCTGGAATTCGATACCATACCCATGCATGGGCGATACCGCCTGAACTCTTGCTCCACTACCTGGTCGGATGCTGAAGGAAACCTGAAATACTACTCCAATGGCAAGGCGGTATACAATACAGCGGGTATGATCATGTAGAACGGGGATAGCCTCAATTATGGGGAGATCTGGGAAAAGCAGTCTCAGTCATATGCAGCCTCCAATGCAATTGTGCCATTACCAGATCCTGGTGGAAATGTTGGTTTATCATACCTCATGCATTCTGAAATTGTGTACGGAAATAATTTCAAGGAAGGATATGGAGTTTTTTTTGGCGATATCCGATACAGCAAGATCAGGTCAGATGGAGGACAGGATGGTTTGGGTGAGGTTTTGGAAAAGAATGTGGTGTTGGTCAAAGACACCTTTGAGAATCTGGAAGTAGTGCAACATGCCAATGGACGGGATTGGTGGATTATCAGTGCACAATTGTACACCAATAAACTGTTTACCCTATTGTTGACAGCGGAAGGTTTTCAGGGGCCGTTCGTGCAACATATCGGGAATGGGTATAAGGCAGATATCCCTGCGTTTGGCGCATTCGGTTTTCTGGTCATGAATCAGCAAGGCACCCAAATGGCCCGGATCAATACGGATACCGCACTGACGGTTTATGATTTTGACCGTTGCACCGGAATGTTTACCGGTTTTCGTGAATTGGCCTTCGAAGATCAACTTGTTATACCGGGGAATGGATCAATAGGCGATATGGAGTTTTCGCCATCCGGGCGTTATCTCTATATTCTGAACAATGCCCCATGCTACCAGGTGGATCTGTGGGCGGATACGTTGAAGCTGGTGGAGATTGAATTGATGGGCGAGGTGAAGCCAAAATGCAATGTCGGTCGGGGAATTGCTCAACTGGGCCCAGATGGCCGGATCTATATCTCACCTACAAGTTCAGGACTTTGCCTGCACACCGTCAATTATCCGGAGTTGCCAGCACCGGATTGCCAGTTGGTGATCAACGCCATTGATCTGCCGGTGTACAATCACGGCTCCCTGGTGCACTACCCCAACTACCGCCTCGGTACCCTGGAAGGCAGCCCCTGCGATACGCTGAGCACGTCCATTGCCGAGCCTGGCCCTCAAGGCGAAATAAAGATCTACCCCAACCCTGCCAGCGGCCCCGTGCAGATCGAGATCACACTGGCTGATTATGGTGGAAGGGATACCGAGCTGGTAGTCTTTGATGCCCTGGGCCGGGAGGTGCATCGACACCGCTATCCGCCCTATGCATATCTCTACAGCTGGGATACAGCCAACCTTCCCAATGGCACCTATATCCTGCAGCTGTTCTCCGATCAGCGGCCAGTGGCGACAAGCCGGGTGGTAGTGATGCGGGAGTGAGCATTTATTTGCTTGAGGCTGAACATTTAGACGAAGAACGAGCAAAAATCGCACTACCTGTCCTATGTCCGGCATATCGGCAGCGCCGCTCGAGAGACCTTGCAAGAGGAGAGTTTTCCCTTGCGCAAGGAGTATCAATCCTGGTTGCAGGAGGCGGGCGAGAAGGTGAGGGCGATGTTGTAGGGGTCAGTTGTCCGTTGTCTGTTTTGGCTGGCCATGAGTACAATAAACCGTCTTGGTCATTTGCATTTGGCATTTATCTTTTGGAAGTTCAACCATTCGTTGTCGGTATTCGCTTTGTTCCTGATTCATTGACCTCTCCGGGTAATCGGGGCGGGTGGACTTCGGGTCAAACCCTCATGTAGCGATTTGGAACCCGGGCCAGGGGTCAGGATTCAGAGCTGGAGTGTTCCGGGCAAGGTGTTTATTGACAGGGCCCGGACGTGTCTCGTGTCTCATGAATTCGTGAAGTATTTATCTGTGCGGCCTGACGGAATGTTTGAATAGACAAACCCGGGGCAAAGTATTTTGTGTTAAATTTCCGATCTGCTTCCTCATTTATGAGGACAAAACCTTCTCCGGAAGTGTTAAATGTGCGACACTTTGAAAAATCCGAGGATTGGCCTATTGATTTTCTTCACCATCCGTAACTAACTTCATGTCATTCTTTACCCATTAAACCCTTTACAATGAAACAGTCATTATGTTTTCGGAGATGGGATGACTTCACTTCCCTATTGAGCTCAATGCGAGCTCCAGACAGACAGACAGACAGACAGGCAGGCAGACATGATTTAAGGTCTTGGTTTTTTAGGTTTTTACTTTTTCTGATTGGATTTTCCTTTTCGAATTACAGTTTTAGTCAAACAAATTGTGACTGTGAATATCCTGCTTCGTGTGAGGGATTAGTTCCATATGAATGCATTGGCATCGGCGGATCGATTACTTTGTCTGAAGCAATTGGATGTGGTGTGTCCATTGATGAGAATGGAGCTAATCAACTTTACATTGATGGTACATTAGTACTGCAAAATGGAGATCACCTGAAAATAATGGCCAACTCTTCTTTGATCATGGGCCCAGGCGCCTCAATTGAAATTTATGGAGGAGCTGTGCTTGAAGTTGATCAATCGACCATAACCGGATGCCCAACCATGTGGCACAGGATTCTAGTCAAATCGAATGGATTGTTGAAATTGTCAAACAGTTCAGTTTCCCAGGGCCACCATGCAATAGAATTGACCAATGGAGCAAGATTTGAGATCGTTGATAACTCATTTTTAGACAATTATATCTCCATTTTTGCTGATCAATCGGTCCAGATAAAAAA
>JAUIEA010000111.1 GCA_030429045.1 Bacteroidia bacterium | reverse complement strand
CGAACACCATGAGCCCAGTAGTCGAAGTGGCTGTATGGGTAGGTGACGAGGCAGGCAACTGGGATTACTGCGTAACGACCATCACCGTACAGGATTGGATGGGCGCTTGCGGAGGCACCATGAATGCGGAGCTGAGCAGCTACATCTCTAACGAGGATCTCGAGCCGATCGAATTGGTGAACGTCGAACTGACGAGCGCCAACGGAACGCAGAGCGATATCTCCGGAAACAGTGGAGTAGTAAGCTTCAACGTATTCGAGCAGGGTCAGTACACGATTGCACCACAGAAGGATATCAATCCACTGAACGGTGTATCTACCTATGACCTGTTGTTGATGCAGAAGCACCTGTTGGGTATCAAGTCACTGACCAGCCCTTATAAGCTGATCGCGGCTGACGTAAACAACAATTGCAATATCTCTATCTCAGACATCATCGAGTTGCGTAAGCTGATCCTGGCTCCAGTAGGTGCCACGTTCAACAGCAACACGAGCTGGCGTTTCGTGGACGGTGGATACACCTTCCCGAACCCGAACAAGCCATGTAACTTCATGGAAACGAAGATGTTTGACATTCAGGGAAGTGGTCTGAACACTGCCAACTTCATCGCCGTCAAGGTGGGTGACGTGAGCGGCGACCACACACCAAACAGCCTGTTGGGTACCGAAACGCGTAACAGCGTAGGCACACTGACGTTCGGCGTAGCCGAGCAGCAGTTGGTAGCTGGACAGGAGTACAGCGTAGAGGTGACAGCTGAGGATTTCGTAGGTGTACAGGGATACCAGTACACGATGGAGTTTGACGCTAACCTGGTCGAATTCGTAGACGTAACAGCAAACTGGGCCGACCTGAGCACATCGAACTTCGGTGTAGCGAAGGCAGCAGAAGGAACGCTGACAACAAGCTGGAACGGTTCTGCACCGACCACGCTTGCTGACGGTGAAGTTCTGTACACGGTAACGTTCCGCGCAGTGGCTAATGGCCAACTGAGCCAAGCCCTGAAGGTGAACTCACGCGTAACGATGGCAGAAGCTTATGATGCAAACGAAGAACTTCTGGATGTACAGTTCCGCTTTGACGGTGGAGTTGTGATCGGAGGCGGATTCGAGCTGTATCAGAACGAGCCGAACCCATTCCGTGACGTTACTGTTATCGGATTCAACCTGCCAACAGCGAGCACAGCTACGCTGAAGGTGTACGATGTCACTGGTAAGGTGATGAAGGTAGTAAGCGGCGACTATGCCAAGGGTTACAACGCGATCACACTGACTCGCGCTGAGATCGAAGGCAATGGTATGCTGTACTATCAGTTGGATACTCCAACCGATAGCGCTACCAAGCGTATGATCACGGTGGAATAATTCCTTCGGGAATCATTCTCCAGTAATACTGCCCCCGGGTCTCGCAAGAGGCTCGGGGGCTTTTTTATGGGTCGATAGTCTCTTCTGGGCCTCCATGGCCACCCGATGTTTTATTGAGGGAAAAGAGAAATAAATATCTGCAGGGATAAACAGTGAAAAGGGGGGCAATTCAGGTGAATAGCACAGGGATAGCCGATTACATCTGATGGATTATTTACATATCAAACGCTTGCCAATAAATATGATAAAATTTAATATCAAACTGAGGGAAAGCCTTGTATCAGCAGGTTATTCTCAGTAATTTTGTAGCACTCTGAGGACAGCCAATCCTGGGAGATAGTACATCCCTGAAACCTAGTTTAAGACATCAGCATTGATTGCGATGCGGTATTCCGTATCGCCATTGTTGTTTATTGTTTTTTTGAATTAGGATCCATGAACAAATTCTACTCCTACCACTATGTAGTGGTGTTGATACTCCTTGTTACACAGGGTATCGGATTGCAGGCACAGCAGATCCAGGAAGCACAAACAGCTTTTGACGAGCGGACAAGCCATGAGATAGAGGTGGCCAAGCTGGCCTGGTCGACCATGTTGACCCAACACCCCTACTACAATCGTCCCCAAATGAGTAAGGCGGAGTGGAAGCGCACGGTAGACAAGAAGGACCGACCTGATCTGGCGATGGAGCAGGACTGGATGATGACGATGGATCCGGCTCTCGGGCATGTACCCTATGATCGAAAGATCAGGGCGAACAACAAAGTTGATGAACTGTTGGCAGCCAGAGCTGTCATTCCGGGTATAGAATGGCAGGAGAGAGGGCCGAACAATGTGGGTGGCCGCACCAGGGGGTTGATGTTTGACCCAAATGACGGTTCCAAGAAGAAAGTCTGGGCAGGTGGAGTAGCCGGTGGACTATGGTATACCAATGATATCACTGCAGCCAATCCTGAATGGGTCCATGTGGATGGATTCTGGGATAACCTGGC
Organism: Bacteroidia bacterium; assembly: GCA_030429045.1. Taxonomy (GTDB): domain Bacteria; phylum Bacteroidota; class Bacteroidia; order Chitinophagales; family Saprospiraceae; genus JAGNXB01. Next base: position 10,611 of record JAUIEA010000111.1, on the reverse strand, counting down.
CATCACCACACTAGCGTATAATCCGAACAACACCATGGAGCTGTATGCTGGGACTGGTGAGGGTTGGTTTAATTCGGATGCTGTCCGTGGAGGCGGGATCTGGAAATCCTCGGATGGAGGGGCCTCCTGGGCTCGCTTAACCAGTACGGATCCAGGTGCCTATAACAGTACAAATAATTTCCAATACGTTCAAAAGATCGTTGTAAAGGCAAATGGGACCATCTTCGCTGCAACTCGAGGGTATTATATCAATACGGGTGGGATTATGCGTTCTACCGATGGAGGGACTTCCTGGACAGAGGTCCTGACGGTTTATAATGGTGTCGGTACCAATTACGACAGGGCAGCTGATCTGGAAGTTGCTGCCAACGGAGATGTGTATGCCAGTTTTGGCATCTTTTCGCAGGGATTTGTCTTTAAATCTACAAATGCTGATAATGGGGCCACAGGTACCTGGACGGATCTGTCGACAAATATTGGCGTGGGTGCAGCGAAACGAATCGAACTCGCTTGTGCTCCTTCAGATGCAATGACGATCTACGCGGTCGCACATGGTGGTGCGGGCTCAAATGATATTGAATGGTTTAAGAAATCGATCAATGGTGGAACGACCTGGAGCTCGGTCACGATCCCACTGCTGGTCGATGATAATGCCACTCATTTCACGCGAAAACAGGCATTCTATGACTTGATCCTGGCTGTCCATCCGACAGACCCGGATCTGGTATTGGCAGGTGGTATCGATCTGCACCGATCCCTGGATGGTGGAACCACCTGGACCGGTATCTCTCATTGGTATGGAGGGTTTAGCAAGCCGGAAGTCCATGCAGACCAACATGCCATTGTCTTCCGTCCGGGAGCCAGCGATGAAGTACTGTTTGGTAATGATGGGGGTATATTCCTATCTCTGAACGCCGGGGATGACATGGCCACTCCGAGTTTTACTTCCAAGAACAAGGATTATAACGTCACCCAATTCTATGCCTGTGCGGCCAAGAATGAAGTCAACAGCCATTACTTTTTGGCAGGTGCTCAGGATAACGGCACACAGCAGTTCTCCACACCCCAGATTGGCAGTACCTATGAAGTAACCGGTGGTGATGGCGCCTATTGCCATGTTGATCAACTCAATCCTGATATCCAGACAACCTCATATACTTACAATACGGTATACCGGTCTCTGAATGGTGGAGCATCTTTTCCGCTATTGAATGATGATCAGAATTCAGGACTCTTTATCAACCCGAGCGACTATGCCAACACGCAGAAGATCCTTTATTCTGCAGCCAACAATGACCAACTCAGACGGCATTCCGGCATGGCGGGTGCGGTTACAATTACGGACCTATCATCTTCATTTGGTGGGGCGAAAGTGTCTGCTATCAAAACAAGCCCGTACAATGATGTGGTCATTATCGGGATCACCAATGGTCGGGTCTATAAAGTGACCAATGCCAGCACGGGAACGCCAACATTTACTCGAATCGATAATGGACCGACACCAATCACCACTGCGGGATGGGTCTCATCCATTGATATCGGGGCGGATGACAACCAGATCCTGGTGACCTATTCCAACTATGGTGTTGTCTCCGTTTGGGAAACGACCAATGGGGGAACAACCTGGTATAATAAGGAGGGAAACCTTCCGGACATGCCAATTCGATGGGCCATCTACAATCCGGACAACCGGGATGAAGTGGTTGCAGCCACTGAACTGGGGGTGTGGAGTACAAATGATTTTGATCCTGGTGTAAACAGTGCACCGACATGGGGCATCAGTAGCACAGGTCTGGCTCATGTGCGTTGCGATATGATCGAATATCGGGCGGCAGACAAGATGATCGTCGTGGCTACGCATGGCCGTGGCTTGTTTACGTCAGACATATTCGTGACGACATCAGTCGCCGATTTTATTGCAACACCCACGATATCCTGTACGGGTAGCCTCAATGTCCAATTCACAGATGGAAGTTTGATGCCCAACAACTCATGGTCATGGGATATTGATAATAATGGTACAGAAGATTATACCACACAAAATCCATCACATACCTACAATACTGCAGGAGCGTACTCGGTAAAATTGACTGTCAATTCGGGTGCGGATGATGAAGTCAAGGATCAATTTATCCTTGTTTTAAATGCGGAGCCAACCACAAACACAGGTTGCACTATCCCGGCCAACAGTAACAACGGTAACGGAGCCGGTATTGGCATTTTTAAATTCGCATTAAATCAGCTTGATCATACAACACCCCACAATGATGGGAATTACCATAATTATGTTTGTTCCCAATGGACCCCACTGGAGCTGAACACCCTTTATGGAGCGACTATCCAAACCGGAGTGTTCAACAATGAAGGTGCCAGGGTCTATATCGATTATAATAATAACGGAGACTTTGAAAGCGGGGAATCCGTCGTGTCTTTTCCGGCAAACAAGGATGGTCTGCGTACAGTTACTTTTACGACACCATCTTCAGGTGTAACTATGAATACCGGCCTTCGGATGAGAGTACTATCTAAGTTTGCAGGTATTCCATCCAATGCTTGTGATATTAGCACCTATGGCCAAGCCGAGGATTATACCGTCTATTTCTATTCACCTCCACCACCGGTGCTCTCGATCGCACCAACGGATGCCAATAAAAATGAAGGCAATGCAGGGAATACTGCTTTCACCTTTACAGTGACCCGAACAGGCGATACTTCTGGTGCGTCTTCTGCCGATTGGGCCGTCACGGGTAGTGGCGCCAATCCGGCTAATGCGACTGACTTTGGTGGTGTTTTTCCATCGGGAACGGTCAGTTTTGCCACGGGTGAAACCTCCAAGGTCGTCACCGTCAACGTGAGTGGAGATATGGACGTTGAATCTAATGAAGGGTTTACGGTGACCCTGTCCATGCCGGTCAACGCAACACTTGGTACCGCTTCTGCAGCTGGTACCATCCTGAATGATGATATGCTGCCACCGCCGGTCCTGTCGATCGCAGCTACCGATGCCAATAAGAATGAAGGCAATGCGGGGAATACACCATTTACCTTCACAGTCACCCGGACAGGAGATCTTTCCGGGGCTTCCTCTGCCTCCTGGGCGACCACAGGCAGTGGTGCCAATCCTGCCAATGCCGCTGACTTTGGCGGCACATTCCCATCGGGTACGGTCAATTTCGCAGCTTCGGAATCATCCAAGGTGATTACCGCAAATGTGAGCGGAGACCTGACCGTTGAATCAGATGAAGGCTTTACCATTACATTGTCCATGCCGGTCAATGCGACCATCGGTACGGCTACGGCAATGGGAACCATTATCAATGATGATGTCGCCGCCTGCCCGACAGTGACGGACGTATATATCAATGAATTCCATTACGATAATACAGGTGCTGACGCCAATGAGTTTGTGGAAGTGGTGGTCAGAAATACCTTCATCCCCCAACTGGCAGATCTTACCCTCCATCTCTACAACGGATCCAACGGACAGACATACGACACGCATGTGTTAAATACGTTTACGGCCGGGACCAATGATGGCACATTTACCTATTATTCCAAATTGATCCCGGGTATCCAGAATGGATCTCCGGATGGATTTTCTCTCTCCTGCCAGGCCAATCCAGCATTCCAGTTCCTCAGTTACGAAGGTGTCATGACTGCGACGAACGGCCCGGCAAACGGACAAACCAGTATTGATGTCGGTGTTTCACAGAATGGTTCAGAACCGCTGAACAGCTCCATCCAACTGGTTGGGGGCACCTGGTACAGCGTATGCAGTGCCAATACCCGCGGACTGGTCAATGCCCTCCCCCAGGTGTCCATTGCCCCAACAGATGCCACGAAAAACGAAGGGAATGCAGGCACAACCTCATTCACATTTACGGCGACCCGGACCGGTCTCCTCGGAGCATCCTTTACCCTCAACTATGCCGTCACCGGAAGTGGAGGAAACCCGGCAAATGCGGCAGACTTTGGAGGTACATTCCCCAGCGGAATGGTCAGCTTTGCCAGCAATGAAACATCGAAAGTGATTACGATTCTGGTGTCCGGCGATATGACCGTTGAACCGGATGAAAACTTTACCGTCTCCCTGACCCAGAACGGCAGCTGTGCGGTTCAGATCAATACCGCATCTGCCGCGGGAACCATCCTGAATGATGATATGGCTCCATTGCCGGTCATCAGTATTGCTGCCACAGATGCGATGAAGAATGAAGGAAATGCAGGGACCACCAATTTCCTGTTTACGGCGACGCGTACCGGGGATCTCAGTGCTGCTTCCTCAGCCAACTATGCTGTGACCGGTTCCGGAGGTGATCCGGCGGATGCAGCCGACTTTGGTGGCACATTGCCGTTCGGTACCATCAACTTTGGTGTTGGTGTGTCTTCGCAACCGGTGAATATCGGGGTGAGTGGTGATATGGATATCGAGATGGATGAAGGATTTACAGTGACCCTTTCAGTCCCTGTGAATGCAACCATTGGTACAGGAACGGCCAGTGGCACTATCCAGAATGATGATATGGCCGGTTACACCTGGTCAATCTCAGATCCTTGTTCCTGCAACAATGATGCAACACCAAACAACCAGGATGGTACATTTGGCGAAGAAGTCACCGTCATGGGCCCTCCAAACCAGACACTGGTCGTCGGGAATGGCTCAGTCGGGCTGATTGGTGTAGCGATCGGAGATCCTATTCCCGAGACGCCGGCAAACTCCGGTATCTACATTCTACCCTTTGATCACCTGGATGCTGTAGGATATACACTGAATGTAGCCGATACAGATCCAGCCAACCTGATTCCTGGTCTGTTCATTTCAAATACCTGTTATTATCCGATCGCCTCTATTGACGGATTGGCCACCGGATATTGTCAGGGAGATCCAGCTGTCAACCTGATGGGATCTGCTGAGCTGGGTGACATGAGTGGCCCGGCAAATGGCATGGGTGAGTTTTTTGTGAATGGTGCCGGACCCACCACCATGTTCGATCTGAGTGTTCCTGGCCCCTATACCATCAGTTATGTCTTCGATGCTGCAGATGGTGATCCGGATGAACACCACCCTGGCTGTATCAGTACAGTTACCCAGGATGTGATCGTCGGTGACCGACCTGATCTCAGTGAGACGCATCAGGATGTGACCTGTCCGGGTGGATCCGATGGCAGTATTGATCTCACCATTGTTTGCATGGATCCCTATGATATTCTGTGGTCGACAGGAGCGACATCCGAAGACCTCAGCAATCTGAGTGCCGGAAATTATACCGTGTCGGTGACCACCACCTACTGTACCAGTCTGTTATCCGTAGAAATTCTGGATGGAGTGGATACGCAGCCACCGGTCATTACCTGCCCGGGAGATATGACCGTCGAGTGCGATGCCTCGACAGACCCGGCAGATACAGGCATGGCCACAGCCACGGATAATTGTGATCCGAGTCCTGCGATCACCTTCACCGATGCCGAGGATCTGAGCGAATGTGGGGATTATACCGGCACGATCAGTCGGACCTGGAGAGCGACGGATGATGCGGGCAATTTTGTCGAATGTACACAGACATTGACAATCGTTGATACCACCCCGCCGACCTGGGACAACAACCCCTTGCCTGTGGATATGACCGTCGAATGTGATGATATTCCAGACCCGGAAGTATTGACGGCCAGTGACAATTGTACCATGGGAGGAAGCCCCAATGTGGTGTTCATCAATGAGCTGCACTACGATAATACAGGTGCAGATGTTGGTGAGTTTATTGAAGTTGCCGGTACCGCAGGACTCGATCTGACTGGCTATTCCATTGTCTGGTATAATGGCTCGAATGGCCAGTCTTATGGGACGACGAATCTTTCCGGAGTATTGGATGACGAGGGAATGGGCACAGGTGCACTTTCTTTTGCATTTTCCGGCATCCAGAATGGATCACCGGATGGGATGGCCCTGGTCGATCCCACCAATAACGTCCTGCAGTTCCTGTCCTATGAAGGTTCATTCATGGCTACGAATGGTCCGGCAACTGGACTTTCCTCTACAGATATCGGGGTCTTAGAAGCAGGAAATGAACCCATTGGCCAATCCCTGCAATTGATTGGAACCGGTTCAGATTATGCAGATTTTTTCTGGGCAGGCCCAACCACTGAAAGCCCTGGTTCGATCAATGATGGCCAGGAATTCGGTGCCGATCCAGGTGGATTAGGTGTCATCGTCACCTTTACACAAACCGCTTCACCGGGTGCTTGTCCACAAGAACAGACCCTGACCCGGACCTGGACCGCAACGGATGCCTGTGACAATTCGATCCAGCACACCCAAACTATTGTGGTGGAAGACACTACACCACCGGTCCTGAGTGCCACCCCAGGTGACATGACGGTCGAATGTGATGCTGTCCCGGGTGCCCCTGCGATCACGGCGACAGACAATTGTGATCCGAATGTATCCGTTGTCTTTACAGAGATGCGTACGGATGGCAACTGCCCGCACAACTATACGTTGACGCGGACCTGGACCGCTACAGATGCATGTAATAACACCGCCTCTCATACCCAGACGATCACCGTTCAGGATACCCAGGCGCCGGTCTTTGATGGGCCCCTTCCTGGAGATATGACCGTCGAGTGTACGATGATCCCGGATGCAGAAGACCTGACCGCGACAGATAATTGCACCAGTGACAATCCCGCCCCGGTCATCTTTATTAATGAGTTTCACTATGATAATACAGGCGGCGATGTAGGTGAATTCATCGAGATCGCTGGTACAGCGGGATTGGATCTGAGCAACTACAGCCTGGTATTGTACAATGGCTCAAACGGCACAGTGTATAATACATTGAACCTGTTCGGAACGATCGATGATGAAGGAAATGGAACGGGGGCTGTGAGTTTTGACTACCCGGTCAACGGGATTCAGAATGGCTCTCCGGATGGGATTGCCCTGGTAGAGGGCGGAGTCAATGTGCTGTACTTCATCAGTTACGAAGGAACGTTTGCAGCGACAGATGGTCCGGCAAACGGAATGAATTCTGTCGATATTGGCGTGGAGGAAACCGGTGGAGACCCCATCGGGATGAGCCTTCAGCTGACAGGTACGGGCATGAACTATGCATCCTTTACCTGGTCAGGTCCAAGCGTGGAGTCGCCGGGAACATTGAATGCGAACCAGACATTTACACTGCCACCATCCTTCCCGATCACCTACGGATTCAACGAAGTCTTTGTGCAGGGCAATTGCCTGGGCGAAGGAACACTGACCCGGACCTGGATGGCAACGGATGCCTGTGGTAACACGACGACACATACCCAGGTCATCACGATTGAAGATAATACCCCGCCAAGCTTTGCCGGTGTACCTGCAAACATTACGGTAGAATGTGATAATGTCCCTGGCCCGGATGATGTCTTTGCAGTAGACGGATGTGGTCCGACAGGGAATACGATCTGGATCAATGAACTGCATTATGATAATGCAGGAACGGATGCGAATGAATTTATTGAGATCGCTGGTCCGGCTGGTTTTGACCTGACCGGGTATACCGTTGTATTGTATAATGGTGCAAACGGACAATCCTATAACACGGTTTCACTGAGCGGAGCCATCGATAATGAAGGAAACGGCTATGGCGCACTGGCGTTCTTCCTGCCGGTCAATGGATTGCAGAATGGTGCTCCGGATGGACTGGCTTTGGTCGACCCGGTGAGTTCCGTCATCCAGTTCCTGAGCTACGAGGGGGCCTTTACGGCCACGAATGGCCCTGCCAATGGCACCATGTCTACTGACATTGGAGTGTCAGAAGTGGGCAATGAGCCGCTTGGACTCAGTCTCCAGTTGGAGGGTGCCGGCAATATGTACAGTCAGTTCACCTGGACAGGCCCTATCGCTGAGAGTGCCGGTTCGCTGAACGCCAATCAGGGCGCCGGACCCATCATTATCCCGGCTACTTATACTGAATCGATCACCCCGGGCAATTGCACGGGGAATTATACCATCGTCCGGACCTATACAGCCGAAGATGATTGTGGTAACCAGGCCATGTTTGTGCAGACGATTACGGTTGAAGACACGACACCACCGGTAGCGGTGTGCCAGAACATCACCGTGTATCTCGACGAAAATGGTGAGGGCATATTCGACCCAGCTGACCTGGATAATGGAAGCACCGATAATTGTGGATTGTTATCCTTCTCTGCCGATCCAACGGTGATGACCTGTGCGGATAAGGGAGTTACACCCGTGACCCTCATCGTATCTGATGACTGTGGCAATATGGCCACCTGCATTGCACAGGTGACGGTGATCGATGATATTCCACCGACGCTGAATTGCCCATCGGATATCATTGTCAATCTGGATCCGGGTGCCTGCTGTGCAGTGGTGAGTTGGGCGGATCCGACGGCAACAGATAATTGTCCGTTTACGGGTCCTGCTGCTTCCTTGGATTCAGACCCCGGTTTGCCAAACAATGGCAATGCCGCAGGTGGGATCGTATTTTTTGATCTGGCCAATAATACAGCCGGACCACTGACCATTACCTCCATGTCATCGAGCATCGATGGCCCGACCATGGTCGACATCTATGTCAAGACAGGCACCGGTCAGGGATTTGAGCAAAATGCAGGTGCCTGGACACTGGCTTACACCGCCGATGCTACCGCGGGTCCGTTTACAACGGTTCCCACACCATTTACTACAGACTTTGAGATCCAACCCGGCGTCACGGGAGTGGCCTTGCATATGGTGTCCACAACCTCCAACTACCGGAATGGGAATGGTGTCAATGGTGCTTATGGAAACTCACCAAATGGCAACTACACGGATGGCACGATCTCTATCCTGGCCGGTGCAACTTCCAATACATTCTTTGCTTCCAATCCGTTCAATCCGCGGATCTGGGTCGGTTCTGTGACCTATCAACTGCCGAGTGTTTCACCTGAGCCTACCCAAACGGGAGGCCCGATGAGTGGCACAGAGTTGTGCAAGGATGACAGTCCTTGGACGGTGAGCTATGAAATATCGGATGTTGCAGGCAATGTGGCAACGTGTTCTTTTGATATTCAGGTTTTGGAATATCCGGATCCGGTCACCTCACTGGCCTGTAACGATCTGGTTCAGATCTCCCTGGATGAAGATTGTATCACCACCATCGGAGCGGATGATATCCTGGAGGGTGGACCGTATGGCTGTTACGACGATTATGTCGTATCGATCTTCAATCCGAATAATACCCCGCTGGTGGGCAGTCCGAATATCGGACGACCCCAGATCGGATTGACCCTGAAAGTAAAAGTGACCGATCCTGAAACTGGAAACAGTTGTTGGGGCTTGATCAAGGTGGAAGATAAATTGCCTCCGGTACTGGTCTGTACAGATCTGGAGGTCAATTGTGGAGCAGACATTCCGCTCGAACCGGCACCTGCTGTGTTCCAACAGGAAGACCCCGTCCAGTATCCAGCCAGCTTCCTGGCCCACGGAGGTGGTACGGTATATTCCCTGTCCGGAAATACACAACCTGGTGGTATCTACTTTGACGTGACCAACAACACGGGAGAAGAACTGGAGATCACCGGGTTTGGTCTCCGATTCGGTGATCCTGCCTTTGGTCCGGTCAATGCGCCTCAGACCATGGAGGTCTTTACAGCTCCGACCTTCGCCGGGAATGAAACCAATGCGGGTGCCTGGACGAATCTGGGTCCTCAGACCATTTCATCCATTCCGGCCTATTTCGCTACAGGCACAGGCGACCTTGCCCAACTGGAGCTTTCGGCCAATCAGGTGTTGGCCCCGGGAGAAACCCGCGGTTTCCATGTATGGGGTGCCACGGCCTGTGTCATCTTTAACTATTTCAACGGGACAGCTCCTGTGACCAATGGTCCGTTCACCGTCACCGGTGGACCGGTCTCCTTTGGCTTGTTGAGCAACCTGTTCCAGGCCGGAGCGTCATCCATGCCGAATATTCAGGTGAACTATGCCTCCAAGGCAGTCGCCGTACCCGTGACCGACAATTGTGATATCACACTCTCTCTGGGGAATGGCCTGACCTATGCGGACGATGAAACATTCTATACCTGTGCTCAGGATCCCGAGTTCAGTCAGTTGATCGAACGGACCTGGACGGCTGTTGACGATTGGGGCAATAACACCCAATGCACGCAAGAGATCCGGATCAAGCGTGCAACCATACAGAATGTGGTCCTGCCACCAAATTATGATGACCTCGACCTGCCAAGTCTGGATTGCAATGCAGACTATCCGTCTCCTGCCATCACGGGCGAACCGGGTGGCAGTGGTTGCGGCAGCTTGCAGACCTTCTATGAAGATAAGGTGTTGCAGGTTTGTCAGTCTTCCTATACCATCATACGGACCTGGACCCTGCATGACATGTGTTCTGGTGAGATCGATACCCATATTCAGACGATCAAGGTCCTGGATAAAACCGGTCCTGTACTGACCTGCCCGGATGAACATGATATTACCTATGGCCCGACAGGCCAGCAAGGCTATCAGGATTGTACCGTACGGGTGTATATGCCTTGGATACAGGTGGAAGATGATTGCTCGACGAATAATAACACCAACCTGTATGTCTGGACGACAGACAACAACGGGAA
>JAUIEA010000110.1 GCA_030429045.1 Bacteroidia bacterium | reverse complement strand
GCTTGGGCAAGGCCTTTCAAAAGCATCTGGCGGCTGGTGGCAACCTGTTCAATATCGATACCTCTGCCCTGAAGCAATCCTATCGGGACCTGTTTGAAAAAGGGAAGGAAATTGTCCGGGACTGGAAGCAAAAGGAGGAAGCGGAAGAAGGACAAGAGGAGACCGTGAAACCACCCCCGCCTTCGGATCCGGCAGACCGCATCCGCGAACTGGCCTCCTGGCGGGAACAGGGTATCATCACCGAGGAAGAATTCCAGCGATTGAAAAAAGCCCTGATCGACCAATTACCCGTTTAGGGGAATGCGGGCCATCGGTTTTACAGAGAGATCGGTGAATTGTCCGGCCTGGTATTTATAGTAACCCGCTATGCCGATCATGGCCGCATTGTCGGTACTGTAAGCCATTTGGGGAACAAAAGTTTGCCACCCTTCTATCTGTCCGACCTCTTCCAGTCGTTCACGCAACCGCGAATTGGCGGAAACGCCCCCGGCGATGGTCACATTGCGAATTCCGGTATTGCGGGCAGCCAGGATGAGCTTTTCCAGAAGGATCTCTACAATATGATGTTGGATGGAAGCGCACAGGTCGGCAAGATGCTTCTGGATGAAATCCTGATCCCTGGCCATCTGATCCTGGAGGAAATACCGGATAGAGGTCTTGATCCCAGAAAAACTGAACTGAAAATCCGGTAATTGGGGATGGGGAAAATCGAATACCGGCTTTCCCGATCGGGCATGATGATCGATCAGCGGACCGGCGGGATATCCCAGCCCCATCAGTTTGCCTGCCTTGTCAAAAGCTTCACCGGCAGCGTCATCCGTCGTACTTCCCAGTACCTCCAGCTGGAGGTGGTCCCTGACGAGGAGGATCTGGGTATGCCCACCCGAGACCAGCAGGCAGAGAAATGGGAATTCAGGCACAGGCGGTTCGGCAAAATGGGCTAGCACATGCGCATGCAGGTGATGCACCTCGATCAGGGGAATATGATGACTCAATGCCAGCCCCTTGGCAAAGGCCACTCCGACCATCAGCGAACCCATCAGTCCCGGCCCGCGTGTAAAGGCGATCGCAGAAAGTTGATCTGCCGATACACCAGATTGTTTCAATGCGGCATCTACTACAGGAACGATGTTGGCTTGGTGCGCACGTGAGGCCAGTTCAGGAACCACCCCTCCATACAGGGCATGTACCTTCTGATCAGCCAGGATATTGCTTTTGACCTGCCCATCGACGATCACAGCAGCAGCTGTATCATCACATGAAGACTCTATGGCGAGAATGACAACAGACATCGCACAAAGGTACCCTGATCCCGATATTTTGTCCGGTTTGGCTGGTCTCCGTGCACAAAAGTCAAAGCTTTCCACAAAAGTTGAAATTCAATTCATCGGAAATTGTCTATAATTGCAGATCGAAATAACCCCTGATTTATGCGACTGATCATCAACATCCTACTCGTTCTCGGCATCCTGCTGGGGATCTATTTGTTGTACACTTCCATTCAGGAACCGATCGCCTTCAACGCTGAAAAGGCCAAGAGGGAAAAAGTCGTCATCGAAAAGTTGTCCAAGATCCGGCAGGCCCAGGAAATGTACCGGTCCATTACCGGTCATTATGCCAAGAATTTCGATACACTGGCCTATGTCCTCAAGACCGGCAATTTTATGATCATTCAGGCATTCGGAGATCCGGATGATCCGACCAATACCGAAAAGATCCGTCGGGATACCTTGCTGAAACCCGCAAAGGACTCCATCAATTTGCTTGGCTGGAATGTGGACTCCCTGAAATATGTGCCCTATAGCGGAGGCCAGATCTTCAACTTGCAAGCCGATACCCTGACCTATCAGAGTACCCTCGTAGACGTGGTTGAAGTGGGCGTAGCCCGCAAGGTCTTCATGGGCGAATTCGGCGATATCCGTTTTGCAAAATATGATGACTCCTGGGATCCCAATGCACAGTTGAAATTCGGGAATATGTTTGCCCCGAATACCTCGGGAAACTGGGAGTGATCCACTTCCGTTTATGTCTGTCATCCTGCAGTATCCTTTTGGTAGATGCACCTCTGATCGCCATCAGAAAGAGCCGCTATGGTCGGCTGTGTCCGACCTGTCCGACGTGGATATAACCGCAGTTCCCCCGTCCCTGATCGCTCTGCATTCCCGCCATTTCTCGCTGATCCCTGCCGACTATTATGATGCAGATGCGGGGCAGTCCTATCTGACCCAATTGGGGATGTCTCCTGAAACGCCGTTCGCTGTCAATCCGGTTCCGGAGTGGAACGGCCAATTGGTCTTCAGCCTGGAAGCCTGGCCGAAGCACTCCTTACCACAACAGAAGATCTGGTCGATTTGGCGGGGACTGTTTTATGCCGCCGATCTGCTGAGCCGGACAGATCCGAATCCGGGGGTTTACATGCATGTGACACCCGGGCAGATCTACATGGTCGCCTTTGAAGGGGATACCCTTCAGTTTTTCAACACCTTTCCTGTTCGGGATATACATGATCACCTGTACTTCCTGCTACAGGGGCTGGAACAGTGGGGGAAATCCCCGATCCATACACCGGTGTTTATCAGCGGTCATCTGACGGTGGATTCACCACTGTACACATTGATGGAGGGATTTATAGGCAACCTGTCCTTCGTTCCGGAAGATCTTTTTCCTGATTCGACAACTCCTCAGCCACAGGGGAACGCGCAGTTTTTTGATTTGCGTAGTTTTGTTGCGTGCGTATCATCAGCGGAGAATTAAAGGGCAGGCGGATCAAACCGCCGGCCAACAAATGGCCTACCCGGCCCACGACGGATTTTGCCAAGGAAGCCCTCTATAATATCCTCCAGCACCGGGTCGATTTCGAAGGCTTGAAGATGCTGGATCTCTTCGGTGGTGCCGGAAATCACAGCCTGGAATGTATTTCGCGAGGGTGTACGGACGTGACCTATGTCGACCTGCACAGGCCTTGTTGCAAATTTGTCGAGGAGACCTCCGTGGATTGGAAGATCGATCATGCCATTACCATCCGTAATATGGATGTCTTTGCATTCCTAGCCATGCCGCCAGCGCGGTTTGACTATATTTTTGCCGGACCACCCTATGCCTTGTCGCAGATCGATCAACTGCCTGATATCATCCTCAGTCGAGGGTTCCTTGCCGAAGGGGGATTTCTCGTGCTGGAACACGATCCTTCCCACGATTTTACGGCGCACCCCAGATTGACGGAGTTGAGAAAATACGGACAAACCTATTTCAGTTTTTTTGAATGAAGACACTTCCCTTTTTTGTGCTTGTTCTGCTGCTGTTGCCGGTTCTTCGATCGTCGGCCCAGCCCCCGCAAAGCGACTTGGAAGGCTTGTGGGAAGGGCTTCTCACCCAGGAAGAAGGGGGGTACAGGCCCGAGTACAAGATGCGTCTGTCCCTGAAGATCAAAGGCGATCAGGTTTCCGGTTTTGCCGAGGTACAGCAGGGCAACGATGTGTATATCAAAACGGAGGTTAAAGGCTCCGTATACAGCGGGTTCTTCCTGACCCTGGAAGATGGTCTGGTCATCAATCAGAAGGATCTGGTGGATTCGGAATATTGCCAGAAATCCTACCAGCTGGTCTTCAAGGCAGAAGGCGGGCAGGTCTTCCTGAGAGGTAAATGGCAGGGGACGGCGACCGCGAATCCGTGTATCCCCGGGAAGGTCCTTTTGAAAAGGAAGTCCACGCGGGCATAGTCTGTCCGACGAAGGAAACGTATTTTTGCCGTTTCATTGACGAACAGGCCCTACATGCATCCCATAGTTCAGCTTCAGCAGGCGATCATTCCTATCGTACAGGATCTGTACGGTCATGTCTTTACAGAAGAAGACCTTCCCCTGTCCCCCACACGGAAGGAGTTTACAGGAGATTATACCCTGGTGACCTTTCCGTTGACCCGGGCTGCAAAAAAGGCACCGGACCAGATCGCCGCCGAATTGGGAGATGCGCTCCTCGCTGACGCCGGTCAGGTCGTTTCCGGATACAACGTCATCAAGGGGTTTCTCAACATCGAGATCCACTCCGCCCTGTGGGTGAAATACCTGGAAGCCCAGTCCAGGGACAGTTTGCCGGTATTTTCCCGCCGGGATGAACGCGTACTGGTTGAGTACGCGTCGCCGAACACCAACAAACCCCTGCATCTCGGACATATCCGGAATATCCTGTTAGGCTGGTCTATGAGCCAGATCCTGGATCGGGTAGGGTATGATGTCGTACGGGTACAAGTGGTCAACGACCGGGGAATTGCGATCTGCAAGAGCATGCTGGCCTGGCTGAAATTCGGGGATGGGATCACACCTGAATCGAGCGGGATCAAGGGCGATCACCTGGTCGGCAGCTTCTATGTGCAATTTGAAGAGGCCTTCAAGCAGGAGTATGCCGACTGGCAGACGACACCTGCGGCGCTGGCACTGTTCGAGGCGGCCAGGGATTCCGGAGAACCGGACAAGAAACCCCTGTCGGCAGAAGGGTTTTTCAAGAATTATAAAAACACCTATTTCAATGAAGCCTCTGTGCTGGGTGCAGAAGCCAGGGAGATGTTGCTCAAGTGGGAAGCCAATGACCCGGAAGTGCGGGCACTGTGGACCACGATGAACAGCTGGGTCTATGACGGTTTCCAGCAAACCTATGACGCCCTGGGTGTGACGTTTGACAAGTCCTATTATGAATCACAAACCTATCTTCTGGGACGGGATATTGTGGATAAGGGCTTGAAGATGAATGCCTTCTACCGTCAGGAGGACGGATCGGTCTGGATCGACCTGACCGAGGAAGGCCTCGATAGGAAGATCCTGCTCCGAAGTGACGGGACATCGGTCTACATGACGCAGGACCTCGGTACTGCCGAAGACCGGTACCGGGATTTTGAAGCAGGCCGCATGGTCTATGTGGTTGCAGATGAACAGAATTACCACTTTCAGGTCCTGTTTGCCATTCTGAAAAAATTAGAAGCACCGTATGCGGAGGGCCTGTTTCACCTCTCCTACGGAATGGTTGAACTTCCGACCGGCCGGATGAAATCCAGAGAAGGGACCGTTGTAGATGCGGATGACCTCATTGCGGAAGTGATCCAGGAAGCCCGCCAGGGTGCTGAAGAGCGGGGTGAGTCGGAAGAGATCCCTGCGGAAGAGCTCAATGAGATCTATCGCCGGGTGGGCATGGCCGCCCTGAAATACCATATGATCAAGGTCAATCCCAAGCGTCGGATGATCTTTGATCCAAAGGAATCTGTTGACCTTCAGGGGCATACAGGGCCCTATATCCAGAACGCCTATGTGCGGATCCAGTCCATTTTCCGAAAAGCTGGGCATCCACAGGCAGATGCATCATTGACGGGGTATGCACTGCAATCGGGAGAGAAGGAGCTCTTGCTGTTGCTGAGTGAGTATCCGACTCATCTCCAGTCGGCTGCAGATCAATATGATCCATCGCATGTCGCAAACTACGCCTACGCCCTGGCCAAGGCGTACCACAAATTCTATCATGAGTATTCTGTTCTCCGGGCCGAATCCGACCTGGCCAGGGAAGTGCGCTTGCATCTTTCACAGGTCACAGGGAGAATATTAAGGGACGCTATGGAGTTGTTGGGTATGGAAATGCCTGACCGGATGTGATCCGTCTCATCGTTTTTCAGCATGCTCCCCTAATCTCCGTTATTTTTGCATTTCAAAACCTCGCTGATGTCTGAGTCGAACGATAAGGAATCCAATAATTTTCTCGAAGCGATTGTCGAAGAAGACCTGGCTCTCGGGAAACATGATGGCCGTCTGTTGACGCGTTTCCCGCCCGAGCCCAATGGTTACCTGCATATCGGACATGCCACGGCCATCTGTCTGAATTTTGGCCTGGCCCTCAAGTATGGCGGTCAGACCAATCTCCGTTTTGATGACACCAATCCCGTCACCGAAGAAACGGAATATGTGGACAGTATCCTGGAGGATATCGCCTGGTTGGGGTTCAAGCCGGCCGGCGTGTACTACGCTTCGGATTATTTCCCAAAGCTTTATGATTTCGCAGTAGACCTGATCCGCAAAGGGTACGCCTATGTGGATGACAGCAGTTCGGAAGAGATCGCCAGATTGAAAGGCACCCCTACCGAGCCGGGGGTGAACAGTCCCTATCGGGACAGAAGTATTGAAGAGAATCTCGAGCTCTTCGAGAAAATGAAAAACGGCGATTTCCAGGAAGGAAGCCGGGTGCTGCGCGCCAAGGTGGATATGAGCTCCCCGAACATGATCATGCGCGACCCCTTGCTCTATCGGATCAAGTTCGCTCATCACCACCGGACCGGCAATGAATGGTGTATCTATCCCATGTACGATATGGCCCATGGGCAGAGTGACAGCATCGAGAAGATCACCCATTCGATCTGCACACTCGAATTTGTGCCTCACCGGGAATTATACGACTGGCTGATCGAAAAACTGGAGATCTATCCATCCAAACAATACGAATTTGCCCGGCGGAATCTGAGCTACACGGTTGTGTCCAAACGAAAACTGTTGCGCCTGGTCCAGGAGGGCCATGTCCGGGGCTGGGATGATCCGCGTATGCCCACCCTGTCTGCCATGCGTCGCCGGGGATATACCGCACTGGCCATCCGTGAATGGGCCAAGCGTGTAGGCATAGCCAAACGGGAGAACCTGGTGGACCTGGGGTTGCTGGAATTTTGTGTCCGCGAGGACCTCAACCGGATCGCTACGCGAGTCATGGCCGTATTGAACCCCCTGAAGGTGACGATCACGAACTTTCCGGAGGGAAAGACCGAATGGCTGGAGACGGACAACAACCCGGGTGATCCCGAGGCAGGGATCCGTTCCCTGCCGTTTACCGGGACCCTCTGGATCGAGCAGGAGGACTTCATGGAAGTCCCGCCACCCAAATATTTCCGATTGTCTCCCGGTGGTCTGGCGCGTCTGAAAAGTGCCTATATCATCCAGTGCGATGAGGTCATCAAAGATGATGCAGGTGAAGTGATCGAATTGAAGTGCACCTATTTTCCAGAATCCAAGAGCGGGGAGGATACCAGTGGATTGAAGCCCAAGTCGACCATCCATTGGGTATCGGCTGAGCGCGCGGTACGCGCGGAAGTACGCTTGTACGACCGTCTATTTACTGTTGAAAACCCCGGTGCAGATGATCGCGACCTCCTTGATCTGATCGATCCTGAATCACTGACCATCGTACAGGATGCCTGGGTTGAACCGGCATTGGCTGAAACGGAGCCGGGACGGCAATACCAGTTCATGCGTCTGGGCTATTTTGCAACGGATCTGGATAGTACCCCGGAACACCTGGTCTTTAACCGGACCGTGACATTGAAGGATACCTGGAAAAAAGTTGCTGCCAGGAGTTAGATTCATCCGCATCTCCGAAGCTTGGAATGCGGTCTCAATTGGTATATTTGCACCACATGGAGCACGGCCGCGTCATCCTTTCCAGCAGACCTTTCCAGATGGTACTGGATCGCCTCTGTTACGCCTTGATCGAGAACTACGATGCATTCGAAGGGACCTGTGTCATTGGTGTCCAGCCGCGTGGTGTACTCCTGGCGGATCGCCTGGTTTCCAGATTGAATGAGATACTGGGAAGTCCATCGATCCGGTATGGGAAACTGGATATCACGTTTTACCGGGATGATTTCCGAAAGCAGGGACGACCCATGGTGGCCTCTCAAACGGTCCTTGAATTCCCGATCGAGGATCAACGCGTCATCCTCATTGATGACGTCCTGTATACTGGCAGGACCATCCAGGCGGCGATGACCGCCCTGGGGGATTTTGGCAGACCTGCAACCGTTGAATTACTCGCCCTGGTCGATCGTCGATTCAACCGACATCTGCCCATCAAAGCCAATTATGTGGGCATCCAGGTGGATGCCGTGGATGAAGCTTATGTCAAAGTGGATTGGGCAGATCAGGATGGAGACGACAGAATCCTCATCTATCCGCAAAAACAGGAGCCAGCCGTATGAGTGAATCACGCAAATTGAGTCAACCCCATTTGCTCGGGATTCGCGATCTGACCCCCGAAGACATTCGATTGATCTTTGATACCGCCGTCCAGTTTAAGGAAGTTCTGAACCGCCCCATCAAGAAAGTCCCCTCCTTGAGGGACACCACCATCGTCAATCTGTTTTTTGAAAACTCCACCCGTACACGGATTTCCTTCGAATTGGCCGAAAAGCGCCTGTCTGCGGATGTCGTCAACTTTTCGGCATCGGCCTCCTCTGTGAGCAAGGGCGAAACCCTCATCGATACGGTGAACAATATCCTGTCCATGAAGGTCGACATGGTGGTTATGCGCCATCCGGCTCCCGGTGCGGCAGAGCTGCTGGCCAGGAAGATCAAAGCCACTATTGTCAATGCCGGAGATGGTACCCATGAACACCCGACCCAGGCACTCCTGGATGCCTTTTCCATGGAGGAAAAGATCGGCAGCCTCGAAGGAAAGCATATCGCGATCGTTGGTGATATCCTGCATTCCAGGGTTGCATTGAGCAATATCCTCTGCCTGACAAAACTGGGGGCCAAAGTCCGGGTTTGCGGACCACCGACCCTGATCCCCAAATGGATACACACCCTGGGTGTAGAGGTTTCCTATGACATTCGCGATACCCTGGAATGGGCTGATGTTGCCAATATTCTGCGCATTCAACTCGAACGACAGGACACCCGCTACTTCCCATCATTGCGGGAGTATGCCCTGTATTTCGGGATCAATCGGGCCCTGTTGGAAGAACTGGGCAAGGATGTGGTGATCATGCACCCTGGGCCCATCAACCGAGGTGTGGAGATCACCAGTGATGTGGCTGATTCCTCCCAATCCATAATCCTGCAACAGGTAGAAAATGGCGTGGCTATCCGGATGGCAGTATTATACCTGCTGGCTCCGCGTGCCACAAATGCATAGAAATATGCGCGGATCTGTATTAAGCCAGGGAAAATCAATAGATTTAGGAAAAGATCACGGGATGGGACGTCTAGGAATACTCGCTTTCTTCTTGTTTTTTGCACATGCTGCCCTGAGTCAGAATTGCGACGCCTTCATGGTGGAGGACCGAATGGTCCAGAGTACCCAGTATTTGCGGTCTGAGAATATTCCGCTGGTCATCCGGTCAAACTTCACCTATTCGCTCGAACTGATCAATCGAGAGAAAGGTATTATGGCCAAGATCAGCAGCAAAGGGGGAGAGATCCTGAACAAGGATGATGAGGTCATCTTCTGGGATCTGAACCAGGTCCGGCATTCTTACCGGTTTGTGGAAATGGGCCAGCGCGTTCCCGGCCAACTGAACACCTATGAAAATGTACTTCTGCTTGATCTGGAAGCCATCCAATGGCTTTCCGAATCATTCATCGAAAAGATCTATATCAAGAACTTTGTCAGTCACAAGATCTACCGTTACCTGTTGAACGAGAACCGGCGTGATGAACTCCGGCAAATGGCCCAATGCTTCCTCCAACGACTGGACAAGTCCAAGGTGAACCCGGATATTGTCGCTTCCAAGGCACCAGATCCTCCTTCCAAGGGTGCCACCGCCCCCAAGACGGAGGGAACGGCTCCTGCCAAAACCAGCCCGCAGGCCAAGACCTCGCCGACCGACGATGAAGAAGTGAAGGCCCTGACAACTGAATTGGGTGCGCTGAAGGCTGGATTACGGGCGGAGATCGACGAGGAACGGAAACGTGCGGATCAGTCCAAATATCAGATCCAGGATGACGTTCGTCGCAGTCATGAACTTGCAGAGGCCAAGAAGGCCGAGTTCGCACAGGAAGTGCTGGCTGCTCGTCAGAAGGCGGATGCCGAAATTGCCAAGATCCAGGCGGAACTGGCGGCCCAGGTCAAGAGTGCCCGGGAGAAGGCGGGAGAACAACTGCAATTGATCCAATTCAATGTAGAGGAGTCCAGGGCCATGGCTGCAAAAGAGGTTCAGGAGTCCCGACTGGCCGCGGCACGGGAGGTGGCAGAAGCCCGAAAGGAAGCGGCTGCAAGGATCGTGGAGATCGAAAAGAACCTGGAGCTGACTCGCCTGGAATACGCCGATGAAATTGCCAGTGCCCGGGAAAGTTCCATCGCTGAATTGGAACAGATCCGCCAGGAGGCGGCAGAATCGATCAAGAATGCGCGCGCTGCCGCCCGCGATCAGCAAAATCGTTCGGTGGAGGATGTGGTTGATACCAAAAAATCATCCTCCGCCCAGATCCTGGCGATCCAGGAAGAAACGGCGAGAAAGGTGGCTGAGATTCGGGAAGCTGCTGTGATCGAAAAACAGCGGGCCAGTAATGAACTGGCAGAATACAGGCGGAAACTGTCCCAGGAGCGGGCCACCCTTGCGGAAGGCAATTCTTCAGAATTGGCAGAATCCCGCGCAGCCGCTGCCCGGGAAAAAGAGGCCCTGGCCATGCAGGTGGCAGAAGCGCGGACGGTGGCTGCTCAACGAATTGATGAGATCCAGATGTCAGTGGTCAAGGAGGAGAAACGAATCCAGAGTCGGGTCGACAGTGTTCGCCAGGCCGTGAATGAAGAATTGATCGCACTGCTTTCCAAATCAGAGTCGGCGCGCCAGGAGGCAGCCAGGCAGGTCAATCAGGCCAAGGCCAAAGCGGCCACGGATATCGCTTCCGCCCAGGAATCCAGCCAGTCAAGGATTCAGCAGCTGCGTCAGGAAACAGAACGCAATGTGGCCCTGATCCAGGCTCGTCTTGATTCGATTCGCAAGGTGAGCGAAAATGAAGTGTTGCGGATCCGGGAGTTTACAGCGAATGAGTTGAAGGCCTCCCAGGAGGTGCTCGAAAAGGCCAGACTCGCCCAGGCCAAAGAGGTTCAGCAGGCAAAAGAACGCGCCAATGCACGCATAGCAGCCGCACAATCTGAGGCAGAAACGCGCGTAGCCGCGATCAATGAAGCCGAGTCGGTTCAAAAGCAGGCCTTTGCCAGCTCCGTAGCTGAAGCTCGTGAAAAAGCTGCCGCCCGGACCCAGGAGCTCAACGAAAACCTTGAAGCCGAGTTAAAGGCATTGCGCACCAATGCGGAGGTTGCTCAGGAGGCAACGATCAAGGATCTGCAGATGACCCGTGAGAAAGTCAATGCTGAAATTCTCAAGGCACGAGAAGAAAGCGCCCGCCTGATCGGTGAATTACGGCAAGCAGAGGTGCGTGAACGGCAGGCCCTGGCGGAATCCATTGCGGGCTATCGAAATGCGTCGGCAGACTCTTTGAACCAGATCCAACGTCGGTTGACGGAACAGGTCAGGAAGGTCAGGGAACAATCTGCCAGAGAGGAACAGGAAGCAGCTGCAGCAGTGATCGCAGCGCGCGAGAAATCGTCGGCGGAAATTCAGAAAGCCAAGGAGCAAGCCGCCCTGGAGATCCGGGAAGTCCGCGAACGGGCTAACAAGGAACAACTGGCTCTGGATTCTGAATTGCTGGCGGCGCGTGAGCGGGCTGCTCAGGAAATTGCCAGGACGAATGAAGAGGCGATCCTCGAAGTCAGCTCGATCCGGGAGCAATCCAAAAAAGCTATTGCCGCCAGCGAGTTGGACCGGGATAATCGAATCCAGCAATCACAACTGGAAGTGAAAACAGCCCGGGAGGAAGCGGCGAAACAGGTGGCCCGTGCCCGTGAGGAGATGAATCAAATGGCGGAAAAGTATCGGTCAGAATCGGCTGCCCTGAAGATCCAATATCTCAAGGAAGCCGAAGATGTCCGCAAGCGGACCAATGAGGAGATCACGAAGGCGCATGAGGAAACCTCAAAGGCGATCTATGAAGCCCGGAAGAATGCCAGCGAGGAGATCAGCCAGATCAAGCAGGAAACCGCCCGGGAGATCGGGAATATCAAGCGCGTTGTTGCCGAACTCAACAAGGAAAAGGCCGCCCTGGAAGCTGAATTGAAGGCCCTGCGCGAAGAAAAGGAAAAATCGAGTACGCCACCGGCCAAGAAGTGAACCCCGACAGACCCGCTCCGTTAACAAAACGCTAAAGCTCGTGCATCGTTTGCAGACATGTTCAATTCATGTCATTTTTGCCTTTCCCTTAAGGACCATGCTATGTTGAATAGACTTTTTGTTCTCGCTGTTTTCTGCAGCCTTTCCATGACCCTGTTCGCCCAGGAAGGTTATCACATCAAACTGGATGTTGAGAACTATCCTCATGACACGCTCTATTTGGGGTTCTATTATGGCGACAAACAATACCTGAAGGATACCGCTGTACTACAGAAGGGCAAGTTTGTGTTTGACGGAGAAAAGGAACTGGACCCGGGTATGTACCTCATTTTGTTGCAACCGGATAACAGCTTTGTTCAGGTCAATATCAACCGGGGCCAACAGCAGATGGACATCAAGTTTGATGCGAAGGACCCGGTCAATTCATTCTCCATAAAAGGGGATAAGGACAACCAGGCATTCTACAAATATATCCGCTACCTCAATGACCGACGGCCCGAGGCGGATGCCCTGCGCGCACAAATGGATGCGCCGGATGTCACCGAGGAGCAGAAGAAGGATATCGAATCCAAGTTGCAGAAGATCAATGACCAGGTGAAAGCCTTTCAGGAGAAAATGATCAAAGAGCATCCGGGAACGATGACGGCTGCGCTGATCGCCTCGTTTCGTGAAATGGTCATTCCTGAGTTTGAAGGGGATGAGCGTGAGGTGCAGGTCCAGAAGTATCATTACTTCATGGATCACTACTTTGACGGCATTGATTTTCGTGACGAGCGAATGATCCGCACTTCCTTTTTCTTCTCGAAGGTCAATGACTATGTCCAGAAGCACACCGTCCAGATCCCGGACTCCCTGATCCAGGCGGTCGATGATGTATTGGGTCGCTGTAAGGACAACGAGGAAGCATTCAAATTCTTCCTGGTCCACTTTGTGAATGTCTATGCCAAATCCAATATCATAGGCATGGATGCCGTCTATGTCCACATCGTTGATGAGTACTATGCCAAAGGCGCCGCCCCGTGGGTGGATGCGG
>JAUIEA010000109.1 GCA_030429045.1 Bacteroidia bacterium | reverse complement strand
AAATGCGGTCAAGCACAATATCATCTCGAAAGACAAACCACTGACCATCCGGATCTCGCGTCTTCCATCGGGCTATCTTGTCGTCGAGAACAACCTGCAGAAAAAAGGCGCCACCCCTGGTCATTCCACCGGCTTCGGATTGCATGTCCTGCGCAGCCACTATGCGATCCTCATGGACAGATCCATTATCATTGAGGAGGACGGCCACGTCTTCCGCGTGTTGATCCCCATTCTTCAGACTCAATCCTGACCCATGACCCCTGTACACATCCTGCTGATCGAAGACGAACCCACTGCCGCACAACGACTCCAGAAACTCATTCTGGAATTGCTTCCCCCGGCGAAGATCGATGCCATCCTGGATAGCGTTGAGGCCTCTGTTCGCTGGCTGGCTGACCATCAACCCGATTTGATCTTCATGGATGTCCAGTTGGCGGACGGTCTGTGTTTTGAGATCTTCGAACAGGCGAACGTCACCGCCCCTGTCGTCTTCACGACCGCTTATGACGATTATGCCCTGAAAGCCTTTCGGGTCCAGGCCCTGGATTACCTGCTCAAACCCCTCAAACGAACAGAACTGCAGGAAGCGATCCGACGGGTTCGGAAGGCCGCTCCGCCCCAGGTCAATGTAGAGCAGGTCAATGCCATCTATGCCGGCGAACCCATCCCGGACTACCGACAGCGATTTCTGGTGCGACTCGGGGCATCGATACGGGTCATCGAAACACAGGACATTGCCTTGATCTATACCGAGTCCAAAAACACCTTTCTCATGACCTCGGAAGGGCGGAGATTTCCACTGGATTACAGCCTGGAAGCCCTGGAAAAGCAGCTGGATCCGGCTTTGTTCTTTCGGGCAAACCGGCAGTATATCGTCGGCCTGCATGCCATCCGGGAGATGTATGTCTATTCCAAATCCCGGGTCAAGGTTCACACGGAACCAGCAGCTCCGTCCGAGATCATCGTCAGCACAGAGAAATCCGGCAGTTTCAAACGATGGCTGGCCGGCACCGATCCGACAGAATTCTGAGTTTCGGAACGAACAGTCGCAAACTTTTCCATTTCAGACAGACAATCTTCCGTTTGGAAGTCGTTCATGGTCTATTCACTGCCAAGACCATTATTTTACATCCATGAAAGCAAATTCCCTTCACTTGCCGATAGTCGTGGTGGCCCTGATCGCTCTGGGCATGCTGGTCACCTCCTCCTGCAAACACGACCCGCTGATCACCGGGATCGATCCTGTGGACACGACAGGTCACAACAACCCGACAGACCAGGTGGATACATCGGGATGGCCGTGCAGTCCGGATACGGTCTATTTCGCAGATCAGATCCTGCCCATTCTGGTATCGAACTGTGCCATGTCCGGATGCCACAGTGCCACTGATCCAAAGGAAGGCATTAACCTGACCACGTATGCGAAGGTCATGGGGACGGGCAAGGTCAAGGCCGGTGCCCTGAGTGGCGATTTCTGGGAGTCGATCAACTCTACCAATCCGAGGAAACAGATGCCGCCACCCCCGGCGGCTCCGCTCTCCCAGGATCAGATCGACCTGATCCGGTTGTGGATCCTGCAAGGCGCCCAGGATCTCACCTGTAATCCCGGATATGGTGGTTGCGCCACTGACAACATGTCGTATCTGAACGATATCCAACCTATATTGGCCGCCAGTTGTATTGGATGTCACAGCGGCACTTCCCCACAGGGGGGTATCCTGCTGAACTCCCATGCCAGCGTTGTGGCCATGGCCCAGAATGGCAAGCTTCTTGGTTCAGTGAAGCAGGACCCCGGATTTATCGCCATGCCCCCGGCGGGAAATGGCCTGTCCGACTGTTCCATCAACAGATTACAAGCCTGGATCGACCAGGGAATGTTAAACAATTGAGAATCGATGAAACTTACAGCCATCCTTTGGAGTCTTCTTGTCATGACAGCATTGATGATCTCGTCATGTTATTATGACGTTGAGGAGGAATTGTATCCTTCTGGGAACTGCGACACAGAAAACATGTCCTTTTCACAGGATGTCATGCCGGTATTCAACCAGAACTGCAATATCTGTCACGCAACCGGCGTCGAGCAGGGCAATATCATTCTCGACACGTATGAGGATGTTCTCCCCCATTTGACCAATGGCGCATTGTTGGGATCCATCCGACATGACAATGGTTTTGAACCCATGCCTCAGGGCCAACCCCAACTCAGTGCCTGTACCATTGAAAAAATAGCCGCCTGGATCGCTGACGGCGCTCCGAATAACTAACGACAATCCGCTCTTCATGAAAAAATGGATCCTTTCGCTTCTCGCCATCGGCCTGCTGGTCGGCATCACTGTGGGCGTCTATATGTACAACAAGCCCCTGGAGAGCATGGACAGCCAGGAAGCGGAGATCACCCTGTCAGCAGTTGACCTCTATACTGCTTTTGACTCGGATGAAGCCAGCGCCAATGCGCAATATCTGGGCAAAGTGATCGAAGTCAGCGGAGTCATTCAGACCATTTCGGATGCCGAAGAAGGCCAACCCAGCATTTTGCTGGATGCCGGTGGACTGATGGGTGGCGTCATTTGTCGTCTGGACCCCACTGCTTCAAGCACATTCAATGTCGGTCAGTCCGTCACCTTTCGCGGAGAATGCACCGGAAAACTGATGGATGTTGAATTGGCTCGTTGTGTGCCCGTTGAATAGCCGACTTATCATATTTTAAAACCTGTTGACCATGAAAAAGCTACTGATCCTCCTTCTGCTTGCGGCGAGTACACTCACGAGTATTCAAGCGCAGAAATATTTCACCCGGGATGGAATGATCTCCTTTTCCGCCAGCAGTCCGCTGGAGAAGATTGACGCCACCAACAAGGGTGCTACAGCTGTCATCGATGCCGCCTCAGGCGCTGTCGAATTTGCGGTCCTCATCAAGGGATTTATTTTTGAAAAAGCCCTGATGCAGGAACATTTCAACGAGAATTATATGGAATCCGGCAAATATCCCAAGGCCACTTTCAAGGGTAAGATCGCGGACGCCAGTTCGATCAAATGGACCAAGAACGGAACCTATCCCGTCGATGTAAAAGGGATCATGACTATACACGGTGTCAGCAAGGAGGTCAAGGGAAAGGCGACCATCCAGGTCAATGGTGGCCGAATTATTGCTTCTTCCAATTTTGAATTGCCGCTGGCCGATTATGACATCTCCATTCCTTCGGTCGTTGCAGATAAAATCTCGAAAACGGCCAAGGTCTCTATAGAAGTTGCCCTAGCTGAATTGAAACGATAGTTGTATGAATACCAGATTTGCCATCCGAAAGGGATTCGTTGCCCTGCTGCTCCTGTGTGGGATCCTGGGCCTGCAGGCCCAGGAAGACCTTCTCTCCCTGCTCGGTGAGGAAGAGACCACTGATTACGCCTCTGCAAGCTTCAAGACCAATCGGGTGATCAACCTGCACAGCCTGGAAAACACCCACAGTGGTGTCCTGGACTTCAAGATCAACCACCGGTTTGGCATGCTCAACCAGGGCGTATATGATCTGTTCGGCCTGGATAATGCCACCATCCGTCTCGGTTTGGATTACGGGATCACCAAAGATCTCCAGATTGGGGTTGGACGGTCGACCTACCAGAAGATGATCGATGGCTATGCGAAATATCGCATTCTTCACCAGAGCTCCGGAAAACGGAATATGCCCATCACCCTGACAGCGGTAGCAGGGATGTACATCAATACCCTGAAATGGTCAGATCCGGATCGGGAGAACTATTTCAGCAGTCGCCTCAGCTATTCGTTCCAGGCCCTGATCGGTCGAAAATTCAATGACTGGATCACCGTCCAACTGACCCCTACCCTGATCCATCGCAATCTGGTGGCCACGACTGCCGAAGCGAATGATGTCTATGGCCTGGGCATCGGCGTCCGCCAGCGGATCACCCGTCGGGTGACATTGAATGCCGAATATATGTACCTGCTGCCCGATCAGGTCAGAGACGGTATTATGAATTCCTTCAGCATCGGAGCAGACATCGAAACGGGTGGGCATGTATTTCAGTTACATCTGACCAATTCCACGGGCATGGCCGAACCGACTGCCTTTACAGAAACGACGGGCGACTGGCTGGATGGCGGCATCCATTTTGGCTTTAATATCAGTCGGGTCTTCACAATTGTGAAGCCAAAGATCTAATTCCATTTCGGAATAACCGTTTCGACTTGAGCATTTATCATGGCCTCCCATTTGGGGGGCCATGTATGTTTATGGATGGGAGGAAATCAAAAAAGCCAGTGAGCAACCTTTGTCACCCGCTGGCTTACCCCAAAACCATATAATCTGACGCATTTACGGTCCGGCCAACCACGCGCGAGCTTGCGGGACGGAAGGTCGGGACCGGACCGTTGAATGTTGATAGTGTTGAAGAAGGACAGGGGCAGCACCTCGGGGGAAGGGGGGAACGATCCGCCGGGTGGCGGACCAGGGGGTGCCGAAACATATCCGCCTGCCAGCGAGGCAGGACGTTCCGGCCCGGCTACGTTCATGGTGATTACAATTCGTCACCGAGGTGAATGGAATCGGACGTACAGCACCCGCATGGGGAAGGGCACTGCCCACTGTCCTGGTTTCGCAGAGCCAGCGGGCTCCGGAAACGGTTAAAGGGAAACAGACTGCAGATAGAGAAGATGACCCAAAACGCTGAACGAGTTGGTCGATCGGATCAATTTGTATGGATTTCCTGAATTGGCCTTCATTGGAAAGGATAAAGACCATGGTCCATAATAATATGGCCAACGGAAAGGCAGTGCCGAACCAGACTTCATGTCTGCCACTGCCCTGTAACGGGTTGTTCATGGGAATATTTATTTAGCCCGATAGACCTGTACCATTTTACCGGCACAAATGCATATCAATCACAGTCATTTGCTTGTGCAAATGCCATAAAAAGTGTCGAATAAATTCGGGAAGAACCGGCTGGGATAAAGGGCCGGCTTTTGGGCTATGTCTGGTTGGGTTCAGGTCTGCTCATAGGTTCAGTTCTTGGGTTATAAAATGGTGTTTGTTGGTAGATACAAATTTACCGGATTGAATACCTCCGCGCATACCCTAATGAGTGTAAATTTGATATTGTTTTTTAATGTATTAGATATAATGCAAATAAGATTAACATTGATCACTGACAATCAATGACTTAATGAGTAAAATATGCTTATATTTGAATAATGCACATGATTAACGCAGGGCACAGATCCAGGCCCGCAATCCGCTGGCGCCTGCGCCTGATATGGTGGTTGTTGACCAGGCTCCCGTTTCGGTCAGCCGATTTATTCCAGTCCCGAAATCAGGTGAATTGCGTTATTGGGTTTTAAATAAATAACCCAT
Source organism: Bacteroidia bacterium (assembly GCA_030429045.1). Classification (GTDB taxonomy): domain Bacteria; phylum Bacteroidota; class Bacteroidia; order Chitinophagales; family Saprospiraceae; genus JAGNXB01. The sequence continues at coordinate 7,736 of JAUIEA010000109.1, read as the reverse complement.
CTGCCTGAGTCATTTTATTTATTCCCAGATCACGCACCAGATTCGCACTTCCAATTGCCGATTTCCTGATTCCTGATTCCTCTTTTTCGGCCCTGACTTCCGTCTTTCCGCTTTCCGCTTTCCTGCTTCCAAGATTCTGGTTTGACATTCCTGGACTGCCACTAAAAATAATTAATGCTGGTGCCGGTGTCTCACCGGCAGCGCGAGATGAAATGCTCCAAAATTCTCTTTTCATTGAACGATCATCCAGGGCGGTGTCTCACCGCATAGGAGCAGCGTATTTTCCTGAAGGAGGATGTTCCTGCCTGCCGTAGGCTGGGTTCCTCATTCCTCTGTCCGCTCTTGATTGCGCCCCTTCAGGGCTTCTGCAATATGCCAATTAGGTTCGTTGGGCGCTGCCCAACGCTAGTCTATGCCGCCCCTTCAGGGCTTGCAACCATCTTTAGACCTTCCTCTTTTCGGCCCCGGCTTCCGCCTTTCCGCTTTCCGCTTTCCGCTTTGGCAGTCCTCTCTTCCTTTCTTTACGGGCGACTAAAGTCACCCCTACAACACACGCTTTCTATCTCCTCGTCCCACCGACTCACGTTCTCAAAGTCCCACGGTCACAGAATCCCACGGTCACAGAACCATATTTCCGCTTTCCTGCGTTCCTGGTTCCTCGAAATAACGCCTTAACGAAATAATGCAGCTTTTGAACCCGGAGGAAAGCCAAAACCCAATACCCAATACCTTATTCATTCCTCATTCCTGCGTTCCTGATTCCTGATTCCTCTTTTCGGCTCTGGCTTCCGCATTCCTTTTTCCGCTTTCCGCTTTCCGCTTTCCTGATTCCTGATTCCTCTTTTTCGGCTCTGTCTTCCATCTTTCCGCTTTCCTACTTCCGCTTTCCGCCTTTCCGATTTCCGCTCCCAGACGAAGCTGCTATGCAGCTTGTCTGGATCCGGACATGGTGCCAAAAGCACCATCGTGCGGGTTCCGCCATTCTCATTCCTCACTTCCCTCCGACTTTAACACCCGGTTAACCTCTCCCGATATAACATCACCGCCCCCGACCCGTTATCTTTGTATGATGAAAATGACCTGGCAGTTTATCCTTTCCGGCTTGCTGATCATCGGTGGCCACTATCTCCTGATCGCTCAGGATAGCTCGGATCCGGCAGCACAAAAGGTGCTGACCCAGATGAAAAAGCACTACAGTTCATCTACCTCGACCGCATATACCCTGCGGATGACTGTTGCCGTTCCGGAACAGGACCCCCAGATCACCAACGGAAAACTGGTTCAACAAGGCGAGCAATACCAGCTCGATCTGGGCCAGCAAGCCTGGTATTGTAATGGTAAAACCGTTTGGATCCATCTCAAGGACCAGAAGGAAGTTCAGGTCCACTCCGCAACGGGTTCTGCCGGAAGTGAGTCCTTCCTGACCCCGAAATCCATTCTCAATCGCTTCGACAACGGAAGCTACATCTATGCCATGGGCGGCACGGGGGTCGAGAACAAGCAAGCTGTCCGGTATATTGATTTCAAACCCCGGGATCGCAATGATGAATTCATCAAACTGCGCCTGAGTGTGGCTTCCAAATCTCCGGAGGTCGTCAAATTTGAAGCCTTCAGCCGCGATGGTATACGCTATACCCTGGATATCCTGAACGTCCAGTCACCCGTCAAAACCACCGCAGCACAATTTGCGTTCGACGCCAAGGCCCACCCCGGCATCCATGTCGAAGACCTGCGCATCGACTGATCTCGTTCCGATCAAGGCACCTGAAGTAAACCATTTTCGCTACCGCTGAACCACCCAGAGGCAGGTGCAGAATATTGTTCATTCCGGGATCCGCATCCCCCGCCAAGACGGTTTCCCCATCCTGCTTTCCATCAAAGGCCTATATTCGCCACCCCAAAACGGAACAGGAAGGCGTGGCGCAACCAGCATACCAACTGAACATCAACCTTATTCCTCAGTCACATCCCGGACTGGTGGCCCAGATCTGGGCCGCTCCGCGGGCTGAAGACGGAGAAATATCTGTCGTTACGACCAAGCTGACGGTCGGCAATGCCCCGGATTTCGGCATTCGGAAGGGCGATGACCTGGACACCCTGCTACGCACAGCAGATGCCCTGGAAACATCAGCCCTCATTCGTGATATTCTCCGTTCTCCGAAAAAGATGCCCACCATTGAGGCCTTTATCAAGGATGAGAAGAATCTGGCCCTCCTCCGAAAACGCGCCGACCGCCTCATCGCCCAGTGGCTGGACCTCGCTGTCCGGCAGGACCTGCCCATCGCCCTGGGCCTCGACCGGATGGCCCTGGTGTCCAGCCATCAACTGCATGTCGTCAAGGCACCCGTTCAGCCCGCCCTGAAATTCAGCCGAACCCCGGACGGGATGACCTACCGACTCCAGCTGCACCACCAGGATAAACACCAATCGCTGCTGGGCCAGCAGCTGCAGGTGCTGAGCAACCAACCCGCCTGGCTGGTCCTGAATCGCTTCCTCATCCGCCTGGATCAGATCCATGGCAATATGCTCAAACCCTTTACCCAAAAAGAGGAAGTGCATATCCCCGAAAAACTGCTCAAGACCTATATCCAGAAGTTTCTGATGAAGGCCAGCCAACTGGCCGATGTCGAAACAGAAGGGTTTGAGATCCGCATCCACCAGACGATCCGAAAGGCGGCGCTCCGGGCTATCCACCACGTCTTCCAGGAAGAGACCCATCTGGGGCTGGAATTCGATTACGAAGGAATCCTCCTGGCGGATCATTCCGACATCCGATTCAGACAGGGATTCTCTGATCCGGAGAAAGGCCCCCTGGTGATCGACCGCTATGAACGCGATCCCGAAGCAGAGTCTGCGTGGCATCAGGTCCTCCGGGAATGCGGCCTGCAGCGTGAAGTTAGTGGTACCTGGTTGCACCCCGATCACCGATCCCTGCCCGAGGTGGCCGAATGGCTGATCCGACAGAAAGACACCCTCGAATCCGCAGGCCTGTTGGTACACCCGCCCATTGCCGACCAGGGGACTGTCCTGCTGGATTGGCCCGAACTGACCCTGGACGCGGATGACCATCAAACGGACTGGTTTGATATCCATGGCCGTGTCACCATCGGAGAACACAGCTTCCCCTTTGTCAAACTGGCCCAGACCATCCTCGATCAACAGCGATTTCACCCCCTTGGTGATGGCACCTGTTTTTTAGTGCCCGAAGCCTGGCTCCAGGAATACAAGGACCACTTTATCCTGGGCGAGATCAAGGGCGATCACCTGCGGCTGACCAGAGCCCAGGGTCTGGCCCTAAGCTCAGATACTACCCCGGAAGCGGACCTCCCGGCTTCGCGGATGGAGATCCCGGACCTCCCGGCTCCCGCTACGCTGAAGGCCACCCTGCGGCCCTATCAACTCGATGGATTCCGGTGGCTGGCCGGCGTCCAACAGGCTGGCCTGGGCGCTTGCCTGGCCGATGATATGGGTCTGGGAAAAACCCTGCAGACGATCGCCCTCCTCCTGCATATGCAGGGCAATGGCAACGCTGATGTCCAACCGGACCAGAAGCTGCAGCTGGACATGTTCGCCATACCAGAACGCCCGCCCCTCAGAGCCCTGATCATTCTGCCGGCCACCCTGGTCTTCAACTGGAAGGAGGAGCTCCAGCGGTTTGCACCCCACCTGCGGATCTATGTCCACACGGGGAAGGACCGTTACCAAGATCCGGGCGCCATTCTGCCCTGGGACATTGTCCTGACTACTTATAACCTGGTCGTTCGGGATCAAGCGGTGCTCAGTCGCTGCCCGTTCAGCTGCCTGGTCCTGGATGAGAGCCAGCAGATCAAAAACCATCGGTCACAAACCTTCCAGGCCGTAGAAGCGCTGCAAGCCGACTTTCGCCTGGCGCTGACCGGGACTCCTGTTGAAAACAGCCTCAGTGACCTGTGGTCACAAATGCAATTCATCAACCCCGGTTTATTGGGAGCCTATCCTGAATTCCGGGAGCACTATCAGCGACCCATTGAAAAGGGAAAAGACCCCGAACGAGAGGAGGCCCTCCGCCAACTGGTCCGACCCTATCTGCTGCGCCGTCGGAAGCACGAGGTGGCCACTGACCTCCCCCCGCTGACCGAGCAGGTCATCTATTGCGAAATGGATGAAGTTCAAGCCCGAATCTACGAGGAGGAAAAGTCGGCAGTGCGAAACATGCTTCTGGACCAATTGCGGTCAGGAGGCTCCCATCGCGCACCCCATGTACTCAATGCCCTGATGCGATTGAGGCAGATCGCCATCAAACCATCCATCTATCCCGAATATGCGGATACTCCTTCCGGCAAGATGGAGGTGATCTGTGCCGAACTGGAGAACCTGGCCAAAAGCGGGCAACAGGCGTTGATCTATTCCGCCTTCCGAAAACACCTGCAGGCTTATGCCGACTGGCTGAAGGATGCCGGGTTGACCTACACCGAATTGCATGGCGGCATCGCCACCCAAAAACGGGGTGCCGCTGTCAAGCAATTCCAGGAGCAGAAAGCCCAGTTTTTTCTGGCCACCCTCAAGGCTGGAGGCGCTGGACTGAACCTGACTGCTGCCGAGTATATCCTGCTGGCTGACCCATGGTGGAATCCTGCTGTCGAGGCACAGGCCGTCGGTCGCGGGCATCGGATCGGACAAGACAAACCCGTCTTTGCCCTCCGTTTCATCACCCGGAATACCATTGAGGAAAAGATCCTCAAGCTCCAGGAACGCAAGGAGGCACTCAAGGAGGCCATCATCGAAAAAGAGGAAGACTACCTGGGCTTGCTCGAGTCGGATGAGCTCCTGTTCCTCGTGGATGGCACCCGGGAACAGGAAGTTTCCGCCTGACCTCACCCCGGGTCATCGCCTCCGGGGTCTGCGCTTTCTATGATCCATTTGTACAGGACTGCTTCCCTTGAAAATGTTGTCCTACCTTTGTCCTCATGGGATTTCGTTCACTGCTCATCCGTCCGTTTGCCCGATATATCTCCCGGGATATTGCCCGTTGGTCTGCACAGGCCGTCGAATGTCAGGACCGCATATTCAAGGAGCTGATCCGAAAAGCGAGCCAAACCGCCTTTGGCCGGGATCACGGCTTTGCAGATATTCAGTCGCATCAGGATTTCACCAGGGCCGTTCCTGTCCGTGACTACGAGGGCCTGAGAGCCTATGTCGATCGGATCAAAGCCGGAGAGGCGGATGTCCTGTGGCCGGGCAAGCCCAAGTATTTCGCAAAGACATCCGGCACCACCTCCGGCGTCAAATACATCCCCCTCACCCGGGATAGTATGCCCAACCACTTCAACACGGCCCGAAACGCCCTTTTCCATTATGCCGCCCAAACCGGCAATTATTCGTTCTTCGATGGAAAACTGATCTTCCTTTCCGGGAGTCCGGAAATGGATACCGTCGGCGGTATTCCCACCGGCCGCCTCTCCGGGATCGTGAATCATGAGATCCCGGCCTGGTTGCGCACCAATCAGCGCCCGACCTATGCCACGAATTGCATTGAGGATTGGGAAACGAAGCTCGACCTCATCGTAGATGAGACTATCGATCAGGATATGCGCCTGATCAGCGGTATTCCTCCCTGGGTGCAGATGTATTACGAACGTCTTTTAGAACGTAGCGGAAAGGCGACAGTCCGCGAATTATTTCCCGGGTATTCCGTCTTTGTGTACGGCGGGGTCAACTTCTCCCCCTACCGAGCCAAACTGGAGGAATTGACGGGGGGACGGATGGACAGCGTGGAGACCTATCCTGCCTCAGAAGGATTTATTGCCTTCCAGGATATCCCGGGAGACACCGGCCTGTTGCTGAATGCCAACTCCGGGATCTTCTTCGAATTCGTTCCCTTGACAGAATTTCACCAGGAGGAACCCACCAGGCTGACACTGGGTCAGGTCAAAACAGGGGTCGACTACGTCCTGATCATCAACTCCAATGCCGGATTGTGGGGGTACAATATCGGCGACACGGTCGAATTCATCTCCACCGACCCTTACCGGATCCGGGTCAGTGGCAGGGTCAAGCATTATATCTCGGCTTTTGGCGAACATGTGATCGGCAAGGAAGTGGAAGCCGCCATGCAGGAGGTGACCCAACAATTCGGGTTGCAAACCATCGAGTTTACCGTAGCCCCCCAGGTGACCCCACCGGAGGGCGGTCTCCCCTATCATGAATGGCTTATTGAATTTGCCGAGATGCCGGCAGACCTGGAGGCAGTCTCAGCAGCACTGGACCAGGCCATGATCCGGCAGAATATCTATTATGAGGACCTCATTCGGGGCCAGATACTCCGACCCCTCGTCCTTACTCCGCTGAAGCAGGATGCCTTTCGGGAATACATGAAGTCCGAGGGAAAACTGGGCGGTCAGAACAAAGTACCCCGGCTGAGCAACGACCGCAAACTGGCTGATGCCCTGATGCCATTTCGGGCGACATGACCTACCGGTAGCCTGGCAATCGGGTTTGTTCACACCAATGTGCCATTGTCTTTTATCTTTGCCTCCTATCACTAAAAATATTGATTCTATGAAGATTTTCAAAATGCTGGGCTTGAGCCTGCTGGCGATCTCCCTGACCATGGGTGCTTGCAAAAAAGATGAAGACACCAAATCAACCGCTGACATCCTAGTGGAAGGACAATGGGACCTGACCGGTCTGACGATCAACCCCGGATTCGAAGTCTTTCCCGGCGTCGTCATCTCAGACCTTCTGATCGATGAAGATCCTTGTGATGCAGATGACCTGACCATCTTCAATGCCGATGGCTCTGCAACAGGTGACGAGGGTGCGACCAAGTGTGATCCAAGTGACCCACAGACCTATAGCAATGGATCGTGGTCCCTGTCTGCCGATGAGAAGACACTCACCATCACCTTTGATGGGATCCAGATCCCGTTTACTGTTAAATCTGCTTCATCCAGCAAGAGCGTCCTGGAAACAGCTGCTGATAACTTTGACAATACCTTCCCGGCTACTTCCACAATAACTGTGACATTCACCAAGGCTTAAGCTGCCGAAAAGTGAACATAATAAATCCCGGGTCGATGGAAATCGGTCCGGGATTTTCTATTGGAGCCACACAGAATACGTCCTCCTTATTTCAATTTTCGGGCACGGATCATATACCAGATCATCAATCCGAAAAGAGCACCCATGAACAACCAGATATAGACCATGTGAGGCGCCGGATTCCCCAACGACAGGCGGACAGAAACAAAGGATATGTACACCATCATACCCATAATGATCACACCGATCAACCGAATAAACAAGATCATCAGGCGGGTTTGCTGTCCCCTGTTTTCCTCGGTGATTTTCACCGGGTAATTGATGTACTTACTGTCCATGAACGGCACTGCCAGCGTCAGACCCACCGTAAATAATGCGATCCCCGGCAGCAACCAGATCGTTGCCTTTTTGCCATACCCGTCCGCTTCGCCAGCGGCATTGAAATGAATGGGGATGGTATCCGGAAGCTGTTGAAACACACTGAGCAGCCAGCCACACCAGATGACAAAGGCAATTCCAAAACCGATATGAATCCATTTCGTTTCCATGCGAACAAGATACGGGTTGGCAGGAAAATCCGGAACTGACACGGACGCTTCATTCCGATTAACGGACCAGAGACAGCAGGCTGGACCACCGTTCGCCATTCCGTCCGGTCACCGTGATCAGGAGAGGTCCGGAAGGGATATGATCCAGATCAAGAACTGCTGAGGATT
>JAUIEA010000108.1 GCA_030429045.1 Bacteroidia bacterium | reverse complement strand
GCTCCTGTTGGTTAGTCTGGTTGCCTGCTCGGTACCTGAGAAGGAAACCATCTATTCAGAGGACCAACTCTCCGCTTTGCTCATCGATATTCACGTGGCAAAAGCCGCCATCCAGAATGCACTTCCTCAGACCAGGGATTCGCTCTATGATGTTTATTTCCTCCAGATATGTCAGATCCACGGGGTTGATCCGGACAGTTTGCGGATGGATCTGGATGTGTTGACAGCCGACCCCGACCGGATGGAGCCCGTCTATACCCGGGTGGTCGACTCTCTGGAGCAAACTTCATTGCGGGACAGAGCGGAGGATTAACCTTAACTTAAACCGGGTTTAGCAACAGGATGGGATCGCCCCTTTACCTTTGTTCTACTGGATCAAATGCCCTCTTATGCCTGAACGGATCTTGATTGTAGACGATGAACCGGATATTCTGGAGTTCATTGCCTATAATTTGAAAAAGGAAGGATATGAAGCCTTCACGGCATCAGATGGTGGCCAGGCCCTTGAAATGGCGGTGGATTGCCGTCCTGATCTGATCCTGCTCGACATCATGATGCCCGTTCATGATGGGGTCGAAGTATGCCGACGGTTGCGGGCCATGCCCGAGTTTCAGCAGACAGTGATCGCCTTTCTGACCGCCCGAGAAGAGGATTATACCCAGATCGCAGCACTGGACAGTGGTGGAGATGATTTTATCAACAAACCGATCCGCCCTAAGGTCCTGCTCAGCCGGATCAAGGCACTGCTGCGGAGAAGATCGGTCATTGATGCGGATGCCGACCAGACAGATCTGGGTGGCGACCTGATCATCGATCGAAAGAGCTACCAGATCATTCTGAAAGGGCAACCGATCGAACTCCCGCGCAAAGAATTCGAACTCCTGCAATACCTGGCATCCAAGCCCGGCAGGGTCTTCAAGCGTGAGGAGATCTACCGGCATATCTGGGGGCCGGATGTGATCGTTGGCAACCGGACCATTGATGTACATATCCGGAAGATCAGAGAAAAGATCGGAGTGCATTATATTAAGACTGTAAAAGGGATCGGTTACCGATTTGATTTTTAATGATCAGTAAAAACCTGACTTCTTACCAGATCGCCTTGGTTGGAGCAGCCCTGGCTGCCCTGGCCAGTTTTTTTCCCTTGCTGGTCATGCAGATGCAGGGAAGTGTTCCGCCGTCCTGGCTTTGGATCGTGTCTCCGTTGATCAGTTTCTTTCTCATCCTGTTTATCCTGCGATGGTTGATCGATTACTTTATCTATCGTCGGATCAAGGTGATCTACAAGTATATTCATCAGGTCAAATCAGACCCGGAGGCCAGGAAAAACCGGTCGATGACCGATGAGACCCTGGAGAAGGCAGAGGAAAAGGTGATTGCCTGGGCCGAAGAAAAAGAGCAGGAAGTCAAGACACTGCTGGCCCTGGAGTCCTACCGTCGACAGTTTCTGGGCAATATCAGCCATGAATTGAAGACCCCGATCTTCAATATCCAGGGCTATCTGCACACCCTCCTGGAAGGCGGGCTGGAGGATGATACCATCAATCGCAAGTTTCTGGATCGCGCGGCCAAGAATGTAGAGCGATTGGAGACCATCGTGTCTGACCTTGAAACCATTGCCCAATTGGAATCTGATCAAATGGCTCTTGAAATAGAGCCATTCGAGATCAAGGCATTGACCCGGGAGGTGATGGAAGATCACGAACAGTTAGCCAGGGTGAAGCATATACGGCTTGCATTCAAGGCCGGGGCAGATGGAGAGTTTATGATTATGGCCGATCGTGACCGCATCCGGCAAGTCCTCAATAATCTCGTGACCAATTCCCTGAAATACGGGAAGGAAGGCGGAATGACAAAAGTGAGCTTTTATGATATGGACGACCATATCCTGGTCGAGGTGGGTGACGATGGAATCGGTATTGAGGAAAAGCATCTCAATCATGTCTTTGACCGGTTCTACCGCGTCGATATCAGTCGGTCACGAGAATTGGGGGGCTCCGGCCTGGGCTTGTCCATTGTCAAACACATCCTCGAAGCACACAAACAATCCATCACCGTGCGCAGCACCGAGGGACTGGGAACAACCTTCAGCTTTACGATGTTGAAGGCGACGTAAACCCTTTGATTTGCGCATCTTTGCGCCCTGAACCAGTTCATGGCCTGCCAATATGCTTCTCGTATCTGATCTGTCACTTCATTTTGGTGACCGCACTCTCTTCGATAATCTTTCTTTTTCCATCCAGGCGGGTGAAAAAGTGGCCCTCATCGGGCGAAATGGTACGGGGAAGACTACCTTGTTTCGAGTCCTGGCCGGGGAGATCAAACCCGACAGCGGACGTCGTGAAGTACCAGCCGACTGGCGCATCGGGTATCTGAGCCAGGATCTTCGGCCTGTCCGGACAGAAAGTGTTTGGGAAGTGGCGATGTCTGCATTTGAAGAGGCCCGAACCCTGGATCGCAATATGCGTGAGATCGAGGAAAAGCTCACAGCCAATATTTTGGAAGGGGATGCCCTGGAGAAAGCCCTCATCGAATTGGAGGACGGCCACCATCGACTGCATGTCCTGGGCTGGGAACAAGCAGAAGGGGAAGCGGCCAAGGTGCTAAAGGGACTGGGTTTCCAGCAGTCTGATTTTCAAAAGGCCCTGTCCACCTTTAGTGGAGGTTGGCAGGTGCGGGTGTGGTTGGCCAAACTCCTGTTGGAACGCCCTCAGTTTCTCATGCTGGATGAACCGACCAACCACCTGGATATCGAAGCCATTCTCTGGTTGGAGCAGTTCCTCGCCAAATCGGAAATGGCCCTGTTACTCGTCTCCCACGACCGCCGTTTCCTGGAGGCCTGTTCATCACGGATCATGGAATTGCATCACGGCGATCTGGATGATTACCAGATGTCCTATTCGCGGTATCTGGAGGAGCGGGAACTGCGCTTCCAGCAACGCCTCGAGGCAGCCGAATCCCAGCAGAGAAAAGTGGCTCAGATGCAGGCGACCATAGACCGGTTCAAAGCCAAGGCCACCAAGGCCAGCATGGCCAAGTCCATGGAAAAGCAGTTGGCGAAGATGGAAACGATTGAGATGCCAGGCGGTAGTGAAAAGACCATGAACCTCCGATTTGCCCCGGCACCGCGGTCCGGACAGGTCGTATTTGAAGGCCGTCAGCTGAAGAAGGTGTACGGAGAGAAGACTGTTTTTTCAGGGGTGGACCTCAAGATCGACCGAGGGGACCGGGTGGCCTTCATCGGCCAGAATGGACAGGGCAAGACAACGCTAGCCCGGATCGTCACCAACCTGCTGACACCGGATGGCGGAACCATCGCTGATGCTCACCAGGTCAAGATCGGATTCTATGCCCAGGATCAATCCGAGCGATTGGATGGGAAAAAGACGGTCCTCAGTTCACTCGAAGATGAAGCCGGACCGGAAATGCGCCCCCAGGTGCGTAAGATTCTTGGCACCTTTCTGTTTTCAGGGGAAGACGTAGAAAAGAAGGTTTCTGTCTTATCTGGTGGAGAGCGTGCTCGCCTTGCCCTGGCGGAATTGATGCTCGCGCCCATCAACTTGCTGGTCCTCGATGAGCCGACCAACCACCTGGACATGGCCGCAAAAGAAGTCCTGAAACGGTCGATCATGGCCTATGACGGGACATTGCTGGTGGTCTCACACGACAGGGACTTCCTGTCCGGATTGTGTGACAAGATCTATTACTTCAAGGACGGCAGTATCAAACCGTTTCTCGGCGATATCGATGAATTCCTGCAACAGCAGGCGGTGACAGATGAACGGTTGCTGGCACAACGCTCAGACACGGGCAAGATCAAATCCGATGACTTGCTGGCGCCCCAATCGCCGGAATGGCAGGAGGCCAGGAAAAAAGCGAAGAAGGACCTCCAACGCTGGGAAAAAGAGGTCGAACACCTGGAACGGGCGATGAAAGCCCTCGAACAGGTGATGGCGGAGCCAGGGTTTTATGAACGCCCCGAGGCTGGAAAGAAATCAGAGGAGTATCAGGCGATGCAGCAGAATCTGCGCCAGGCCGAAGTGGAATGGGAGCGTTGCGTGGAGCGGATGGGCCATTTTCCGGATTGACCGGATCACTGCCCCCATTTCATCAGTTGATTTTGAACAGCACGCATATCCTTGGGCAGTGGTGCTTCAAACGTCATCTCCTGACCTGTGCCGGGGTGTGTGAGCGTGATCGCAGCAGCATGCAGGGTCAGCCGATCGATCAGCGGTTGCTCATCGTTCGTCCGATTCAGGCGGTAGTTGTGCTTGAAGGATGAGAGGAACACCCCCTCATCACCCCCGTACAAGGGGTCCACGGCCAATGGGTGTCCGATATGGGCACAGTGTACCCGGATCTGGTGCGTTCTGCCTGTATCGATTCTCACCTTTAGCCAGGTATATTGGCGAAAGCGCTGGATAACTTCATAAGCAGATCGGGAGGGCTTGCCTCCTTTCCAGACCCGCATCTTTCCATCAATGGCCGGGTGAGCGTCGATCGGCTGGTCGATCACCCCCTGGTCCTGGCTGACCACCCCCTTGACAAGGGCCTCATAGATTTTGGTCAATGTCCTCGCTTCAAACTGCCTGGAAAGGTGTGCATGAGCCGTCGGATTTCGGGTGAACACCAGAATGCCACTGGTATCCTTGTCCAGGCGATGGTTGGTCATGACACCGGCATCCTGGCTTTTCAGGAGGGTGACCAGGTTGGGTTTTTCAGGAGCGAATCGATCGGGCAGGGTGAGAAGACGAGCGGGCTTGTTGACGACAAGAAGATCATCATCCTGGAAAATGATCTGTATATCACGGAGGAGTTTACTCACTTGACGATGTCCTTGAAGGATTTTCGTTGGTTCAGATAGAAATCCCAAACCATACTGCCATTAAAGATGCCGGCGGTATTCGGTCTGGTTTTGATACGGTGCTTTCGGATCTCCATTTGATGGTATCGGCGCTTGACAATGCTCAATGGCAAGGTCAGGATAAAATCGAGGTGAGCGCGGAGAACCGATAATATATGTGGAAACTTTCCCTGGGAAAGGAACAGGATACAGGCGACATAATCCAGCAGGATCCGTGCAGGAACCTTCCAGATCACATCCAGGGGCCGTTCATTTTTAGCGATGGCCACCAGTGAATTCCGAAAATTCAGGTACACTTTTTTGGGTGAGTCATACGACAAGGTCCCTCCGCCCAAATGATAGACCGTGACACTGGGGTCGCATACGATCTTGAATCCGGCACGCTTCAGTCGCCAGCACAGATCGATTTCTTCCAGGTGAGCAAAGAATTGAGGATCAAACCCCCCGAACTGATGAAAGCGTTCACTGCGAATAAAAAATGCCGCTCCGGATGCCCAGAAGATCTCGGCCTTCTCATCATATTGCCCGACATCTTTCTCGGTGACATTCAATACACGTCCACGGCAGAACGGATAGCCCAAGAAGTCGATCCATCCTCCTGCAGCTCCGGCGTATTCGAACTCGTCACGCTGTTGGTCGGAAAGGATCTTCGGCTGGCAGGCAGCGATCTCCGGGTCAGCTTGCATCGTTGCCAACAAGGCCGGGAATACTTCTTTTCCGAGTGCTACATCCGAGTTGATCAGAAAGTAGTATTCGGCATCGATATGCATCAAGCCGTGGTTGTAGCCTGCAGCGAAACCCAGGTTTTCCTCCAATCGGACAATGTGCAAGCCGGGATAGGTTTTTTGAAGATAGGTCACGGACTCATCCGTTGACCCATTGTCAATGACATGACAACCTACTCCGGCCTCCCGGCAGGCCTCTATGACAGAGGGGAGGTAATGCCGGAGATGCTTGAGTCCATTGTAGTTGAGAATGACCGCGGCAATCTGTTCACCCTGTCTGGTTTCTTCCCTCTTCGAAGCCAACGCTTCGTCCTCCAGGGCCAGCCGGATCTTCTTGCGATCCATCCGGATCTGGTTTTGCAAGGCATCCCGATCCTCAAACTGGGTGTCCTCGCGGATATACCGGATCAGTTCAACCGTCAGGTCCTCCCCGTAGATCTGCTCGTTGAAGTCGATCAGATGCACTTCGATCACCCGTTCCTTCTGTTTGTCCAGGGTCGGCTTGCGACCGATGTACAACATCGCCTCGAACCGGGTGTCCTGCCACCAGGCATAGGCGGCATAGATGCCATCCGGTGGAATCAGTTTTTCTTCTGAATTGATCCTGATATTGGCAGTGGGGAATCCAAGGGTTCGGCCCACCTGTTCTCCCTTGATGACCTTGCCGGAAAGGAGGTAGGGGTGACCCAGGAACAGGTTGGCCTTTTCCAGATCGCGCTCGATGATGGCATTTCTGATCTTTGTCGAACTGACTGTCTCCCCCTCGATATCCACACCATATACTTCGGAGACTTCATACCCGAAGAGTGGCCCCTTCCAACGCAGGAATCGAATGTCGCCTGCGCGATTCGTCCCAAACCGATGATTGAAGCCGAGGACAATATACCGGGGATGGAAATGCGCTACCAGAAAACGCTCGATATATTCATCCGCAGAGATCTGCGAGAATTCCAGGTTGAAGGGTACGATGACCAGATGATCTATACCGGCAGCCTCCAGTAGCCGGATCTTTTCCTCCAGGGTGGTGAGCAGGGGGATCTGGCCATCCTGGGGGTCCAGAATATTGCGCGGATGTGGATCAAATGTAATGACAACACTTTCGCCTCTGACATGCCCCGCAAGTTTCAATACCTGGCGGATCAATCGGCTGTGACCGAGGTGGACTCCATCAAAGGAGCCGACCGTGATCACCGCCTGGCGAAAGGAGGGTAATTGATGGATATTGTGATGGACCAGCATGGCGGTGCAAAAGTAGGTAAAATGTCCTGCAGGAAAAGGGGTGAGTTGAAGACATCATTTTCTCTGCCCGAATTGGTAAACATGATTGAAAAGCTGTTGTTTTGTACCCATGGAATGGACAACAGAACAAGTGATGGGTATCCTGGAGCGCGTGGCGGATCCAAAGAGTGGACAACCCATTACCAAAATGAGAATGGTGGATGACCTGACCGTGGACGGCAACAACATCCGGTTCACCTTGAGGATAACCCCCGCTCATGCGCCACACAAGAGTGACCTCAATTTTTTATGCCAGAGTCTATTACAGGAACATCTGCCCGGTGCTGAAGTCCATATCCATGTCGTTCAGATCGGCGGAGATGTCCCGACACCGGATGCCAACCCACTGGCCCAGGTAAAGAATATCATCGCCGTGGCCTCCGGAAAGGGTGGTGTCGGAAAATCCACCGTTGCCGTCAACCTGGCGATGGGCTTGAAAGCCCTGGGTGCCAAAGTGGGCCTTCTGGATGCCGACGTTTATGGACCTTCCCTGCCGACCATGTTGCATCTGCAAGGACAACGACCACGGGTAGAAGAGCTCTATGGATCACCCCGGATCATTCCCCTGGAAGCCTATGGTGTACCCGTGATCTCCATCGGAAACGTGGTCGATCCCGAACAGGCAGTAGTCTTGCGGGGCCCCCGGCTGGCGGGCATCATCAAGCAGTTTTTCCTGGAATGTAACTGGCCGGAACTGGACTATCTGATCGTAGACCTGCCTCCCGGCACCGGCGATGTGCAGTTGACATTGGTCCAAACTGTTCCAGTCACCGGGGCCATCATGGTCACCACGCCTCAGGAGGTGGCTCTGGCCGATGCCATTAAGGCGATGAATATGTTTTTACTGCCCAATGTGCAGGTCCCCATACTGGGAGTTGTTGAAAATATGTCCTGGTTTACTCCGGCTGAATTGCCGGACAATAAATACTTCCTCTTCGGGGAAGGAGGCGGTCAGACCCTGGCGCACAAAGCGGAAACGGTCCTCTTGGGCCAACTGCCCCTGATCCAGGGGATCCGGGAATCCGGAGATGCCGGCAAACCAGCCGTCCTGGATGAGGGATCACCCGCAAGACCCTATTTCCTGAAGATCGCTGAAGAAACAGCAAAACAGGTGGCCCGTCGGCATGAGATGATCCAACCAACCAATCGGGTTCAGATCGAACCTTGATCCTTTTTCCTGTATTATTGTTCCACTATTGAATTTGACAGGGCATGACTGAAATGATAGACCAATCTCTTTGGCAGCGTGTGGATGAAGCACTGGATGATATCCGGCCGCATCTTCAGGGTGACGGAGGAAACATTGAAATCGTCGAGATCACTGATCAACATGTCCTGCGGATCAAATGGTTGGGTACATGCGAATCCTGTAATATGTCTGTCATGACCATGCGTGCCGGCGTCGAGCAGGCTGTACGTGCCAAGGTGCCGGAGATCCAGAGTGTGGTGGCTGTGAATGGAATGACCCGATGATCATGGAGCAACCTGGGCAACGCCATCAACTCTTTCGATCCATTCAGGCTGCAGCCTCCTTCCTGTGTGTAGGACTGGACCCGGATATCGATCGCCTGCCTGAAGGGTTGCCCCGGAACCCCGAAGGGGTCTTGCAATTCCTCCGGACAGTGATTGATGTGACCTCGCCCTATTGTGTGGCGTTCAAACCGAATTTTGCTTTTTTTGAAGCCATGGGTCCTGAAGGGGCGCACGTCCTGCAACAAACTATCCAGCATATCCCTGCGGACAAGTTGATCATCGGAGATGCCAAGCGGGGCGATATTGGTAATACGGCGAAAGCCTATGCACGGGCCGTATTCGATGTCATGAAATGTGACGCCATCACCGTGTCCCCGTACATGGGCGTCGAATCCCTGACACCCTTTATGGCGTATCCCGACAAATGGACCGTTGCCCTGGCCCTCACATCCAATCCGGGAAGTGAGGATTATCAGCGCCTGGTGCTGGAGAATGGTGGCATTCTCTGGGAACAGGTGATGTCCACCTGTGTGGCGGCAAGTGACCCTGATCACCTGATGTTTGTCGTTGGCGGGACACATCCACAGGATTTCAGACGAGTCCGCGAAATTGCTCCGGACCATTTCTTGCTGGTTCCGGGATTTGGAGCCCAGAAAGGAAGCCTGGAGGAGGTGGCTGATCAGGGATTCAATGACCATTGTGGGATACTGGCCAATGTATCCCGGGCCATTCTGTATGCATCTGGAGGTGCGGATTATGCCCGCGCATCGGCCAATGTGGCTCGTCAGTATCAAACGCAGATGGCGGCATTACTCCGCAAGAATCAATTGATCCCTTCTGCCTGATCCTTCGGTCGTTGTATCCTGTGCAACTTTTTTTTAACCATGTATTGTCGGATCAGTCTTCGGATCTCCGGATGATCGGGATAATTGGTTAATTGCTCAGCCAACGAGTGGTAGGCCAATGGAATATCCGTGTCCACTATTCCCATCGCCCGGAAGACCCCGTCTTCGACCTGGATGCACGCGCGTCTGCCTTCCTCCGGGCCGGCATCCACCAGGATGAAGCTCCCCTCGAGTTCGTAGCTGATCGCAGCCGAGGCCAGTTCTGCCCGATCATTGTAGTCCTGAGGGGCCTCCGCCTGGACACAGGCCCCCGGGCAGTTGCCCAAATGGTGCTTGAAGCAGGGTTTCCCAGGTTTGTATTCCATCGTATAATGCCAGCATAAGGCAAATTTGTCGACCTGCGCTTCCAGGACAGCACGCGCTGCACGGGTCGAGGTATAGACATTGATCGGAGTATCATTCTCTTTTCGGGTGCCGACCCGCAATCGCCTGTATCCACCGGGAGAGGATTCCAGAAAAATACCGGCGGGAAAATGCCGTTTCCGTTGTGCCTTGTTGATGGATGGCATCAATCTGCGGATCTCATACGATTCGAGTAGGGCGGCATAGAGCTCGCTCCCCGTGATCACCCAGTCGACGCTGGCAATTTCCCGGTCGAGCCGGGCCGCCTTGAGGGTGTTGGATTGCAGGTGCTCTTTCAGGCGCCGCCGGATGTGTTTGCTTTTCCCCACATAGATGACCTCCCTGTCCTGATTATAGAAATAATAGATACCACAGGCTTGCGGGACCCGGTCATAGAGGTCCTGAGGTAGATGTGCTGGGGGGCGTTGGTCACGGGTCAGGGCCTGGATCCCCGGAGGACTGATCTGGTTCTCCTTTTCCAGGATCATTTCCAACAATCGTGAGGTGGCCAGTGCATCATCCAGAGCCCGATGCCTGGATTTTACCCGTATGCCGAAATGCTGGATCAACTTGCCCAGACTGTAGGAGGGGAGTCCCGGAAAAGCTTTGCGGGTCATTTTGACCGTACAGAGGTGAGGGCGACTGAAGGTAAAACCCAGATCGGAGAAGGCCTCCCTGAGAAACTGATAGTCAAACCTGACGTTGTGTGCCACAAATACCGTGTGTTCCGTCATCCACCATCTCCTGGGTTATCCCGGTGATACGGGTGATCATGGGCGGAATGGAAACACCGGGGTTGATCAGGGATGAAAAGGTTTCAATGACTTCCTGCCCATTGTGAATGACAATGGCGATTTCGGTAATTTTGTCGCGATCAGGCCGTCCCCCCGTGGTTTCCAGGTCGACGACCGCATAGCGTAGGGGAGTAGTCCGGCTCATATCGGCCCAAAATAACGCGAATGATACATTCCCTTCAGATTCTTCTCTTTCTCCCTGGCTGGCTTTTACTGTTGGTATGTTCAACCTGTCAGCCGGAGGTGGTGCCTCCTGCCAGGTCTCCTATCCCCGCCCATACGGGTTTACATCCGGGTGCATGGCAGACGGAGCTGTATTTTCCGTTGCTCCGGGATCGATCATTTGGGTTGGTCTGCAATCATACCTCCACGATCGGATTCACACATCTGGTGGATACCCTGATTCGGGCAGGTTTGCAGCCGACCCGCATGTTTGCTCCGGAACATGGATTTCGGGGCGACATGCCGGACGGGCAGTTTTTTGGTAACAAACGCGATGCAGTTACAGGTCTGGAGGTGGTTTCACTCCATGGGAAACGCAAAAAACCGACAGCGGAAGACCTGGAAGGTTTGGACCTGCTGGTCTTTGATATCCAGGATGTCGGCGTCCGATGCTACACGTATCTCTCCACACTCCATTATATCATGGAAGCAGCAGCTGAGAAAGGAATACCGGTAGTAGTCCTGGATCGCCCCAATCCCAACGGGCATTATATAGATGGTCCCGTCCTGGATACGACCTTTCGGTCCTTTATCGGAATGCATCCTGTCCCTTTTGTATATGGTATGACGATCGGTGAGTATGCTCGTATGATCAACGGGGAACAGTGGTTGGCAAATGGTATCCAATGCGATCTGACTGTCGTGCCAATGACGAACTATGATCGGAATGATATGCATGACTTGCCAGATCGGCCCTCGCCCAATCTACCGAATATGCGTGCCATCTACCTGTATCCCTCCCTGGCCTTTTTTGAAGGAACGTCCTTCAGTATCGGGCGTGGAACAGAGTCACCCTTTCAGTTGATCGGTCATCCGGATTGCACGGCAGGAGATACGTATTTCATGCCGGTCGCCCGTCCTGAATCCACCTATCCACCCCAACAGAACAGGCAATGCAGGGGATGGGACCTGACTGGTCTTTCGCCGCGTGAATTGTTCGCGACCAGGCAGATCGATCTGGAATACCTGCTCAGGGCGTACCGGTCGCTTCCGGATCCGTCATCGTTCTTTCTCAACACCCGATATATCGAAAAACTGTCCGGTGGGGATGTTCTGCAAAAGCAGATCGAGGCGGGTTATGACCAGGAGGGAATTCGCGCTACCTGGCAAGCGGGTCTGATCCGGTTCAAAGGAATTCGGGAACAGTATCTGCTGTATGCAGACCTAGAATAGGTAGCGTACCTGCATTTTGACTCCTGTCCGTACCGGGCCCTGGATCTCTTCTGCCCCGCTGCCGATGGTATCCTGGTTGAAGAGTCGGTAGATTTCATACCGGGCTTCCAGGGTTAACGGGTTCCAGGGCTTATAGCGCAGGTTGATATAGAATCGCTGTCCGTGATGATAGTAAGGCCGCAATGAGAATGCATACAGCAGGTCATTCTCATACATATACATCCGGCTGGCATATCCGTCTGAATGGAAGAGGGCAAATCGCATGGTGCCGCTCAAGCGGCTGCCTATGGGTTTGTAGAGAAAATCCTGGGCGAGGAGGTATCCATCTTCCTGACCCTTCCCCGCATCGGCATTGGTCCATTCCAGTCGGGTGCGAAAACTCATGATCCGATTGACATCATATTGCCATTGCATGCGAAGTTGCTGGCGATAAGTGGGAATCTGATCCGAGACACTTGGCGTGTCTCCGGATTGATCGACGGTTCGCCCTTTTCGTCGATATTGCAGGTAGACGGACCACTGTCGCCGTTTTTCATAGCTCACCCGAACCAGTTGTTCCCGGCCCTTGACCGGAGAGTCACTTTGAAAGGTCAGCCAGGGATGAGACCACAGATCGACAAATCCGGAGATCTTCCAGCCATATGCTGGTTTGAATTCAACTCCGGCATAGATCCCTGATTCATTATTGGGTAAGGTAGACTCTGCAAAAGGTGCAGACCACAGACTCCAGTAATCCCGGGTAAAATACCTGCCAAGTACAGCCAGCTGAAGGCGCCTGTCGGGGCTGAACATCCATCCCGAGGTGGCAGCCCAACCGCCATTTCCACTCCTCGCTACCTCCCCGAAGACCTGGCCACCGATGAGATTACCCGAAAAGTCCAGGCTGGTCGCATTCAACTCCTTTCCGGAGAATCGGGCCTGGTTGTAGGCGGACTGGCCGGCCTGATAGGGTGGGTTGTAGGTAAAGAGGCAACCGTTGAGACCCACCTGCAGGGAGGATGACCGATAGGTGATCCGACCACCTCCACCGGTTTCCTGAAAGATACCTTCGTCTTCAATTTCGGATGCGGTCCGATGCAGCCCGGATTGTTGCAGGGAGGAGATCAGAAGGGGGATCTCGCCGTCGGTACTGTCGACCAGGACAGAATTGCCGTCGCGATGCCGCATGGAATAGAAACCCATCGCGTGGATCCGGTCTGACAATTTCCACTCCATGGCCGCTCCGCGAAAGAAGCGGCTTTCCTGCCATCCGTTTTGTGGAAAAAGGGACCTTCCCGTGCGTTTGATCAGGGTGACAGATGCTGATTTTCCCGAATTGAATCCGGTGCTGAGCAGAAGTCCCTGTCCCCAGTTGATGCCAAAATCTCCCAGGGCG
>JAUIEA010000246.1 GCA_030429045.1 Bacteroidia bacterium | reverse complement strand
AACCGAATCCTGACTGCCGCAGGCAATAACACCGAATGCTGAACACTGCCAATTGTCAGCATCAGGATTTCCAGGATTTCAGGATGACCAGGATGGGTAAAGGGTAAAGGGTAAAAGGTAAAAGGTAAAAGGCGAAGGGCAAAGTACCCTACACCGGACAGCTTTTTCCCTCGAAATATCCCAATAACGAAATAACGTCGAATGCCGCATATTGTCAGCATCAGGATTTCCAGGATTTCAGGATGACACGGATTTTTTGCATCCGGTCGAAGCGGCCGTGATAACCTCACCCCCTACCCCTCTCCTTTTCAAGGAGAAGGGAGCCTCCTGAACACCGAACGCCGAATACCGCATATTGTCAGCATCACGGATGTCCACGGATTTACGGATGACACGGATTTTCTTTCATCCGGCCCTGATTCCTGACGCCGAATCCCGAACGCCGAATCCCGAACACCGAATCCCGAACACCGCCATCCCTGACTACTTCCCAATCATCATCACCCTGGCCGTCTGCAACCAACCATCTCCGTTGACTTTCAGCATGTACATGCCATTGGGCAAAGCAGATAGGTCCAGCGTCAGTCTGGAAGTGGTCCCAATCTGCTGCTGCAAAAGCCGTCCATGCATATCGTAAAGAGTGGCCTGGGCGGTTCCTGCATTCTGTGGCAACTCCTCTTGCAAGGTCCACTGAACGGCTCGTTGAGAAAATGGCTTTTCCTTGGACTTGCCATTAAACAGGTACTCCTCCGGGTGTTCGCGCAAATAATATGTCCGAAGCAGCTCCAGCAAGACATCCGGAATCAAGACACAGCGACCCTTGTTTCCCTTGCCTTTGGCGATGCGGTTGTTTTGTTTTTCTGTGGCTTGTATACAGGTTTCTATAATGCAGGAATTACCCAAATACCGGATGATGGTAATAGTTGGGCTTAAGAAAAGCCTGAGTTGATTCCATTATTTAAGATCGGCTTATCCAAGAGTTTTTGAAAGTATTTGCTAACGCTCCGTCCGAATTGATGAAATTGCATTTGGTTGGGGTGTTATATTTAATGCTGCAGGATGATCTGCTCCACCCGATCCTGGGTCTGCAAGAAGTATACGCCTGCGGGCCATCGGCTCCAATCCAATTGATGAGTGCCCGATTCCAGGGAGATGTGGACCATGGATTCGCCCAGGATATTGCAGATCCTCAGGGTCAATTTTCGGTCCGTCTCAATGGTCAGGATATCCTGGACTGGGTTTGGGAATATAGTCAGGAGTGGTGATGGCGAGGGTGGGTCAATAGGCACTAATTCACAAGCATCCTCAATAGCCTTCCTGTTCTTGCAATTTGTGGCATTCACATAGATTTCCGTCTCATTGTCCGGATCTTCCAGGTAGGTACAAATATTGGGCAATTCGCAATAAGACAGATTTTTACAAGAACGAAGATTTAGTTTGGAGATGGTGGCGGGACTGATATTTTCCAAGCCCCATAGGTTGGTCAGCGAAATATTCTCGGTAATATCCAGAATGGAGCCATTGATGGTTGTCAGACCTGCAAGGCTGGTTAGGTCCGTTAGGAGGGGGTTGAAATCGATCAGGACATTGCCACCTACTGAATTCAGTTGTTCAAGGCCTGACAAGCTGGTCAGCGAGCTGTCATTCGCGATATGCAAATAGGAGCTGATCTTCTGGAGGTTGTTCAAACCGGAGAGATTCGGCAAGCTGTTATTCCCCGTGACTCGAAGCTCTGCACCAATGGAGTCCAGCAGGTTTAATCCCTGAAGGCTGGATAAAACTGGGTTGTCGAAGATGGCTACATATCCGGGAATCCAATCGAGTCCATTCAATCCAATGAGACTGGTTAACAGGGTGTTTTTGGAAATAGTGATACCTCCATCGATGGAATGCAGGTTGTTCAATCCATCTAAATCGGTCAAACTGTCACATCTTGAAATATGCATGTAACCACCGATGGATTGAAGGGACTCCAGTGCACTGACGGATTGGATGCTCCTGTTGATGTTCAGATCCAGGGAGCCACCTATGGAATTCAACTGATTGAGACCGTAGAGGCTGGTCAGTTTGGAATTGATGGCCATATCCACATCACCATCGACATGTTTCAATTGATTCAACCCATCCAGATCTGGTAATACAGGATTGAAGAAGACGAAAAGGTCCTTGCCAATCGTGTCGATATTGTGGAGACCCTGAAGGCTCTTCAGGTGATTCATATTCCGGATCCGGAGATTCTCATCAATCCGGGTGATTTGGGAGAATGCACTGAGGTCTGTGATGGAATCCCCGGATGC
>JAUIEA010000107.1 GCA_030429045.1 Bacteroidia bacterium | reverse complement strand
CTGTCAGCAGGAGGCACCCAGCGGGCCATTGACTTTTTTTGATCTGAGCGGGTTCCTGGACCAGGAGTTGAGCCGGTTGGGAGGTCAGCAGGATGTGGTCAAAACGGTCATCATCGATGGGGTGGTGGAAACCCAGGTCCTCCACGACTATGCCTGGACATCTGAAATGAACCTGCTCCGGCAGTGGGATATCAATCGGCCTGCCTGGCGCGATCAATATTCACGGGATACGTTGTATCAGGCCACCCGGATGCACCTCAAATATCAATGCCTTGATGAGGACCTTCAGGTCCGATCCATGGATATCTGGCAGACCGGCGAGGTGGTCGACAGCATCCACATCGAGATGACGGTAGACAATCCATTGCGAACGACGAAGGGCGTGTATCGGTATGTCCCCGCCAGGGGATTGGATTTCCGGCAGGTCAGTTCCCGGCGATTCGGGTCGGAGCAGGATCTGTCTGTGTCCCTTCAACTGGCTTCTGCGCTTGATTGATCCGGTCGATATTGGCCAGGATGGCGATCGACAGGAAAAAGAAAGGCCCCACCTTATCTGTTTCCAGCAAGTCATTCATCGTCTGCATGACGTGAATGACGACCAGACTGGCCAGGACGGTCAAGACCATTCGCTTTCGTTGATCATCTGAGGTCCGGTGGTAGATCCGTTCACCCATGATGAGGACGGTGAAGATCAGGATCAGATAGATCAGCAATCCGGGTATACCCTGTTCGACTGCCGTCATCAGGTAGTAGTTGTGGATGCCTGACTTCTCCGGGTTGTCACTGACATAGGTTTGGAAACTCCGCACCGTGCGGATCTCATAATTCGAATAGAAATTATTCGGGCCAAACCCTGTCCAGGGACGTTCTCCGATCATATAGCTACCCGCGACCCAGCGATAGACCCGCTCCATGGTGGAGATGTCCTGCAATTTGATGGTGGCGGTCAGCAGGTCTTCGAATTCAAAATGAGAGATGGTCTTGTTATAATCCGGTGCAAATTCGAGAAATCGATTGTTCTGCACCAGGCTGTAGCCAAAGAGGAGGACAGCGATCACCGCGACCGACAGGGTGGGGATCATCAGGCGATAGCGGATCAGCACCACAGAGCCTATGCCTCCGACAAGGGCCAGGTAGGCTGCCCGGGTATAGGACACCTGGACGCCTACCAGGATGACCAGCAGCATGGCCAGGATGACCCACTGCAGGACCCTGGTTTTTCGGTAGGCCCGGAACAGGTTCCATCCGTAGGGTAGGAACACCACTGCCAGAGCAGCGAAAGTCACATGGTTGCGATTGAACGGCCCCACCACGGAATTGACATCCTTGAAGGAGAACCCGTAACTGCTGAAACGGATCAGGATAATGATATGGGTCAGAGCGAGGGGGATCAACAGGCACCAGATGGCGATCCGCCAGGACCGGGGAGAGGTGAGAAAGAGGCGGCCCAATCCGTAAAACGTAAGGATATACCAGGTCTTGGCCAGGAGGAATTTGACAGCGATCAGGGGGATCTCGGCAAAGATGGCACTGCAGGCGATCCAGGCGAGATGGATCAGGAGGAGCAGGTCAAAAATATGAGTGAACCCGACCTTTTGGGGTTGATAGAGGGCGAGCAGGACAAATGCCCCGGTCATCAGGACGATCAGGGGTTCAGTGGGCAGGTCGGTACCCAGTCCGTTCGAAAAATTCATTTCGATGGACAGGGGGATAAAAAACAGAAGCAGGTAAAACACCTGTCGCAGGTCGGCTAACAGCCAGGCGGCAGCGAGCAGGATGCCCGGCAGGAGCATGATGGCAGGGTTCTCCAGCCAGGTCCCTGTCAGGATACAGAGGACGGTCATCCCCATAAAGGCATTCCACAATTGCCTGTCGGACCCAAGAGGCATCTTCCCGATCAGGGTCCTACCGTTCATCCGCAGTCAGTTGCTTCCAGTCGATCTGTTGGTATTGACGACGGACAAGCAGAAAGAGGATGCCAAAAATGAAGGTGAGCGCCATAGATGTCAACACCATAAAGGCGCGTTTGGGGCGAGCTTTCAGTTGCGGAGGAAGAGCCTGTTCGAAAGGGATCACCGCCGGCGTATCTCCATTCATGGCTGCCGTGAGGTGATTGGCTTTTTCAATATCGTAGCTCAACTGATTCTTGGTGTTTTCGAATTGCTGCTGCACCTTGCTGAAGAGTGTTGCGCCATGCGAAAAGTCACGAATATTGAAATGGCCATCTGTAGAGGTGCCATTGAGATCAGCCAGCTCGGACTGCAGAGCCGCCACCCGGGCAGTGATATTGGCAATGGTATCCCGATTGTTATATCCGATACGGCGATAGGCATTCAGCCGGGCTTCATCACCGGCCAACTGGATGGATTTCCTGGAAATCTGGTCACCGATGACCTGATACTGGAGGCGATAGTCGTAGACGCCGTAATCCCGTTGGATCGTTTCCAGCGAATCCGCCAATGCGACCAGATAGGATTGTTTTTCGTTGATACTGATCTGGTAGGTGTTCAGCAGGAGCTTCTGGCTGTTCCGGATGTGTTCCCGGGCCATCTGGTCGACGATATTGCGGGCTTTGTTGGCCATATCAGCCGCCAGTTGCGGATCGGTATCTTCGATCCGGATGGTAATGCCGTCATATTTGGTCTGATTGACCTCCATCCGGCCGGACAGTTTGAGACGGGCCCGTTCGCGAGACTGATCCCCTTGGGGGTCGATATTGTACAGGGTGAACAGGTCGAAGGTGTCGATCATGCGATCCAGCAGGTCGACGCTACCGGCAATGGTCATCAGCCGGTCGATATCTGCGCCGGAACCAAAGTACTCGACATAAGAACCGGGAGGGCCAAATACCCGGTCCGGTTTGGTGAGATCTGAGTTGGCCGCATAGAAAGTGGTGGTTGCCTGATAGTAGTTGGATAACAACAGGGATATCAATGCGGTGGCGATCCCCACTCCCAGGGTAGCAAACAGCAGACGCTTTCGCCATTGATAGAGGAATTGAAACACACCAAGTAAGCTCTCATTTGTATTCATCCGGCTGGATTGTAGGGCAAAATTAGGAAAACTCCTCACGCCCTGGCCCGGGAACGCAGAAGGTGGAGGAAATTACCTGCTGGGAGCAAGCCCAATACAGCCGCTATCCCGAACCCGGATAGGAGGAGTATGCTGAATTGAACGACCCAGGATGCGGATCCGGTATAGGGGATGAACAGCAGGATGACCATCAGGGCAATATAGACCAGGATGGGCGACAGCTCCCGGACATTGACCTGGATGGGCATGACGATAAATGAGATCACCATCATGCTCAATGCCACAAAGCTCTGGGTGATCAGGGTGGCCGTCGCGGCCCCTACAGCCCCGGATACGGGGATCATGTTCCACAACAACACCAGGTTGAGCAATACCGTCACGCCCAATACCCTATTCATAAGGCCCAGTCGGGCACCGGCGGTCAGGAGGGTGCCAAAGACGTACATCATACTCACCGGGACAAACGACCAGATCAGCAGCCGCAGCGCTGAAACAGCTTCTTCCGGTGCCTGGTCATACAAGCTGTGGATGATCGGATCGGCAAATCGGCTGACAGCGACGGCCGTGACGACACTTCCAGCCACCAGCAACTTGCTGCCCAGGACGATCAACGGCTGGATATTTTCCGCCTTGGCGAGTTGTTGGGCCAGCATGGGCAGCAGGAGTCCGGCAAAGAGCAGGGCTACATTGTTGGCTGCATCCAGCAGGCGATAAGCCATATAGTAAATGCCTGCCTGTTGTTCGCCATCGGGCAGGAGTCGTTCCAGCAGCAGGGTGTCCATGCGCGTATAGGCACTCATCAGCAGGACTGCCAACGCAAAGGGAAGGCTTCGTTTGACCAGGGGGCGAAGTGCCGACCAGCTGAACGTCCGACTGAATCGCAATTCATGTCCGCGCAGGAAGGCCCGTCCGACCAGAATGGTGATGACAAAGGAAGCGGTCTGGGCCCAGATGAACCAGGACAGGGTGAAGTGCTTGACCAGTACAGGGTGATAGAGCAGCACCCCGCAGATGGCCAGCATCAGAAATTTGTCGAGCACGGAAACCAGGCTGTCCTTGCGATAATACCCGACGCCGGAGATATTTGACCGCAGGAACAGGATCCAGGACAGGAGCACCTGGTTGCATGCAATATGTAGCAGCAGAGGCAGGACATCCAGGCCATATCCAATGGAGGTGGCAAACAGGGCACAGGCCACCAGATAGATGAGGGCCAACCAGAATTTGAGTCCTAACAGCCGCGGATACTGGTCGCGTAGCAGACTTCGATCCTGGGAGATGGTCTGGTTGTTGAACTGCTGCAGTCCGGCATCATTGATGATCTGCAGAATGTAGGAGAGGCTGAAGAGAGCTGCGAACAGCCCGTAGGTTTGGGTGCCCAGGGTATTTTGCACCTTCAGATCGATTCCGAAGATATAAAGGGGTTTGATCAGAAGATTGATCCCGACTAGGAACAGGATATTCAGGAGGAACTCCCGCCTCATCGGGCAAACAGGTTGTATTTGAGAATGCAGTAGATGGCCCTGACGCCATCCTTCCAGCCGATCTTTTTACCATCGGCATAGGAGCGTCCATAATAGGAGATGCCGACTTCATAGATGCGGATGCCGGGAAAGCGGGCGATACGGGCGGTCACCTCCGGTTCGAAACCAAATCGCTTTTCCCGGAGGGGGAGGGATTGGATGATCTCCCGGCGAAACACCTTGTAACAGGTTTCCATATCCGTGAGATTGAGGTTGGTGAAAATATTGGACAAGTTTGTGAGAAACTTGTTGCCAATGGAATGCCAGAAGAACAGGATCCGATGCGGCCGGCCACCCATAAAACGCGACCCGTACACAACATCTGCCACCCCTTCGAGCAAGGGTCGGAGCAGGATGGGATATTCCCGGGGATCATATTCCAGGTCGGCATCCTGGATCAACAGGAAGTCACCGGTCGCCCGGGTGATACCGGTATGCAAGGCAGCCCCCTTTCCCTTGTTGGTTTCGTGTTTCTGGTAGATGATGTTCAATTCCGGGTTGGTGGCCATATACCGTTTGATAGCCTCCTCCGTATCATCCGTTGAGCAATCATTGGTAATAATGATCTCCTTTTTCAACCCTTCGGGCAGTTCGGCATCCCGAACCTTGTCCAGGATGAAGTGGATGGTCCGGCCTTCATTATAAGCTGGAATGATGATCGAGAGAAGTTGAGACATAGCCTGCTGGGGTCAATAAGGAGACAAAGGTAAGCCAAATCCCCGCCTTTAGCCAGCGGATGAATCCGGGTTCTTCAGGGCCTGATGGAGGGTCTTTCGGATCTCGATGACCTCCAGGATATGAGGGGCAAGCCTAGAGAAGGGAGGCGGAAAGACCTGGCGCAATCCATCTCGCTGTGAGCGGCGGAGCAAGCCACTCAGCGATCCCCTCCAGGAAAGAGCGATAAAGAAGGATTCATCCATTGCTGCCTCGTATGAGAGCGCCGGTCGATTCTGGAAAGCCTGGATCACGGCTTCCAGCAGGGGTTCTGTCCAGAACAGGTCGGGGCTCAACAGTAGATTCCAGGCTGGACTCCCGGGAATCAGCTGATAGCGCGATGTGCGGATCTCAGATTCGATGATGGCCGCCAGATCAGGGGAGGGGATGTGGCGGGTGAGGCTACTTTCCGGTCCGGGCAGACTGGCCGAAGCCTGCTGAAGATGCGCCGTCAGGAATGGCAGACACCAATTCGGGTCGGGGAAATGGGCCAGTTGGTAATACATGGCGGGCACCAGGGTGGCGGCATCAGGGCTGGCAAAGACCCGACTGATCCATCCATCCGGATCGCCTCCAAACCATTTGGTCCAACAGTTGGGAGGTAAACAGGAGACCAGATCTGTAAAAGCTGTCTTTCTGCGAAACCCTTCAGGTTGACGAGGCATGCCGGTCCACCACCACTCCGGCCCTGCGGGGGGAAGAGATAGCTCAAGCGTTTTATCCCGGAGGTGTAGTTTGGGTTGAACCCGACCCATCACTTCCCGGGTCAGGTCGGCGTCACCGGCCTGTATACGCGCACGCAGCCAGGGCATGCTGATTGGAGATGGCGTGTCGGGCGTACGGACTATGAGAAGTGGCAGCAGTTCACCCGGGATCGAGGGTCCAAACCATTCCAGCCAGGGCAGCCAGACCTCCTCCGGGATTTCATCTTGATGTTCGAGCATCCAATCCCGAGCAACTGCCGGTTCCTGATCGGCCCAACGATACAGATAGACAGGCCAGTCGCGCAGAGAGATACTCCCGGGATTCGGAGGACCATCGGGGAAGGAAGAAGGTTTGCTACCGAGTTGATGTGCCAGCCACCGGGCCAGCGGTGGCCAGGCATCGCCGATCACGGCCCAGAAAGAGGGTTCACGTTCTACCAGGTCGAGCAGATCCGGCAGGGTTGCCTCTGGCCAGCGCCACCGGTTTCGACGGAGGAGCCAGGATGCTTCCTTCAAGCCGGGTGCACCGGGAATGGACAGGATCCGGAGGAGCACCTGAACCTGGGAAGGCGACCACTGCCGGTCGGGGGCAGGCCGATCGATCTGTTCCTTCAGGTCAGTCAGGGAGATCTCCCGCGCGCTCATTTCCAATGGATAGGTCAGGGCCATCAATTCCAGACAGGCCTGTGCGGGATCCGGCGATAAAGGGACCTTCAACTGGCGGGCAAATTGCTTCACGGAGTCGGGCATGGGTCTGGCAGATGTTCCTTGCAGGGTGACCTCTTCCAGCCAGGAGATCAATGCTTGCCAGCCGGGGGGTGTGCCTGCGTGTTGTGATAGAGGGTCCATGGCCATGCGGATTACCAGAACAGGGTGTACAATACAGCAAGGATTCCCAGGGTGGCCAGGGCGATCAGGTTGAACCGGGAGTCGGTGTCAAAGGCCCGGCCATCCAGTTGAATGGATCTGTCGACAGGATCCGCTTTGCCCCACCGCGAGATCATGACCATCATGCCTGTGAGGAGAAGGAAACAAAAGCCCATCCGATCGAGGAAGGGCAGGGTGGGGCAGAGAAACTTGAATCCGGCAGAGAGGGGGATGGCCAGTCCCACGGCCCATCGGGCCGCTTGTGCGGTGGTTCGCTTCCAGAACATCCCCAGCAGGAAGACCGCGACGACTCCTGGGCTGATAAAGCCGGTGTATTCCTGGATATACTGAAAGGCCTGGTCCAGGTTGCCGAGGAGCGGCGCGACCAGGATCCCGATCACCAGGGCCAGGGCAGCGGAGACTTTTCCGACCCGTACCAGGTGGGACTCTGGGACATCGGGGTTGGTCTGTCGGACCAGGGATTTGTAGATATCCAGGGTGAAAATGGTGGATGCACTGTTGACCATGGAGCTGAGGGATGAACCGATCGCCGCGATCAGTGCGGCTACCGCCAGCCCCTTGAAGCCGGTCGTCACATAATTGCTCAAGACCCAGGGGTAGGCCTCATCCGGTTTCTGAATATCTGCCTGGAGGACAAATGCCGCAATACCGGGAATGACCACGATCAGCGGGATGACCAGTTTGAGCAGGGCGGCAAAGGCGGTTCCCAGCTGGGCTTCCTTCAGGTTTCTGGCGGCCAGGGCACGTTGGATGATGTATTGGTTGTTACCCCAGTAATAGAGGTTGGCGATCCACATCCCCCCGATCAGGACACTGATGCCGGGCAGGTTGATATACTCTGAGTGCGCCTTGTCCAGGATCAGGTCAAACTTTTCCGGAGCCCGTTCATACAGGGTGGCCAGTCCGCCCCAGAAGCTGCCCCCCAGTTCCTGGAGGACCATGAAGCTGGCCAGCAGTCCACCGAGGAGGAGGACCACTACCTGGATGACATCTGTCCAGACCACCGCCTTGAGTCCGCCTGCGATCGAGAAGGTGGAGGCAAAGAGGGCCAGTCCGATCACGCCGAGGAAGAGGGGGATGCCCATGATGGTTTGCAGGGCTAAGCCACCCAGATAGAGAACGGAGGTGATATTGACAAAGACAAAGAGCAGCACCCAGAAGATGGCCAGGCCGGTGCGAACGGTCTTGTCAAACCGCATTTCGAGGAATTGGGGCATGGTGGTGATGCCCTTGCTGAGGAAGACGGGCAGGAAGTATTTGGCGACCAGGAGGAGGGTGGCGGCGGCCATCAGTTCATAGGAGGCAAAAGCAATTCCCACCACATAACCGGAGCCGGACATGCCAATGAACTGCTCTGCAGAGATATTGGAGGCGATCAGTGATCCGCCAACCGCCCACCAGGGCAGGGACCGGGAGGCCAGGAAGTAATCCTGGGTGGTGGCCTGCTTTCCCCGGGAGATCCACAGGCCAAAGCCCATCATGAACAGGATCCAGACGGAGAAGACGATCAGATCGATAGTGGAAAAGGGCATAGATCACATTCCGGTTTGGAAGAGGGGAGTTCCTCCGGTCCGGAAAGATACTGGATGGGGCTAAAAAACAAAAGGACCACCCGATGGGCGGTCCTTTCTGGAGGTCACGAGCGGATTCGAACCGCTGTACGAGGTTTTGCAGACCTCTGCCTAGCCACTCGGCCACGTGACCCTGTTTGGGGGCACAAATATAGGAGAAAACTCCAATGGATGCCATAGGGTTGGCGAAATTCCTCTCTCCTGTATCCGGGGTATTCAGCCAGAAGTTACCTTGTGTAACAGAGCTGGATGGTGAGTTGAACGGAGAATGAGGAATGATGGTTGCGATCCGGAGGAGAAAAAATTGAGGAAAAGTGCACTTTACCAGCCTGGTGGGCCTGTTTTGTCAGATGTTGGCCCGGATCAATAGTGGAGCAGACGTCAGCGCGCAATTGTATATTTGATGACCCCGGCAATCGGGTCATGGATACACGGTGATACCGGGAGCAACATTCAGGTTAAAAGGCATTGATGATGGGTAAAAAAATCATGTGGTGCTGCGTTGTTTTGGCAGCTTTCCAGATCAGTCACGCCCAGGAAACCACCATGCGGGAGGATATCAGGATGTTTCTGGAGCTGACGGGTTCAGCCGATCTGGGTATCCAGGTCGCCCGTCAGATGATGTCATCCTATCATCAGATCTATCCGGATGTTCCAGCTGTGTTTTGGGATGAATTTATTGAGAGTATTCGTCCGGAAGACCTGACCAATCTGGTTATTCCGATCTATGAGAAGCATTTTACCCAGGATGAAATACGAGAACTCATTGCTTTCTATAGATCACCCATCGGAACCAAGATGATCAGCGTCCTGCCTCAATTGACTCAGGAGTCCATGCAGGCCGGTCAGGAATGGGGTACAAAGATCGGTGAAGATCTGCTCCAGCGATTGGAGCAAGAAGGGTACTAAAGTATTGACCTGGAAAGTGGTATCAGTCTGTGGCTTCAGAAGGGTAACTACGACAGGATATCGTTGATGTGGTCAGCATGGTGTAATGATGATTGGTCGAATGTGCTCACCGAAATAAACCTGAATGATATGGAAAAAACAGTTTTGACAATCATCCTGATACAGGTATGCTGTGTGTGCAGTTTTGCGCAACAGTCCAATAATTTTGAAGTTGAAAAGAACCTGCCGATATATATCGATACAGCCAATATTGCCAATATCTGGCAGGTCGGCGCCCCGGATAAAACCATTTTTTCCAGCGCACTTTCCAAGCCGAATGCCCTGGTGACAGATACCCTGAACAGTTATCCGGTGGGGAACCAATCCACCTTTATGTTTAAGATGGATATGGCGCAATTATGGGGATCTGAACTCTTTCTGATCCTCTACTGGCAGCAGAAAATGGATTGTGAACCTGGCGTAGATGGTGGTCGTATCGACGTGTCCTATGATAGCATGAACACCTGGGTGAATGTCCTTGAGGATGATGTATTCAAACCTATGTGGCTTGGAAACATGACGACGGATACGCTCTTTACGGGAGAACCCGGATTATCTCGCATTCATTCGAATTGGATAGGTCATGGGATTTGCTGGAACGGGTATGACGGGTATCCGGTCGATGAAGCCTATATCCGATTCACCTTTTTGTCGGATAGTGTGGATACCCACCAGGAAGGGTGGATGATCGATCAGGTGGAGATCAATTATTTAATTGTTGATGATCTGGAAGATCCATCCCCTTCATCTCTCGCACCCTCTGCCTTTCAGTTGTTTCCAAACCCTGCTGTAGATCGGGTGATCGTACAGATAAATGCACCTGTTTATCCGAAGGGGCAAGTTCTCATTCATCATTCCTCGGGAGTCCTCCTCTACCAGCAAGAGCATGCATTTGATCAGCCCATAGAATTGGATCTGTCTTCGTTTTCTCCCGGGCCCTACTGGGTCAGCATAAAAAGCATGAAAGGCGACATACTGGGGGTACAAAAAATGATCGTGTCTCCGGGCGGAAAATAAAACAAGTAATCATTTCTAAAACAATTCAGATGTTTCCGGTTATTCCACATCCTCCAATAAATGTGAGCATCGCTTTAGTATTGATATATTGGATCGGTATGATCGGGGCGCATGCGCAAGGGTGTCCGCAAAAAGACCTGGTCTTCACCACCCAGAATGAAATAGACAGTTTTGCGATCCAGTATCCCGATTGTCAGGATACAGAGGGATCCGTGCGCATCGAGGGTCCGGATATTGTCCATCTGGACGGCCTGAGTCAGTTGAACTCAATTGGGTGGGGATTGACGATTACAGAAACCTCACTGACCAATTTTTCCGGGCTGGATAATTTGAAGACAATCAGCAGGGTGCTATATGTCTATAAGAACCCATCACTGCTTGATTTTACAGGACTTGATCATCTGGACTCCATCGGGTTGAATCTGTTCATTACCAGGAACGAAAGTTTGACCTCCCTGGAAGGATTGCAATCCGTCGAATTGTTTACCCATCTGGATTATTTATCCATCACAGAAAATCCGATGTTAGCGGACTGTGGATTGCCAAATATTTGCACCTACCTGGGTCATTATCGGCGGTATTACATTCATGCAAATGCACCTGGATGCCAAAACCGGGAAGATGTCCTGTCTACATGCAATTGGCCTTTGGACAGTGCTGAACGTGTGGTGTGTTTCTGGGATGGTTTTGAGGAATGGACCCCTGATAGTCTGCCGGCATATTGGTCTGTCCAATACGGAGTATATGAGGGAGTACCGAATGTCGAAAAGACCGATTCCCTGGACGAGGGTCATTCTGCTATGGTCCTTAGGAGTAATTTACCGGGAAGCATTGAAGGGCCCGTCGAGACGGATGCCTACTATTCTCCAGTACCGAATGAAGGAGTGATCGATTTGGCCTTCACCTATACCTGTACAGGGGAAGGCACCTGTCGGGTGATTTTAGGTCAAGCTGGAAAAGGCTCTTCCGGAGCCAACCATCGAGTGGTTTGGATCGTGGGAACTGGCGACTCAACACCACATATTGTCAATCTTCAAAACATCTATGTAAATCCGCCATTTGACAGTATTGCTTTTATCGGTCTAGAAGCTGCTCCTCACAATTCAGGCTGGTACAGTTATGGTTTGTGTGAATTCACGGTGGATAATCTGACCATCACGAAGAAGACATCCACATCAACAATACAGCCGGTTCCAGTTCCTGGAATTCACCTCTTTCCCAACCCGGCCCATTCCCAGCTTTTTATCCAGACCGAATTGCCTTTTGAACGAGTGTACATTCTTGATCTTCTGGGTAGAGAACAACTGGTGGAGGTCAATGCCAACCTGATCGATATCCACAGCTTGTCACCCGGATTGTACCTGCTCATTGTCGAATCGGGACAGCGGAGATGGGTGTCCAAATTTTCCAAGATCTGAGTCGACGACCGAGCGCCTGGTGCTCTGGTCCAATCAATACACCGTTTTCTGAATTTTCTTCACCAGGATCACCATGATCCAGCCGAAGAACAGGGAGGCGCCAAATGCGGGCAGCGCCTTGTCCAGCTGTCCGTACAGCCAGTATCCGATGGTAAAGAGCACCGCATAGACCAGGAAGCAACCGACCACCATGGCCAGGATCTGCATGGGCAGTTTGCCGGCATTCACCTGCTCCTTTTCCATTGTCTGATCCAGCAATCCTGCCCGGATCACCGGTTTCCAGCCCAGGGATGCCGGGCGGATCAGGGTGTAGAACCGGGACAGTACAGCCTGGGGCTCCGGCGTGGTGGCCAGGGTGACCAGCACCCAGCCCATGGTGGTGATCATCACCCCGATCACCAGCTGCACATGACCGGGGATGGGCTCCAACCCCAGGCGAGTATGCACAAAAGCAAAGTACAGAGCGACCAGAAAGGAGATCACCATACCCGCAATTTCTGTCCAGGCATTGATGCGCCACCAGAACCAGCGCAGGATATAGATCAATCCTGTACCGGCCCCGATCTGGAGAAGAATGCCAAAGGCCTCCAGAGCGCTGCTGAGCAGGAGACTGACCAAGATAGCCAGGACCATCAGGATCAGGGTGGACCAACGGCCGATGCGTACCTGTTCGGCCGGCGGTGCTTCAGGGCGGATGTACCGGACCCAAAGATCATTGACCAGGTAGGAGGCCCCCCAGTTGAGGTGGGTGGAGATGGTGCTCATAAAGGCGGCGATCAGGCTGGTCGCCACCAGACCCAGAAGTCCGGCCGGGAGGAGCATCAGCATGGCCGGATAGGCCAGGTCATCCTGGACCACCTGGGCATCGAGATGGGGGAAAGCCTGTTGCAGGGAGGCCAGGTCCGGGTACAGGATCATCGACGCCAGGGCCACCAGGATCCAGGGCCAGGGCCGCAGGGCATAGTGGGCGATATTGAACAGGAGGACAGCGCCCAGGGCATGTTGTTCATCCCTGGCGGCCAGCATACGTTGAGCGGCATAGCCACCCCCTCCGGGTTCGGCACCGGGATACCAGACGCTCCACCATTGCACGGCAATGGGGATCAGGAACAGAGGAATGTAGACGGAGGGATCGTTCAGGTCGGGGATGAGGTCCAGGGTATTGGTCCCGGCAAAGTGATCGACCAGGCCGGTCAGTCCACCGACATCCGGATGATCGAGAGCGATGACTGCAGCGGCAATGGCGCCGGCCATGGCCATGAAGAACATGATAAAATCGGTCCACAGGACCCCGCGCAATCCGCCCAGAGCAGAGTATGCCAGGGTCACTGACCCGGCGATCAATACGGTCTGCAGAGGCGACCAGCCGAGCAGGACCCCTCC
>JAUIEA010000106.1 GCA_030429045.1 Bacteroidia bacterium | reverse complement strand
CGAACTGTATCCGTCTTTTTCGATCATGCCACCGATCTCTGTCGACCCGCTGGTCACATACTTGAGGGTGACCCGATCGCCAGGACGCAGTTTCTTGGCCTGGATCAGCGAGTTGATCGACGTCGTAAAGGTGACGACCTCCAATTCGGTATCCACACCGGTAACCGTCAGGTCTGTATTCCCATCCGGGGTGTAGGTACACCATTCTTTCACGATCCAGGTCCGCAAGATCTTGTAGCAGGCACCTGAGGTTTCCAGTACTTCATCGACATGTTCGATACCGACCACTTCACAGTCTCCGTTATGGATGGGGAAGCCGGCCAGAATGGTATCGTTCAATGCACTGCACTCTACAGTGACATCGCAAGGGAACTGAACGGTGAGCTGAGTCGGATCATCAAAGTAGATCCGCTGGATACAGCTGCTGTTGTTTCCGGAGGCATCTTCTGCCCTCCAGCGACGGTTGATGAAGAGGCCTTCCTCACAATCCGGGATATCACCCAGATCCTGGTAGTCCACTTCCAGACCACAGCGTGACGCATTGTCCACGACATGTGGCACCAGTGACAATGGTGTACCGTATCCGATATGCAGACAGGCCTCAGCGATCACGCCACCTGCGATCTCCTCGGTATCTTCTACCAGGAGCAACCAGGTGTTGGTCGCACAGAAGCTGTGGCTTGATCCAGCAGGTACAGACGTGATATCCGCACCCAGGACATCCACAAACTCCAGGGTCTGAGCATCGATCACCTTGAACAGGTAAGGCCATCCCTTGGTCAGGTCGGGCAACTCTGCTCCGGTATAATCGGTGTACTTGAGGACGATATCATCGCCGGCTACCAAGCCCATCTGGGCGATAAGGATGGACACCTGAAGGTTGCTCACCCGGTTGGTCGCCGGATTGATATCTCCTGCATTCAGTCGGAAACACTGGTTTTTCGCCGTCAGGCTGTTGACCGGTGTGCCATCGAAGATGGACAGGTAGTCGCCCTTCGGTTGCATATGCCCCTGATTGTAGGAGCCGACACCCGGACTGGTCGATGTGCAGGTATATGGAGCGGGTATGATCGTACCAAAATTATTAAAGTGGGTCAGGTCATACGCTTCATCGTTCAGGATCACCTTGATGTTCTCCGGATACCAGTTGGGTGTTGATCCCGGATCGCTGCAGCTTCCCTTGGTGATCACCTTGGCCTTCTTACCATATGGACTGATCAGGGTCACTTCCAGTTGATTCACCAGCTGGTGAAGGATATCCAGTTCGAGATCCAGGTCGCGAATCACGGCATCCTCCGGAAGACCGGTGATATCGATCGGTACCACATACCTGGCTGCCCACGCATCGCTGATCGCAGTGAATGGTTGCTTGCAGGTCACAAAGGTATCCGGATCAACCGGTGTAACGGACATATCGCAATTCACGGTGACATCCGGTGGACACCAAACCAGTGGCTTGATCTTGTCTACCACCGTCACTTCGACCATACAGGTATTTGACTGTCCGTGGACATCCGTTACCCTGAAGGACACCATCACCGTATTTCCGATATCCTCACAGCAGAATCCTACCGTGGGTGCAAAGGGTGTGGATTCGGACGTATTCCCGTTGCTATTCTGATCGCAGGCATCATTCATCCGCCGTACCTCATACTTGAGGATACCGCAGTTGTCCACTGATCCGTCATCAAATGAGATGGCATTCACTTCACTGATGCCATCAATGTTGGTCAGGGCAACAGTGTGCGAAGTTTCACAGATGGCTGCCGGAGCAACATCATCCACCACATTCACTTTCATCACGCAAGTGGCTTGATTGCCGCAATTGTCACGCACCTTGTAGAGGAAGTCGTAGACTCCGATATCCAGTTTGCCCGGATAGGTTCCGCCATTGGTCGTGATAGACAATCCATTATCCGGTCCGATCTCGTAGATCAGGTTGGTGGTGCAGAAATCAGATCCTCCGATCGAAGGAATCTCAAAGTTCTCTGCATAACACTGGTTGCTCAGCAGGCTGACCGTCATGTCAGGAGGACAATTCATGTCCGGACTTCCCAGGTCGACTACTTTGATCACCTGTGTCCAGTATACCGGATTCACTCCGGGGACAGCTGGCTGACAAGAGTTGTATACTTTCCAGGTCCGCAGGACATCATAACTTCCACCACAGATCGTAAACAGGTCATCCGTGTAGATCACGCTGGTCGGACAGAAATTATCGTCTCCCTTGACCGGGAAGCCACCGATCGTCGGTTCTCCCGTATAGTAGGGAAGCACCTTGACCGGATCGTTCTGTACATCGGCACAATTGAAATAGGGCAGATCAATACCGTCGTAATTCTTCGGGAATTCGATCTTGGTCAGATCCATTCCTTCTACCGTGATGATCTGTTCACAGCTGTTTGAATTACCGGACTCATCTTCGATGATCCAGGTACGGGTCACAATCGCCCGCGGATCCTTACAAAGGCCAAAGTCTTCTATATCATCATCATAAATGAGGCTGTAGCTTTTTTCGCAACTGGTCAACTCGGCCATTCCGATGACTGCAGGATCTGTAGGAACGCTACAGAAAATCACGGTATCGGAAGGACACATGATCGACGGAGCCAGTTTGTCTTCGATCTGGATAAAGCCCCAACAGGAATTCCCTGAGCCTGGATCCACGATCTGGACAAGCAGTTTGTCGCCAATATTATTCTCGTTGACAAACGGGCTGGTCGGCAAGATGCCCTGGTTGGACGTCTGGCCGTTGTAGACGATGACGTTGTAATTCTCGTAGCATCGATACTCATTCCCTTCCAGGATATCGTCTGCCAGGATCTCTGATTCGCAGGTCGCCCCGAGGGATACCTGGACCAGATCATTACATACCAGCTTATCTGTAGGTGGAATGTATTCGATGATATGCACCTGGAAGGTACATTCATCTTCATTCCCCGCCTCATCGACCACCGTTATACTGACATCATGGATGCCGATCTCGAATTCCGTACAGAATGGCGGCTCGTAAATAGTGTCGACGACTTCACAATTGTCCGTCGCACTCTCAGGCACGTAGCAAACGATCGCGCGGCACAGCCCCGGATCCAGGTTGACAAAAATATCCGTTGGACAGACCACAACCGGATCTTCAACATCCAGCACAGTCACATCAAAGCTGCACATATGAACGTTGCCGGCCGTATCGATGAGTGTGTACTTCACCGTTGTGGTACCCACGCAGAAGAACTCAGTGACTTCATAGCCACCTTTGTCGTCCAGTGGCCCACCGGCAGGCACGCAGTCTGCATCCATCGTGATGTATTCCACCCCGATCGTTCCTTCGAAACAGTTTTCAACAAACCAGGGGTGTACCCAGGTAAACTCTGCACCGCAAAGTCCGGGATCATTGTCCAGGGTCTGGTCGGCCAGATCGAAGGTATCCATGCAGGTAATGGTCAGGCTCCAACTGGTGACAGTCGGATTCTGTCCGGCATTCGGTACGATATCCAGGATCCATTCGCCGCCTGATTTCTGCGTGTACAGGGCGGCGATGCTATCCTGAGGCAACTCGGTGATATTGACCTCGATGCCCTGTGGGGAGATCAACGTAATGGTCGAGTTGGTCGGATTGGCCGTACCGACGATGTCGATCTCCAGTTGACCAATGATACAAGTATCAGGAATGATCAGGCCGGAACGATTACAGGTCGTCGGCGTGATCGGGTTGATCGCACCACCGGTGTATGTAGTGACATCACCAAACTGGCCACAGAAGGGATCTTCCGCATCCTTGATGATCACCTGGAAGGTACAGGTCACTGCATTTGGTGGAATCGACTGCAAGGAGGCTTTCTTGCCATTATCCGGCATCGCTTCCAGGTCTGGATTCAATGTACCGATCGTCAGTGGCGCACAAAGCTCGGCGGCCACCCAGTCAGCTGCATCATTAGAATCATCTTCACAGATCCGGATGACATCGCCGCTGTTCAATGTGCCGGTGAAATCACCGCAAGGGGCAAATCCGTTCACCGCAACCTCATCGATGATCACATCCATGAAGGAGATGGTATAACAGGCGCCCATATTGGCAGCTCCATCAAAGGCAAAGTCAAAGACCATCACTTCTCCAACGCCCAATGGAATACCATCCAGGGCCGGCAGAAGATTCAATGGACCCAGGGTTTCATCCGCAGCGGGGTTTGCCGCTGTTCTGGATACCACAAGACAGGTCAGATCGATCTCGGCAGGGCCAAGGTTGGTGATCTCCAGTTGATCGAGTCCACTGGACTGGGTCACTTCGGAGATCAGGAGCAATGGCTGGTTCTGGACCTTGTAGCGCACATAGCTGTCGCCCACACCAAAGAACTCTCCGCTGGCATCCCAGACACCGCAGGCGAGACGTTCGGTCAGTGCTGCATCTGCAAAAATAGAGTAGGTGATCGCCAGATTGTCCTGACAAGGACTTTCTACAACCGGAGCGATGTCAAAGACCTCTGCTCCGCACAGCCACAGATCGTTATTCTGTACGACATCGGCCGGACAGGTGATCTTTGGCGTCTGCCAGTAGTCATTTACAATGACCTTTACCTGACAGGTATCCCGGTTATTGGACAGGTCGACAGCTTCCCAATACATCACAGTCGTACCGACAGGGAAACGATCCCCGGTGGTCAGACCTGTATTGTCGATCTGGGTGACCACTGGTACATCACAGTTATCCTCTGCCAATGGCAATGCAAAGTTGACGTAGGCATCACAATGATCTGTTTCTGCATTCTCCACGACTGGTGGATAAGGACAGTTGATAAAGTATGGTGGATCATCATCTGCAACAGTCACCTGGAATGAACATGAGTCCAGAAGACCGACAGCATCCTCAACGTAGTAAAAGACAGTCGTTACCCCTTTCTCAAATTCATATTCTGCCTCGAACAACTCCTGGAGAGGTGATCCCGGAGCAATATTTAACAGATCATCCAGGGTAAATGGTCCTTCTATGGTCCCATCCGGATTGGTGATCTGATAGTTATACAGGACGACGGCACAGTTGTCACTCGGAAGCGGGTGCTGCCATTCGAACTGACTTTCGCAGAACAAAGGTTCCGTAAATAATGTGGGCGGATTCGGCGGACAGACCACTGAAGGATTTTCATTCAAGTCATCATTGTCACAAGATCCGGAGCGGAACAATTCACAACCCCTGGCATCCACGATGGTAATAGACCAATTGGAGAATGGGTTGTAGGTGATCCGAAGATCCCCCAGATCCTCTTTAAAGTCGGTGATATCATGGAGGTTACCATTATTGTCCTCGTATGTATACTCACCATCGGTGTCCTCTGGGACGCCATCTCCATCCAGGTCAAGCACGCCATCCTGATATTGAATGGTGTATGGCTCCAATCCTCCGGAGATCTCTCCGAGATCAACAACACGCACATTTTCTTCTACACAGGCGCACTCCGGTGAAATCATGTCGAGTGGCTGCCTGAGCTCGAATGTTGCGTGCTCGATCTTGTAACATCCGTTGTAGGTTCCATTACCCGGAGGAGGGGGATTATTTCCGGGTACCAATATGTAGGAAATGGTGACATAACCTGTACCCGTGCCCGGTGAATAGACACCGTCAGGGGTTATCGTACCCGGTGTACCGCTGCCAGGATTGGAAAATGCGGAAATACCAAAATATCCACCTGTACCCGGCAAGAAAACCGGAAGCTGCTGGTGGGTAATGGACTGGCCGTTTTTCAGTGTAATCGTGACGTAGTTGGCAAAATCCAGTTGCATCGGGTTGTTTGCCTCCAGGCAAAGTTCCGGGTAATCCAACGTAATATTGATACCATCGAGGTAGTCAATCACTTTGACCCTCGCGATACAACTCGCTACATTATCTGATGCGTCTGTGACACGCAGATTGACCAGATTGTCGCCCACTTCAAGGCAATTGTACGTCAGTGAGGTACTGAATGCTTCACCTGGCTTCTGAATTTCGATCGTGGGGTTCGGATCACAATTATCCGTAGAACCTCCATCCAGGAATGGGTTTCCATCATTGCTGGTGGCATAGATCGTGGCCATACCATTGAGATCCAGTTTGATCTCCTGGTCAATACAAAGCGCTTCCGGCTTCTGCGTATCATTCAGTGTGACAGTGAATGTACAGTCGGTCGATTCACCAGGATCGGAGGCATCTCCGTCACCATTCAGATCCACCAACATGGTATAGGTGATGGTTGTTGTTCCGGCAGGGAAGGTTGTTCCGCTGACATCATGGTGGGTACCTCTGTTGGCAACCGAATAAGGCGTATTGGTGCTGAAGTCTACAAATCCGGGTACAGCAGGATAATCAACATCATAGTTGATAATCGTGGCACAACCCATTCCGGTCAGCGGTGACAGACCGGTAACCACTGCTTCACATACATCCACATCGGCATTGATGGTGATGTCGTTCGGACATGTCAACTCCGGATCGCCCGTCGTGACGAGGATATTGAACGTGCACTCTGATGGGACCGCATTACAGTTATAGGCGGTATAGGTCACCGTGTACATTCCTGGAGAAGAAGACAGGATCGATCCCGGGATAGGGCCTGCAGTTTGGTAAACACCGGATCCGGTCGTCGCGATATCGACTACTGGATCAGGAGTACCAGGGAAATCAGTTGGATCGGTTCCAATGGTCCGACCCTGATAGACCAGTACACCACCATAGCATGCCTCGAGGGCAACCGGGATGGACCAGTTCGCTGCCGTCTGGCAACTGAAGTCTTCGGTAAAGACGTATCCATTTGGCGGACAATTCAAGAATTCCGGGGCTGTGGTGTTCAGGACAGGGATAACCAGATCCTTATAGTCTGTAAACACCATGGAAATGCTACAACCCGCGCCGGCCAGTACACCATTAATGATCGGTCCAGCAACAGGGATCAGATCTATAAATGGTGCAAGAATATCCAACAGGTTAATTTCTTCGGTTACGATGCTACCACAAACCGCGCCGGCATAAAAAGGCCAACCGACTACGTGGCGAACCGTAATGACACCGCCCTGGGTCGTCACATTGTTGGGGATCGTACTGGTTATCGTGGATTGCTCCGGGAAGGTCTCATAGGTTCTGACAACCATATCAAATGCGCCATCGCCATCCGTATCCGCGACGACCTGACCTCCGGTCTTGTCTGATCCGAGATAAAGTGCAAGACCATCTGACAGGAGCTGAGCCAATGTTTTTTCACACCAGTTGAGTGGATTCAACCATCCGAACGGACACCACTCAAATAACAGGGGAATGTCAATACACCATGTGGCTACTGCACAGATCACGGAAGCCCCGTCCAGGGTACCCAGTACAACATTAAAACCGGGAATATCGGACAATCCACCATATCCTCTGGATTGGACCTGAAAATCCATATCCGTACAAGAAATGACAGCAGGACCCGTCAATTCAGCTTCTGCAATTTTAATGGGTATGGGCGGCAATTGAATAAAGGAGCAACCAATCTCAATATAAGGGGTAGACTGCACGCCACAGACTTCCAGTCCACTACTGTTGGGTGGACACTCGCTGGCAAACGCCTGGTTGGCTGTGCCACAAACACCATCATTATAGAGGGTAACCGTCTTGCAGACCGTAACTGAACAATCCTGATGATTGCCATCTGGTTGTGTTCCGCAAGCAGCAGGGGGATTATTGGTTTCCTGCAAACAAAATGTATAGGTCACACTCTGCCCTACACCAGGTGCAGACAGTGTTTGATTCCCAAAAGCGGTTGGAGCTCCATTGCGCGTAAAGACCGGCATTGCGCCATTGCTGGTCCGCACCATATTATAGGTGACATCACTACCGGTACAGGCCAAAATATTATTACCGGATCCGTCCATGGTAAATGCAGGCTGCACATTCGGCAAGATGAGCAGATTCTTGGTACTCGTGTATGTCCCCCCGCATCCATGTGGGTTGGGCACATTGTTATAGGTCACCGTGTAGCAACCCCCGGTAGAAGGCACCGTTATCGTACTATCGCCGGGTGTAAAGATCCCTCCAGGTGAGACACTCCATGTCCCACCCGGGGTATTGGCCACCAGCTGATCATACATCAGCTTCAGGTCAAATGTCGTCCCTGGCGTAGCACAGTTCAACGTGTAATCCTTTAGTTTGGCTACAGGGGCCTTAAAAATCTCAACCGTATCCTTTATTGTAAAGACACAATTTGCGGTATTTGTAAATTTATAGGTCACGAGATAGCTGCCGGCAATGGAATTACTCACTGTCCAGTTGGCCGTTCCATTTCCATTATCCGTAAAACCGGGGGTATTCTGTACGATCGTATACACACCCGTTTCACCGGCACCCGGAACCGGGGTTGCATTATACACGATATTGGCGCCATCTGTGCAGCGGTCTGCAGGCTTGCTGATGGTCTTAGGCACGCCGACAAGCGAAATATTGTCTATCGCCCCGGCAGGATTGTCACCCAGTGATCCGTCATTCTTCCAGGTAAAGATCAACCGGA
Source organism: Bacteroidia bacterium (assembly GCA_030429045.1). Taxonomy (GTDB): domain Bacteria; phylum Bacteroidota; class Bacteroidia; order Chitinophagales; family Saprospiraceae; genus JAGNXB01. The sequence continues at coordinate 4,735 of JAUIEA010000106.1, read as the reverse complement.
GAGTAGCGGGACCGGAACAGTTGCCGATGTCAGCACTTTTCAGGGTGTAGGTGGCCGTGGCCACGTTAACTTGATTATTGATCTGTGGCGATAGCATCCCACCCAGCATATTCGCAGGAGGGGCCAATCGGCCGGTACCCAAACTGACGTTGGTCGCCACAGGTGTATAGGACGTTGGTGCCAGACTCACTATCATGGCATCAAAGGGTCCGCTTTCGCCATCCCCTTTCCAGTTAAATGAGAGGACGAACTCCGGCACCCCTTCCGGGAATGTAACATCCCGATAAAAATGCACTACGGAAGTAGATGTATTATCATAGGTGTGTGAAACACCCAGGTCTTCAGAAATATAGGCTGAGCGATCTGTAAAACCCGTTGGTACTGTACCGACATACCATTTATTCTGCACTGTTCCGTTCACTACCGTCCATCCGTTACTGCCAAATGTGGTTCCATTCTGGAATCCACCCTCAGCGGCAGGATTGATCAACACCTGGGCATTCAGAGAATGCAAGCTGAACAGTGCCGTCAGGAGGATCAGGCTTATCGCCCGTCCCATCCATTTTTGCAAGAAATTCAATCCGGGAATTGAAAATTCTGGCTTACCTCTCAAATCGGTCAAAATAGCTTTCATAGTAAGATATGTTCATAGGTACAACACAAAACTCATCTCGTTACTAAACAGATGAGCATGCTCCTTGCGGAGCAAAAACCAGTCTTCGGGGGGGAGGGACTTATAAAAGTTGATCCATTGAATCAACAGTGAGCCTGACAAACAAATGGATCAGCACCCACCTGTCTATACACTCACAGACCATAAAGTTATTCCCATATTGCCCGGCGTGCCGGTTTTTCAGATAAACGGTAAGGGCACAAACCCGGTCAGTCGCTATCAAATGGGGGGCTGTCAAGTAGACTCTTTACGCTATCAATTATTTATACATGGTAGTTATTTGCCATGTAATAAACCGTATTGGCATGAATTACTATGAATGGCTGTTCATCATGTTGGCTTGAAGGCGCATTTCCTGCAATCCGACCTTCCTTCTCCGTGCGATTGGCAACTGGACCCCGGAACAAAGGACAACATGAGATAAAGAACTGAACGTTTGAATTTTACGTATACAGCCCAAATTGACCATATAGCTCCGGTGTATCCTGTAAAAGCACAGGGCCGACATCATCTCTTCGGCGCTTTTCATACTGAGATCCACCAAATTGGAATGGAGCATGCCATGATGCCCGTGAAATACCCGGGTGAAATCGCCCTCGGCACCCATATAGACGATATCCCGAACAGACAATGAGATATCCTGGCCGTTCAACTCCCTGAAAACGACCTTCCGCTCCTGACATCTTGAGATATATTTGGGTCGACGCTCCAGGATAGGATCAATTCGGTTTGCCCGAACTATCCACCCTATTATCTCATCAATTCGATGGACTTCATTTGGATCCTCCTCTGACCATACTATTTTCCAATCCGGGAATACATTACTTCCAGCATCCGATTCAGAATACTTGATTTCCAAAATATGAGAATCGCCATACCGATCTCCATTAGAGAACTGGATCCGACTCAATATGGTTTTAACTTGATCAATTGGCATTGAGTTCTTGAATTCAACATCAATGATCTGTTGAAAAACTGAATGCAAATACCTGTGTACAGGGACGGGTAATCCCTGACATTTTTCGCGTACCAAAGCCTCAATCCTCCCCTCCATCATCCAAAATTTGTACAACTCATACCTCTTTCATATCCATCATTCCAGCTCCTTAAAAGACAGGCTAACCCATCGAAATCCTCATTTGATCGGTAGACTTATGCTTCGTATAATAGGAGTAGACCGCCACATTTGCCAACGTGAGCAGCAGATAGAGTATAAACATGTTTCTGGCTGGTTGAACATCAAGACTGAAATAGTTCAGGGCGTGATTCCCTGTCATGAATCCCAGCGCAAGAATCACAGCCAGCAGGCCTTCAATCCTGGCCTCTGACAACTTGTATGTGCCAAAAAGAAGTAAAAAATTAAAGGCGTAATTGATCAGCAATACTATCCAATTCACCTCAATATCATAATAGGATACATCCATTGTCTTAGCGGTGCAGAGCATATTCACGAGCAAGACCACAAACATGAAGGTTCGATGGATGCTGAATATCTTGACACCTTCCTTTTGTCCGGATATCAAACGCTGACCAGTCAAGTATTCGCCAGGACTCAACCATTTCGCAGTATCCTTCCACTTGACGTGGTAGACAATCGTTAGCACAAAAACGACGACCCGGAAGAACACAGAAAAATGGTATAACGGACCTTCGTTAAACTCGACCAGATCGTGTAAGGGCCAGACAACACTTTCGATCAGTACCAGATCAAAATACCACGCAAATACTGCCAATAACTTACTTCTACTCATAGTCCAATCATTATTTCAATCCAAATCCACAGGTCGAATCCCAGGAATAGATATGGTTAAGAGCACGTACATGATCGCATTCGCTCCAATTTTGCCATTGACCAGCACTCTTGCCAGGCGGGCTCTATACAGGTCAAACTTCCAACAACTATGCCATATTTGTTAAAATGATCATATGATCCTACGGCATGTTATGATGAGATCGGGATTGTTCACCATCTCAACTTTTGGTATCCGGGATAGCGTCTATCCTCTTGCTCCTTCAGAAGAAAGCAGATCAAATACAGCCTGAGCGATCGGGTGCTTGATCTCCCTCCATGGAGGATAACTGCCATTCACGTCAATAGTTACTTTGGGGAGTACATGCTTCTATCTATGTTCGCACGCCCCGCAAACGATGGTGGAATGCTCTCATGCCTCCAGCTGGAAATACCGAACAGCCGCGCGAACTCCCCGGGCACCTTCTCCATCTATTTGACTGCTCGGGAATGCAATGAGTGCAGGTGGATCCAGCCTCCTGCAAGTGTCCTGATCGTAATTCACCCTACCCTTCTGATCAGTCCGGGAAACAGCCCAAACAAAAAGCCCGATGGTCAGATCTGACCATCGGGCTTTAGTTCAATTTTCCAGAACGGCACCTTTATTCCTGCATGATCATCCGCTTTGTGGCCACATGTTCACCACTCTGTACGGTATAATACAGCATGCCGTAAGCAGGCACTTCGGCTGCCCGCAGGACAAACTCATTGTATCCCTTGCTGAAGTCACCCTCTGTGCGGTAAACCACCTTTCCGGTCACATCATGTACGGTCAGTACAGCCTTCCCACTACCTGGCAATTGGAAGCCAATGCGGGTCAGATCGCCAAACGGGTTGGGCTCGTTCTGATAGAGCTCAAAATCGCCACCGGCGATGATACCATTGTCAAAGCGGAAGTGCACGTCCAGCAATTCATCCTCCTGGTCATAGGCCTCGGCCCGTGTCACCTTGGAATTGACGGTCAACGCCTGGCTCAACTTTCCAGCTGCTCTTGCCTTGAACGTAACACTGTACAGAACTGTACCATCTTCTACGGTAATCGGTGCGCTGGCATTCCAGCTGGTTGTCAGGATGCCTTCCAGCGTTCGGGCTTGTCCAAAATTGGAAGCACTCAGATCTGACCAGAGGGCATCAACCCGGATCATTTCCAGGATGCTTTGATCCACATCCAGCGTATATTGATACCCCTGGATCTCCGCGAATCCATTCGCTCTGACTTCCATGGTAAACGTCTCACCGGCTGCAAAGCTCTTCTCATCCAGGTCAAATGTCAACTGGCCAACACTGTTTCGCGTCTCTGTCCCCAGCAAGGTATTTGGTACCGCATCACCGCTGACATCTCCGATCTTCACACCAACGAAATTGGCGCTGTTCATTCCGACATTCAGCCCATTGAAGCTTTTGACTTCTGCGAATGCACACGGCTTGTTCGGATTTGGGAAAGCATAAGCTGCCTCCACAAAACGCCAGCTGGTGTTGTTGGCAAAGTTGTTACCAGGGGCCAGGATCATCTTCCGCAGCTCAATGATATCGGATATGGATATGTTGCAGTTGTTGTTGACGTCCGCAGCGATCAGCTTGTAAGGCGAGTTCAGGGATTTGATCGCCAATAAATGCTTCTGGATCAAGAGCAGGTCATAGGTGCTCACACCGTTCAATGGATTGATATCCTTTTGCGGTGTTACGGTGTATTGACCCGTTGTCGGAACAGCACCGAAGGAAACGCCTCCTGTACCACCCGTGATCTGCTTGGCCATATTGGATCCATTGCCGGTCAGGTCGATACTGACCAGTTCGATCGGCTCTCCTGCTTCATCTGCCACATAACCTGTCAACACAGCATTCATTGTTCCGCCACAAGCGCCCATCCAATCCTGGACAGTGATCGTGGTGACACAGTAATCCCAGTTGCCTGCCTCGTCTCCTACCCATACAGCCACTTCGACTACCGGGCTCATGGTGTTCGGTGGCAAGTCGTCGCAAGATACCTTCACAGATGCAGCAGCATTAGCATCTGGAGCCGTCTGACCAGCACCTACATCGCTGAGGCGCTCGACCAGGATCTTCAGATCGCTGTACTCGGTGCAGTTGTCGTAGCTGTCGCCTACTTCAAGGCTCGTCGCCCATACCTCTGCCATGCCGCTTGACGGCATCAGTTCGATGCTGACAGCGTGACAGATCGGTGTTGGCTTCTTACAGTCACTGATCGTGAACAGCTTCGTGCAGGTGTTGAAGTTTCCACACTTGTCTGACACCTTGAAGGTGATCTTGTG